>KE354424.1 GCA_000415505.1 Streptomyces afghaniensis 772
GGGCGGACGGCGGCGGGCGCAGTGACGCCCGCCGCGCGGCCTCCGCACGGCGGGCCCGGGAGCGCGGCCGCACGCCGCTGTTCGACCAGTACGAGGACGGGGGCCGGCCCCGGGCCGCCAACGAGTAGCCCCACGAAGCCGCAGGTGACCGCCCCTCGGGAACGGATTTCCAAGCAGGCCGATCGGGGTGCTAAAGTTTCACTCGTTGCAAGGGCCTGTGGCGCAGTCCGGTAGCGCACCTCGTTCGCATCGAGGGGGCCAGGGGTTCAAATCCCCTCAGGTCCACGCAGCTCAGAGCCCGGTCGGGAAACCGACCGGGCTCTGACGTATGTTCAGCACCACATGCTTGCCCAAGCTTGGTCTCGCCGTGGATCTTCTTGACGATCTCACCTCGGATACTGGGGTATCCGGCTGGTGCGCTCGCCGCGGAGGCGCTGTGGCAGACCTCGTTCCCGACATCGTCGCCGCCGTCCTCCTGGGCGGGGCGGACCTGTGTTTCGTCCGGGCGGCATGGCTGCACTGGACCGGCTCCGGCCGGGCCCCCGACATGGTGTTCGGGTACTCGCTGAACCCGTCGGTCGGACGGGGGCACGAACGCGGCATCGTCGCCTTCGCCGCCTGGCTGGTCTGCATGACGATCAGCATCGCCGCCGCCACCGCCGCCTCGGACGGCGCGGGACCCGCCGTGGTCGACGTCGGCGCGTTCTTCCTGCTGGCCTCGTTCTGCTGGCTGGTGCTGCACGTGACGATCGCCTGGTTCAACTGGCCGAAGGCGCTGGTGCCGCCGCACCGGCGCGGCGAGACAGGCTCGGTGGCCGAGTGGTGGCGGCGACGCGGACAGCACGCGCTCCGTGACAAGGGCCACGGACGAGGCGGACGCTGAGCCCCCGTCAGCCAGGTCAGAGACGCTTCGCGAAGCAGCGGCTCGACTCGTAGTGCCGGTAGTAGCCGAACTTGGCGCACGGCTCGTAGCCGCTGGACGTGTACAGGGCGATGGCCTCCGGCTGCTTGAGGCCGGTCTCCAGGACCATGCGGATGCGGCCGGCCTCGCGGGCGTCCTCCTCCAGGGCGGCCAGGATGCGCCGGGCCAGGCCCCGACCGCGCATCTGCTTGATCACGTACATGCGCTTGACCTCGGCGTCCCCGTCCAGGTTTCCTTCGTCGTTCGCGTCCTGAGCGCGCCAGCCGCCCGAGGCGACGGGGGTGCCGAGCTCGTCGTACGCGATCAGGTAGATGCCGTTCGGCGGCTTGAAGTCCGACGCGGCCATGACCGTCGCGTCGCCGTCGTCCCCGTAGCGGACGGCGTACTCGGCCTGGACCTGGTCGTTCAGCTTCACGGCGTCGGGGTGGTCGAAGGAGACCCGGCGTATCTGCATGACGGCTACCGTATTCGATCCGGAACTGGACCTCGTCCAGTGTGCCGGTATCGTGCCGGGGTGCTCACTGTGACCTCTGTGAATGTGAATGGACTGCGTGCCGCCGCGAAGAAGGGCTTCGTGGAGTGGCTCGCGCAGACCGACGCCGACGTGCTGTGTCTTCAGGAGGTGCGGGCCGAGCCGGAGCAGTTGCCGGAGCACGTCCGGGACCCCGAGGGCTGGCACGTGGTGCACGCGCCGGCCGCCGCGAAGGGGCGGGCCGGGGTGTCCCTGTACAGCCGGCGTGAGCCCGACCGGGTCCAGGTCGGTTTCGGGTCGTCCGAGTTCGACGGCAGCGGGCGGTATGTGGAGGCCGATCTGCCGGGGGTCACCGTCGCTTCCCTGTATCTGCCCTCGGGTGAGGTCGGGACCGAGCGGCAGGACGAGAAGGAGCGCTTCATGGGTGAGTTCCTCGCCCATCTGAAGGGGCTCCGGGAGCGGGCCGCCGCCGAGGGGCGCGAAGTGCTGGTCTGCGGCGACTGGAACATCGCCCACCAGCAGGCAGACCTGAAGAACTGGCGCGGCAACACCAAGAACTCCGGGTTCCTGCCCGAGGAGCGGGAGTGGCTGTCCCAGGTCCTCGATCCCGCGGACGGCGGGTACGTCGACGTCGTACGCGCCCTGCACCCGGACACCGAGGGGCCGTACTCGTGGTGGTCGTACCGGGGGCGGGCTTTCGACAACGACACCGGCTGGCGGATCGACTATCACGTGGCCACCCCGGGGCTCGCCGGGCGGGCGGTCAAAGGGGTTCGTGGAGCGGGCGGCGACGCATGCGGAGCGGTGGTCCGACCATGCGCCGGTGACCGTCGTCTACGACCGCTAGGACCTGCGCATCCTGCGGTCCATGGCCAGTGACAGCTCGCCTCACCAGCTGCGGGCCAGCGGGCGCAGGCGGGCAGGTCGCCTCGGAG
>KE354425.1 GCA_000415505.1 Streptomyces afghaniensis 772
CGGCAGAACGAGTCCTTCGACGGCGGCCGTCGACGGTCAAGGGCGTGGAGGGCGACCCGGTCGGAGGGCGTCTTCATCCGCGCCCCCTGGGTCGAGTCCGTCGGCGCCCGGGCCGACGGTGCTCGCCGAGCACGACGGCCACATCGTCGCGGTCCGCCAGGGCAACGCTCTGGCCACGTCGTTCCACCCGGAACTGACCGGCGACCACCGTGTGCACGCCCTGTTCGTCGACATGGTGCGCGAGAACCGGACGGCCCAGTCCTAGTAGGATTCCTGCGTTCGTTGCTGAGATGGGTTACGCGAAGGAGACAGGCAGATGTCCGGCCACTCTAAATGGGCCACGACGAAGCACAAGAAGGCCGTCATCGATGCCAAGCGCGGCAAGCTCTTCGCGAAGCTGATCAAGAACATCGAGGTGGCGGCCCGGATGGGCGGCGCCGACCCCGAGGGCAACCCGACGCTCTACGACGCCATCCAGAAGGCGAAGAAGTCGTCGGTCCCCAACAAGAACATCGAGTCGGCGGTCAAGCGCGGCGCGGGCCTGGAGGCCGGCGGCGCCGACTACGAGACGATCATGTACGAGGGTTACGGCCCGAACGGTGTCGCGGTGCTCATCGAGTGCCTCACCGACAACCGCAACCGCGCCGCCTCCGAGGTCCGCGTCGCCATGACCCGCAACGGCGGCTCCATGGCCGACCCGGGCTCCGTGTCGTACCTGTTCAACCGCAAGGGCGTCGTGATCGTCCCCAAGGGCGAGCTGACCGAGGACGACGTGCTGGGCGCCGTGCTCGACGCGGGCGCCGAGGAGGTCAACGACCTCGGCGAGACCTTCGAGGTCCTCAGCGAGGCCACCGACCTGGTCGCGGTCCGCACCGCCCTCCAGGACGCCGGCATCGACTACGACTCCGCCGACGCCAACTTCGTCCCGACCATGCAGGTCGAGCTGGACGAGGAGGGCGCCAAGAAGATCTTCAAGCTCATCGACGCGCTGGAGGACAGCGACGACGTGCAGAACGTCTTCGCCAACTTCGACGTCAGCGACGAGGTCATGGAGAAGGTCGGCGCGTAACGCCGCCACGGGCTCCGCAGGACCCGACGGGCCGACGGGACACACCCCGTCGGCCCGTCGCGTTGTCGGTGCCACCCGATAGCCTGCAGGAACAGGCGATCGAGAGGGAGGACGCGTGCGCGTTCTGGGGGTGGACCCGGGCCTGACCCGGTGCGGTGTCGGCGTGGTCGAGGGCGTCGCCGGACGGCCGCTCACGATGATCGGCGTCGGCGTCGTCCGCACACCGGCGGACGCGGACCTCGGCAGCCGCCTCGTCGCCATCGAGCAGGGCATCGAACAGTGGCTGGACGAGCACCGGCCGGAGTGCGTCGCCGTCGAGCGCGTCTTCAGCCAGCACAACGTCCGTACGGTGATGGGCACGGCCCAGGCCAGCGCCGTCGCCCTGCTGTGCGCCTCCCGTCGCGGAATCCCCGTGGCGCTGCACACGCCGAGCGAGGTCAAGGCCGCCGTCACCGGCAGCGGCAGGGCCGACAAGGCCCAGGTGGGCGCCATGGTGACCCGCCTCCTCCGGCTCGGCGCACCGCCCAAGCCCGCCGACGCGGCCGACGCCCTCGCCCTCGCCATCTGCCACATCTGGCGCGCCCCCGCGCAGAACCGACTCCAGCAGGCCGTCGCCCTGCACACATCGAAAGGCCGTACGGCATGATCGCCTTCGTCAGCGGCACCGTCGCCGCGCTCGCCCCCGACGCCGCGGTCGTCGAGGTCGGCGGTGTCGGCATGGCCGTCCAGTGCACGCCGAACACGCTGTCCACGCTCCGGATGGGCCGGCCCGCCAAGCTGCACACCTCCCTCGTCGTACGGGAGGACTCACTGACCCTGTACGGCTTCGCGGACGACGACGAGCGGCAGACCTTCGAGCTGCTCCAGACGGCCAGCGGCGTGGGACCGAGACTCGCCCAGTCGATGCTCGCCGTGCACACCCCGGACGCCCTGCGCAGGGCCGTCGCCACCGGCGACGAGAAGGCGCTCACCGCCGTCCCCGGCATCGGCAAGAAGGGCGCCCAGAAGCTGCTCCTGGAGTTGAAGGACCGTCTCGGCGAGCCGGTCGGCGCCCCCGCTGTCGGTACGGCCGTCAGCGCGGGCTGGCGCGACCAGCTGCACGCAGCCCTGATCGGCCTCGGCTACGCGACCCGGGAGGCCGACGAGGCGGTGACGGCCGTCGCCCCGCAGGCCGAGGCCGCAGAGGGCACGCCGCAGGTGGGACAGCTGCTGAAGGCGGCCCTGCAGACCCTGAACCGCGCCCGCTAGTCCGAGCAGTCCGTACCTCCGTACCGAGATTCCGAGGCACACTCCATGAACTGGGACGACACGACCGACGCCGACGCCGCCGAGCGGCTGGTGGACTCCGTCGCCGACCGTGAGGACCAGGCCGTCGAGGCCGCCCTGCGCCCCAAGGACCTGGGCGAGTTCATCGGCCAGGAGAAGGTCCGTGAGCAGCTCGACCTCGTCCTGCGTGCCGCACGCGCGCGTGGTGCCACCGCCGACCACGTGCTGCTCTCCGGCGCCCCCGGCCTCGGCAAGACCACCCTGTCGATGATCATCGCGGCCGAGATGGGCGCCCCCATCCGCATCACGTCGGGCCCCGCCATCCAGCACGCGGGCGACCTCGCCGCGATCCTCTCCTCCCTCCAGGAGGGCGAGGTCCTCTTCCTCGACGAGATCCACCGCATGTCCCGGCCCGCCGAGGAGATGCTGTACATGGCGATGGAGGACTTCCGCGTCGACGTCATCGTCGGCAAGGGCCCGGGCGCCACCGCCATCCCGCTGGAGCTGCCCCCGTTCACCCTGGTCGGCGCCACCACGCGCGCGGGCCTGCTGCCGCCCCCGCTGCGCGACCGGTTCGGCTTCACCGCGCACATGGAGTTCTACGAACCGGCCGAACTGGAGCGGGTCATCCACCGCTCCGCGGATCTCCTCGAAGTCGAGATCGAGCCGGACGGCGCCGCCGAGATCGCCGGCCGCTCCCGCGGCACGCCCCGTATCGCCAACCGTCTGCTGCGCCGCGTCCGGGACTACGCGCAGGTCAAGGCCGACGGCCTGATCACCAGGGACATCGCGGCCGCCGCCCTCGCCGTCTACGAGGTGGACGCCCGCGGCCTCGACCGCCTCGACCGGGGCGTGCTGGAAGCCCTGCTCAAGCTGTTCGGCGGCGGACCCGTCGGCCTGTCCACGCTCGCGGTCGCGGTGGGGGAGGAGCGTGAGACCGTGGAAGAGGTCGCCGAGCCCTTCCTGGTACGGGAGGGCCTGCTGGCCCGCACCCCGCGCGGCCGGGTCGCCACCCCCGCCGCATGGGCGCATCTCGGCCTCACCCCGCCCCGCTCCCAGACCACCGGAAACGGACAACAGGACCTGTTCGGGGCGTGACGGCACCGTCACCGCTCCGTGGCGGCGAGGCCAGTGGCCGGAGCAGGAACCCCGGTGCCATGCTGAGCGTTGTTCCATGCGCGCGGACTCGCTTAGACTCCGCCGATGCCGCCTTTGTCGGCGGCGTACACACCCCCAACCATCTGGCCGCTCACAGCGCGGTCGTGTGAAGGAAGTACCGACCCGTGAGTCTCCTGACCCTCCTCCCGTTCATCGTGCTCATCGGGGCCATGTTCCTGATGACCCGGTCGGCCAAGAAGAAGCAGCAGCAGGCCGTGGAGATGCGGAACCAAATGCAGCCCGGCAGCGGTGTCCGCACCATCGGGGGCATGTACGCCACCGTCAAGGAGGTGAACGAGGACACCGTCCTCGTCGACGCCGGCCCGGGCGTCGAGCTCCTCTTCGCCAAGAACTCCATCGGTGCCGTCCTCACCGACGACGAGTACAACCGCATCGTCCACGGCGTCGAGCACGACCTGAAGTCCGACGCCGACCTCGTCCCGGACGACGCCTCCTCCCTCACCGAGACCGACGACTCCGCCGCCGACGCCGGCGCTGACGACAAGGCCGTCGACCTCGGCAAGAAGGACACGGCCGACGAGCCGGCCGACGACGCCCCGGCCGGCGAGGCGAAGCCGGCCGGCGGCGAGGCGAAGACGGACGAAGAGCCGAAGAAGACCGACGGCGACTCCGAGGCGAAGTAGTCGCGTCCCGGGGTGCGCGGGCCCGGCCCGCGCACCCCGGGACACGACCGGCTCGCACGGAATCCCGACACCATGTCATGGCCGCCCGTCCGCCGATCCGGAGCGCGGCGGCCCGAGAGGGAGTACGAGAAGGTGGCCACACCTAAAAAGGGCCGGAGCGCGAGCGCCCAGAGCAAGCCGGGGCGCTCGCTGGCCCTGATCCTGATCGCCATCGCGGCGCTCACCGGTGGGATGTTCGCCTCGGGACACACGAAACCGCGTCTCGGCATCGACCTGGCCGGCGGTACGAGCATCACGCTCGAGGCGGTTCCCGAGGCCGGCAACGAGGCGGCGATCAACAAGACCAACATGGACACCGCAGTCTCCATCATGGAGCGCCGTGTCAATGGTCTGGGCGTCTCCGAGGCCGAGGTCCAGACGCAGGGCCGGGACAACATCATCGTCAACATCCCCAAGGGCACGAACTCCGAGCAGGCCCGCAAGCAGGTCGGCACCACCGCCAAGCTGTACTTCCGCCCGGTCATCGCCACCGAGGTCTCCGGCGGCGCCGGCGCGGCCAGCCCCTCGCCGAGCCCCACGGGAAGCCCCTCGGACAAGCCGTCCGGCAAGGCCACCGACAAGCCCGAGGCCACCGACAAGGGCTCCGCCTCGCCGTCCGCCTCTCCCACCACGCAGGGCCGAGCGGTCACGGACGCGCTGAAGGCCGATGCGACGCCGTCCGCGAGCGCCTCGGACAAGGCGAAGGCCAGCCCCTCCCCGTCCGCGTCCGGCGGCACCGCCGCCGACGACGCGAGCAAGCTCCAGGAGCAGTACGCCAAGCTCGACTGCACCAACGCCAAGACCCGCTCCGCCGTGGGCGACGGCGTCAAGGCCTCCCAGCCCACCCTGGCCTGCGGCAAGAACTCGCAGGGCCAGTGGCAGAAGTACATCCTCGGCCCGGCCGAGGTCGACGGCACCGACGTCGACAAGGCCCAGGCCGTCCTGAACACCCAGACCGGTGCGGGCTGGACGGTCACGATGGACTTCACCGACGAGGGCGGCAAGAAGTTCGCGGACATCACCGGCAAGCTGGCGAAGAACCAGTCGCCGCAGAACCAGTTCGCGATCGTCCTCGACGGCGACGTGGTCTCCGACCCGTACGTGCGGCAGGCGCTCACCGGCGGCAACGCGGAGATCTCCGGCAACTTCAACCAGCAGTCCGCCCAGGACCTCGCCAACATGCTGAGCTACGGTGCGCTGCCGCTGACCTTCCGCGAGGACAGCGTCTCGACCGTCACCGCCGCGCTCGGCGGTGACCAGCTGAAGGCCGGCCTGATCGCCGGCGCGATCGGTCTCGCGCTGGTCGTCATCTACCTGCTGCTCTACTACCGCGGCCTGGCGTTCATCGCGATTCTCTCGCTGCTGGTCTCCGCCGCCCTGACCTACACGATCATGGCGCTGCTCGGCCCGACCATCAATTTCGCGCTGAATCTGCCCGCCGTGTGCGGTGCCATCGTCGCGATCGGTATCACGGCGGACTCGTTCATCGTGTACTTCGAACGCGTCCGCGACGAGATCCGCGAGGGCCGCTCGCTGCGCCCCGCCGTCGAACGAGCCTGGCCGCGCGCCCGGCGCACCATCCTGGTCTCCGACTTCGTGTCGTTCCTCGCCGCCGCGGTGCTCTTCATCGTCACCGTCGGCAAGGTCCAGGGCTTCGCGTTCACGCTCGGCCTGACCACCCTGCTCGACGTGGTCGTCGTGTTCCTCTTCACCAAGCCGCTGCTGACGCTGATGGCCCGCCGCCCGTTCTTCGCGAACGGCCACAAGTGGTCCGGCCTCGACCCGAAGAGCCTCGGTGCGAAGCCCCCGCTGCGCCGCACCCGCCGCCCCGCCGCCCCCGTCGACACCAAGGAGGCCTGAGATGTCGAAACTCGGCACCCTCGGCGCCCGACTGCACCGTGGCGAGGTCGGCTACGACTTCGTCAAGAACCGCAAGATCTGGTACGGCCTCTCCATCCTGATCACCATCACGGCCATCGTCGGCCTGGCGGTCCGCGGCCTGAACATGGGCATCGAGTTCCAGGGCGGCGCCGTCTTCAACACCCCGAAGAACACCAGCGCCTCGGTGTCCCAGGCGGAGGGCTACGCGGAAGAGGCCTCCGGCCACGACGCGATCGTCCAGAAGCTCGGCGACGGCAGCCTGCGCATCCAGGTCGCCGGCATCGACACCGGCGCGGCCGACAAGATCAAGGACAAGCTCTCCGACGACCTCAAGATCGAGAAGGAGCAGATCAACGCCGAACTGGTCGGCCCCAGCTGGGGTGACCAGATCGCCAACAAGGCCTGGCAGGGCCTCTGGATCTTCCTCGTCCTCGTGGTGATCTACCTGGCGATCGCCTTCGAGTGGCGCATGGCGCTGGCCGCGTTCGTCGCCCTGATCCACGACATCACCATCACGGTCGGCATCTACGCCCTGGTCGGCTTCGAGGTCACACCGGGCACGGTGATCGGTCTGCTGACCATCCTCGGCTACTCGCTCTACGACACGGTCGTGGTCTTCGACAGCCTCAAGGAACAGACCAAGGACATCACCAAGCAGACCCGCTGGACCTACAGCGACGTCGCCAACCGCTCGATCAACAGCACCCTGGTCCGCTCCATCAACACCACGGTGGTCGCGCTGCTGCCGGTCGCGGGCCTGCTGTTCATCGGTGGCGGTGTCCTCGGCGCCGGCATGCTGAACGACATCTCGCTGTCGCTCTTCGTCGGCCTCGCCGCCGGTGCGTACTCCTCGATCTTCATCGCCACGCCGCTCGTCGCCGACCTGAAGGAGCGCGAGCCGCAGCTGAAGGCCCTCAGGAAGCGCGTCCTCGCCAAGCGGGCCCAGTCCGGAGCCCAGGGCGAGACCGAGGCCGACGGCGCCGACGAGTCGTACGACGGCGAGCCCGAGGACGCCGCACCCGCGGTCGTCGGTCCCCGCAACCAGCCCGCGTCCCGCACCCGCGGCCGTGGCCGCCCCTCGGGGAAGCGCCGATGACCGACATCAGGGAGCTGCTGCTCAGCCGCATCAGGGACGTCGCGGACTACCCGGAGCCGGGCGTGATGTTCAAGGACATCACCCCGCTCCTGGCGGACCCGGCGGCGTTCACCGCGCTCACCGACGCCCTCGCCGAGATCGCCGAGCGCACCGGTGCCACCAAGGTCGTCGGCCTGGAGGCCCGGGGCTTCATCCTCGGCGCCCCGGTCGCCGTCCGCGCCGGCCTCGGCTTCATCCCCGTACGCAAGGCGGGCAAGCTCCCCGGAGCCACCCTCGGCCAGGCCTACGACCTGGAGTACGGCTCGGCGGAGATCGAGGTGCACGCCGAGGACCTGACCGCCGACGACCGTGTCCTGGTCGTCGACGACGTCCTCGCCACCGGCGGCACCGCCGAGGCCTCGGTCCAGCTCATCCGCCGGGCCGGCGCGGAGGTCGCCGGCCTCGCCGTCCTCATGGAGCTCGGCTTCCTCAACGGCCGCGCCCGCCTGGAACCGGCTCTGAACGGCGCCCCGCTGGAGGCGCTGCTCACGGTCTAGGAAGCCCCCGGCAGTCCGGTGGACATCGCCATGACACCGGCACGACACCGCGGAGGCGGGCCCGGAGAAATCCGGCGCCCGCCTCTCGTGTTTCTTGGGTAGACGGTCCTCACATTGGCCTGAAGGCGATCCTGGGGTCCAGGATGGCTACCATGGGGTGTCCGGAGCCTGACCGGGGGACCCGGATCGCGCACGAGGAGCCCTCTTGCCAGACGAGGCCCAGCACCTGACCGCCGCCAAGCCCGAGTCCGCCTCGGCAGCCGCGGCCAAGCCCGCGCCGAACGCGCCCCACGCGAAGAACGACACCCGCGGGCCGGTCGAGCACGCCCAGTCGGCGCCGGTCGACAAGCCCGCCGAGCAGGCGCGCCCCAAGCCGGCCCCGCCCGTGCGCCAGGCAGGCGGCCAGCCGGCCCGTACCGGCTCCTCCAACCGCGTCCGCGCCCGCCTGGCCCGTCTCGGCGTGCAGCGCGCGAACCCGTACAACCCGGTGCTGGAGCCGTTGCTGCGGATAGTGCGCAGCAACGACCCGAAGATCGAGACGTCGACGCTCCGCCAGATCGAGCGTGCCTACCAGGTCGCCGAGCGCTGGCACCGCGGCCAGAAGCGCAAGAGCGGCGACCCGTACATCACGCACCCCCTCGCCGTGACGACCATCCTCGCCGAGCTGGGCATGGACCCGGCCACCCTGATGGCGGGCCTGCTGCACGACACGGTCGAGGACACCGAGTACGGCCTGGACGACCTGCGCCGCGACTTCGGCGACGTCGTCACGCTGCTCGTCGACGGTGTCACCAAGCTGGACAAGGTCAAGTTCGGCGAGGCCGCGCAGGCCGAGACCGTGCGCAAGATGGTCGTCGCCATGGCCAAGGACCCGCGCGTCCTGGTCATCAAGCTCGCCGACCGCCTGCACAACATGCGCACCATGCGCTACCTCAAGCGCGAGAAGCAGGAGAAGAAGGCGCGCGAGACCCTGGAGATCTACGCGCCGCTCGCCCACCGCCTGGGCATGAACACCATCAAGTGGGAGCTGGAGGACCTCGCCTTCGCGATCCTCTACCCCAAGATGTACGACGAGATAGTCCGTCTGGTCGCCGAGCGCGCCCCGAAGCGCGACGAGTACCTCGCCATCGTCACCGACGAGGTCCAGCAGGACCTGCGTGCGGCCCGCATCAAGGCGACCGTCACCGGCCGCCCGAAGCACTACTACAGCGTCTACCAGAAGATGATCGTCCGCGGTCGTGACTTCGCGGAGATCTACGACCTGGTGGGCATCCGCGTCCTCGTGGACACCGTCCGCGACTGCTACGCGGCCCTCGGCACGGTGCACGCGCGATGGAACCCGGTCCCCGGCCGGTTCAAGGACTACATCGCGATGCCCAAGTTCAACATGTACCAGTCGCTGCACACGACGGTCATCGGCCCCGGCGGCAAACCGGTCGAGCTCCAGATCCGTACGTTCGACATGCACCGCCGCGCCGAGTACGGCATCGCCGCGCACTGGAAGTACAAGCAGGAAGCCGTCGCCGGTGCCTCCAAGGTGCGCACGGACGCGCCCAAGTCCTCCGGCAAGGACAAGGACGCCATCAACGACATGGCGTGGCTGCGGCAGCTGCTCGACTGGCAGAAGGAGACCGAGGACCCCGGCGAGTTCCTGGAGTCGCTGCGCTTCGACCTCTCCCGCAACGAGGTCTTCGTCTTCACCCCCAAGGGCGACGTCATAGCGCTCCCGGCGGGAGCCACCCCGGTGGACTTCGCCTACGCGGTCCACACCGAGGTCGGCCACCGCACGATAGGGGCCCGGGTCAACGGCCGGCTGGTCCCGCTGGAGTCCACCCTCGACAACGGCGACCTGGTGGAGGTCTTCACCTCCAAGGCCCCCGGCGCCGGTCCCTCCCGCGACTGGCTCGGCTTCGTCAAGTCGCCGCGAGCTCGCAACAAGATCCGGGCCTGGTTCTCCAAGGAGCGCCGCGACGAGGCGATCGAGCAGGGCAAGGACGCCATCGTCCGCGCCATGCGCAAGCAGAACCTGCCGATCCAGCGCATCCTGACCGGCGACTCCCTGGTGACCCTCGCGCACGAGATGCGCTACGCGGACATCTCAGCGCTGTACGCGGCGATCGGCGAGGGCCATGTCTCGGCGCAGAACATCGTGCAGAAGCTGGTCCAGGCCCTCGGCGGCGAGGAGGCCGCCACCGAGGAGATCGACGAGTCGATCCCGCCGGCCCGCGGACGCAGCCGCAAACGCCGCTCCAGCGCCGATCCGGGCGTCGTCGTGAAGGGCGTCGAGGACGTGTGGGTCAAACTGGCCCGCTGCTGTACGCCCGTCCCCGGCGACCCCATCATGGGCTTCGTCACGCGAGGCAGCGGCGTATCGGTTCACCGCACCGACTGCGTCAACGTCGACTCGCTGTCCCGTGAGCCCGAGCGCATTCTCGAGGTCGAGTGGGCGCCCACCCAGTCCTCGGTCTTCCTGGTCGCCATCCAGGTCGAGGCCCTGGACCGCTCCCGGCTTCTGTCGGACGTCACCCGCGTCCTGTCCGACCAGCACGTCAACATCCTCTCCGCGGCCGTGCAGACCTCCCGCGACCGCGTCGCCACCTCCCGCTTCACCTTCGAGATGGGCGACCCGAAGCATCTCGGCCATGTGCTGAAGGCGGTCCGGGGCGTGGAGGGCGTCTACGACGTGTACCGGGTGACGTCGGCGCGCAGCAGGTCGTAACAGTCCGTAGCACCATGCGAAAGGGGGCCCGTACGGCAGGTACGGGCCCCCTTTCGACGGGCTGATCAGCCTCCGAACTCCTGGAGACCCTTCAGCGCCTGGTCCAGCAGCGCCTGGCGGCCCTCGAGCTCACGCTCGAGCTTGTCGGCCTTGGCGTTGTTGCCCTGCGCCCGGGCCTGCTCGATCTGGCCCCTCAGCTTGTCCACGGCGGCCTGGAGCTGGCCGGTCAGGCCCTCGGCACGCGCACGTGCCTCCGGGTTCGTCCGGCGCCACTCGGTCTCCTCCGCCTCCTGGAGGGCCCGCTCGACGGCGTGCATACGGCCCTCGACCTTGGGCCGGGCGTCGCGCGGCACATGACCGATGGCCTCCCACCGCTCGTTGATCGAACGGAACGCGGCCCGCGATGCCTTCAGGTCCGTGATCGGCAGGAGCTTCTCGGCCTCCTCGGCCAGCTCCTCCTTGAGCTTCAGATTCTCCGCCTGCTCGGCGTCCCGCTCGGCGAAGACCGAGCTGCGCGCGGCGAAGAAGACGTCCTGGGCGCCGCGGAAGCGGTTCCACAGGTCGTCCTCGTGCTCGCGCTGGGCCCGGCCGGCGGCCTTCCACTCGGCCATCAGCTCGCGGTAGCGCGCTGCCGTCGCACCCCAGTCCGTCGAGTTCGACAGCGCCTCGGCCTCGGAGACCAGCCGCTCCTTGGTCCGCCGCGCCTCCTCGCGCTGGGCGTCCAGCTGCGCGAAGTGCTGCTTGCGCCGCTTGGAGAACGCCGACCGCGCGTGCGAGAACCGGTGCCACAGCTCGTCGTCGGACTTGCGGTCCAGCCGCGGCAGACCCTTCCAGGTGTCCACCAGGGCCCGCAGCCGCTCACCGGCCGCCCGCCACTGGTCGGACTGCGCCAGCTCCTCCGCCTCGACGACCAGCGCCTCCTTGGCCTTGCGCGCCTCGTCGGACTGCTTCGCCCGCTGCGCCTTGCGCTCCTCGCGGCGCGCCTCCACCAGCTCGGTGAGCTTGTCCAGCCGGACCCGCAGGGCGTCCAGGTCGCCCACCGCGTGGTGTGCGTCGACCTGCTCCCGGATGTGGTCGATGGCCGCCTGGGCGTCCTTCGCCGACAGGTCGGTGGTCTTCACTCGCTTCTCGAGGAGGCCGATCTCGACAACCAGGCCCTCGTACTTGCGCTCGAAATAGGCCAGCGCCTCCTCAGGGGAGCCTGCCTGCCACGAACCGACGACCTGCTCGCCGTCGGCCGTACGCACGTACACGGTCCCCGTCTCGTCGACGCGGCCCCACGGGTCGCTGCTCACAGCGCCTCCTCCACATGATGCCTGCGAGGGGCCTGAAGCTCCCCCGGGCATCGTCCACAGTTTCGTCACGGCCAACATAGGCGACCGGCGGGGGGCCTGTCCGCATCCCGCGCGACCGAAATTACGCAGTTGAGGGTCAGGATTTCGCGACCGTGGCCTTGTTGATCACGACCGTCGCGTTGGGCGCCGTGTTGCCCGTCTGAGGGTCGGGAGCCTGGGCTCCGGCGGCGGCGATTTTCTTGAGAACCTTCATGCCCGCCTCGGACACCGTCCCGAACGGTGTGTAGTCGGGCGACAGCTGACTGTCCTGGTAGACGAGGAAGAACTGGCTGCCGCCGCTGTTGCGGCCCTGCTTCGTCTGGGCGTTGTACTGGTTCGCCATCGCGACCGTGCCCGCCGGGTACACCCCGCCCTTGAGGCTCTTGTCCTTCAGATTCTCGTCCGGGATCGTGTAGCCGGGCCCGCCCATGCCGGTGCCCTGCGGGTCGCCGCACTGCAGGACGTAGATGCCCTGGTTGGTGAGCCGGTGGCACTTGCTGTGGTCGAAGTAGCCCTTGCCGGCGAGGAAGTTGAACGAGTTGACGGTGTGCGGGGCCGCCGACGCCTTCAGCGCGATGTCTATCTCGCCGCAGGTCGTGTCCAGCTTCATCGTGTACTTCGCCGACTCGTCGATCGTCATCGCCGGCTCCTTCTTCCAGGTCTCCGGCTTGACCTTGCCCGCGGCCGGCTTCTCGCACGGGTCCGGGGCCTTGCTGGGCGATGCGCTCGGGGTGACCTCCGCGCCCGCGTTCTCCTTCTTGCCGTCGTCCTCGAACGGCTTGGTCAGGTAGACCGACACGGAGAGCACCACGACCACGCCGAGAACCGAGGCGATCACGGAGTTGCGGATACGGGCCTTGCGTCGCGCATCAGTGCGCCGCTGCTGCTGCCGCAAGTACTTCTCACGGGCGAGCTGACGCCGCCGCTGTTCCTGGCTGACCACCGGGTTCTCTCCTCATGCGTCTCGAACGTCGACCGGTACGCGTGGGGCCTGTGCGCCGACCGCCTGCGTGTGCCCCGTACCGTATATGGGTTCGCTGAGGAATCGGCAGCGCCGGTAGGCTCTGACAGCAGCCGCAGCCGCCCGTATCGACACAACGAAGGACGATCGTGCTCATTGCCGGGTTCCCCGCCGGGGCCTGGGGGACGAACTGCTACCTCGTCGCCCCCGCCGCCGGTGAGGAGTGCGTGATCATCGACCCCGGCCATCAGGCCGCCGACGGCGTCGAGGAAGCGATCAGGAAGCATCGGCTCAAGCCCGTCGCCGTCGTCCTCACCCACGGCCACATCGACCACGTGGCCTCGGTCGTCCCGGTGTGCGGCGCGCACGACGTGCCGGCCTGGATCCACCCCGACGACCGGTACATGATGAACGACCCCGAGAAGGGCATAGGCCGTTCCATCGGGATGCCGCTCCTGGGCGAGCTGACCGTGGGGGAGCCCGACGACGTCAAGGAGCTGGCCGACGGGGCGAAGCTGGAGCTGGCGGGCCTGGAGCTGTCCGTCGCGCACGCGCCCGGCCATACCAAGGGGTCGGTGACCTTCGGCATGCCCGAGGCGGCGGACATCCCGCCGATCCTGTTCTCGGGCGACCTGCTGTTCGCCGGCTCCATCGGACGCACCGACCTGCCCGGCGGTGACATGGCCGAGATGCTCGACTCGCTGGCCCGCGTGTGCCTGCCGCTCGACGACTCGACCGTGGTGCTGTCCGGCCACGGCCCCCAGACGACCATCGGCCAGGAGCGCGCCACCAACCCGTATCTGCGGCAGGTGGCGGCCGGCCAGGGAGCTTCCGAGGCTCCCCGACGAGGAATGTGACGAGACCTTCCGTGAGCACCTTCAAGGCCCCCAAGGGCACGTACGACCTGATCCCGCCGGACTCCGCGACGTTCCTGGCGGTCCGCGAGGCGATCGCCGCACCGCTGCGCAACTCCGGCTACGGCTACATCGAGACGCCGGGCTTCGAGAACGTCGAACTCTTCGCGCGCGGCGTCGGCGAATCGACGGACATCGTGACGAAGGAGATGTACGCCTTCGAGACGAAGGGCGGCGACAGGCTGGCCCTGCGCCCCGAAGGCACGGCCTCCGTCCTGCGTGCCGCGCTGGAGGCCAACCTGCACAAGGCGG
>KE354426.1 GCA_000415505.1 Streptomyces afghaniensis 772
AAGGCCACCGCGTCGTACTTGGCGAGGTTGGCGGTGGTGAACTGCTTCGCCTCCTCGGTGGCGTCGACCGTGATGCCGGCCGGTCCGCCGAGCTCCTTCAGCGCGGCGATGCCGGCCGGGATGGAGTCGTGGCGGAAGCCCGCGGTCTTGGAGAAGACCAGGACCTTCTTGCCGCCCTTGAACGGCTCCTTGGAGAACTCGAAGTCGTCCACGTCGTACAGCGCGCCCTCGCCGCCCTTGAAGACCAGGTAGATGTCGGTGGTCTTCTTCGGCAGCGACCGCAGCGGCACGTCGACGTTCTGGAAGGTCTCCCAGCCGCCGGTCGGCGGGATGTACGCCGAGCCGTGCAGCGGACCGTCGGGCGAGCCGGTGCGCAGCTCGATGAAGCCGCCCGCGCCGCCGGAGGAGGCCCGCACGGTCATCTTCTTCTGCCCGTCGAACCGGTAGGGGCTGAAGGAGATCCAGTCGCCGTCGTCGATATTGCCGACGGTCTTGCCGCCGTTGGCGCCGGTCTTCTCGATGACCGACACGCCCGACTGGGTGGTGAAGTGCTCGCCCTGGCGGTGCAGCGGCTGGAGCACGGCGCGGGCGGTGCCGGTCAGGGCCTCCTGGCCGTTCGCCCCGCCGTCGGTGTAGCTGGCGCCGACGACGCCGTAGATGTCGGCGTTGGGGTCGTGGCCGCCGTCACCGGGGGGCGGCTTCAGGGTGCCCTCGCAGCCCATCTCGCTGGTCAGCTCGTGGGCGTGGGAGTCGTGGCCGAGGCTGTAGACGACCTTGACCTTGGAGCAGTCGACGGTCTCCTCGGGGTCGGTGACGGTCACCTTGAACGGGACGGGCTTGCCGAATTCGGCCAGGGTGCCGTTGCCGGGGACGTCGATCCGCACCTTGGGCTCGGTGTTGCCGACCACGATCCGGACGCTGGCGTTGCCGGTGTTGCCCTCGGGGTCCTTCGCGGTGAAGGTGGCGCTGTAGGTGCCGACCTTCTTGTACTTGTGGGTGGGGTTGAGGCCCTCGCCCTTGGTACCGTCGCCGAAGTCCCAGCTGTAGGTGAGGTCCGGGGAGTCGGCGTCCTTGGCCGAGCCGGTGAACTTGACCTTCAGGCCGGCCGCCCCGGACGTCTTGTCGGCGCTCACCTCGGCGATCGGCGAGAAGCCGTCCTCGGCGTTCTCGATCCGGTACAGCGCGGAGTTCTCGTCGCCCTGGAACCAGGAGACGCCGTAGTCGAGGACGTAGAGCGCGCCGTCGGGGCCGAACTCCATGTCCATGATCTGGGTGCCGGTCCACGGGAAGTCGTTGATCTTCGCGACGGAGCCGTCGTCGTTCTGCTCGATCCGCTTGATCCACCGGCGGCCGAACTCACCCGCGAAGAAGTCGCCGTCGTACGCCTCGGGGAACTTCACGCTGGAGTCGAGCTCCGGGTCGTAACGGTAGACCGGGCCGGCCATCGGGGACTCGGAGCCGTCGCCGAACTCGGGCACGGAGCCGCCGTCGTACGGGATCCAGGCGGCCTGCGCGGGCGGCAGGTCGACCAGGCCCGTGTTGTACGGCGAGGTGTTCTTCGGGGCGTCGCAGTCGAACTTCTCGCCGGACTCCTTGGTGGCGAAGTCGTAGTCGACGTAGGCGTCGTTGGCGCCGGTGCAGAAGGGCCAGCCGAAGTTGGCCGCCTTGGTCACCTTGGCGAACTCGACCTGTCCGCCCGGGCCGCGCTTGGGGTCGGCGGCACCGGCGTCGGGGCCGTAGTCGCCGACGTACACGATGCCGGTCTTGTCGTCGACGCTCATCCGGAACGGGTTGCGGAAGCCCATCGCGTAGATCTCCGGACGGGTCTTCTCCGTGCCCGGGGCGAAGAGGTTGCCCTGCGGGATCGTGTACGAGCCGTCCTCGGCGACCTTGATACGCAGGATCTTGCCGCGCAGGTCGTTGGTGTTGGCGGAGCTGCGGCGGGCGTCGAAGGCCGGGTTGCGGTTCGGCCGGTCGTCGATCGGCGTGTAGCCGTCAGAGGCGAAGGGGTTGGTGTCGTCGCCGGTCGACAGGTAGAGGTTGCCGTCCGCGTCGAAGTCGATGTCGCCGCCGACGTGGCAGCAGGTGCCGCGGGAGGCCGCGACGTCGAGGACCTTCTTCTCGCTGGCCATGTTCAGCGTGCCGTTGGCGTTCAGCACGAAGCGGGAGAGGCGGTTGACGCCGTCGAACTTCTTGAAGTCCTCGGCGGTGCCGGTCTCCGGGGCATCGCCCGCGGGGGTGTCGAGCGGCGGGGCGTAGTAGAGGTAGATCGCCCGGTTGTTCTTGAAGTCCGGGTCGATGCCGACGCCCTGGAGGCCTTCCTCGTCGTGGCTGTAGACGGGGATCTTGCCGGCGACCTTGGTGACGCCGCCCTGGTCGGTGAGGCGGAGCGTGCCGTCGCGCGAGGTGTGCAGGACGCTGCGGTCCGGGAGCACGGCGAGCGACATCGGCTCGCCCGTCTCGGGTTCGCCCTTGGCGAGCGGCACCTGCTGGAACTGGCCCTCTGCGGCTGCCGGTTCGTCCTGTTCCGCTTGGCCGGGTTGGGCTCCGGCGATGGTGGCGGGGGTGCCCACGGCGAGGAGCAGGCCGGTGAACAGGGCGACGGTGGTGCGCAGCCTGGGCCGCCTGGGGGTGCGGGTGCTTCTGGGTCTGGTTCTGTGCACGAAGTCCCTCCGGGAACGGGGTGGGCCGTACGGAATGGGTGCGGAGCGTGCGGTGCGGGCGCCGGGGTGCGCCGTCACCCCGGAGGTACGTGTGTCCTGAACGCTTCAAGGAAGGTAACCGTGTCCGTCCTGGGCCAACACCCCTTGGATCAGGATCGGTTGAGCTTCCTCCCAGCACAGGACAGAGCAGGATCCGGGCAGGTCGGAGGGGGACCGGCCGGTGGAACCGGTCCCCGTCCCCGACCAGCGCCGGGTGCCTGGTTCAGCTGTTGAACGCGGCGTCGAAGGACGCGCTGGGCGGCTCGAAGTCGAACGCCTTGAGGCGGGTCAGCGCCTCGGGAGCGCCCTGCAGCCGGTCCATGCCGGCGTCCTCCCACTCGACCGAGATCGGGCCTTGGTAGCCGATGGAGCGCAGCATCCGGAAGACGTCCTCCCAGGGGACGTCACCGTGCCCGGCGGAGACGAAGTCCCAGCCGCGCCGGGGGTCGCCCCAGGGCAGGTGGGAGCCGAGCCGGCCGTTGCGTCCGTCGAGGCGCTTACGGGCCTCCTTGCAGTCGACGTGGTAGATGCGGTCGCGGAAGTCCCAGAGGAAGCCGACCGGGTCGAGGTCCTGCCACACGAAGTGCGAAGGGTCGAAGTTCAGGCCGAACGCGGTGCGGTTGTCGACGGCCTCCAGGGCCCGCTGCGTGGTCCAGTAGTCGTAGGCGATCTCGCTGGGGTGGACCTCGTGCGCGAACCGCACCCCCTCCGCGTCGAAGACGTCCAGGATCGGGTTCCAGCGGTCGGCGAAGTCCTGGTAGCCGCGCTCGATCATCGCGTCGGGGGCGGGCGGGAACATGGCGACCAGGTGCCAGATGGCGGAGCCGGTGAAGCCGATGACGGTGTCGACGCCGAAGGCGGCCGCGGCGCGCGCGGTGTCCCTCATGCGGTTCGCGGCCCGCTGCCGGACCCCTTCCGGGTCGCCGTCGCCCCAGATCTCTCCCGGCAGGATCGCCTGGTGGCGTTCGTCGATGATGGCGTCGCAGACGGCCTGTCCGACCAGGTGGTTGGAGATGGCCCAGCACTTGAGGCCGTACTTGTCGAGGAGTGCCCGGCGGCCGTCCAGGTACGACGGATCGGCGAGGGCCTTGTCGACTTCGAAGTGGTCGCCCCAGCAGGCGAGTTCGAGGCCGTCGTAGCCGAAGTCGCGGGCGAGCCGGCAGACCTCTTCCAGCGGCAGGTCGGCCCATTGGCCGGTGAACAGCGTGAACGTACGCGGCATGCGCGTCAGCCTCCTCAGACCGCGATCGGTGTGTAGACGGAGTTCTTCTCGGCGCTCTCCTCCACGGCCGCGAGTACGCGCTGCACCTGGAGCCCGTCGGCGAACGAGGGCTCGGGGCGGCGGCCCTCGGCGATGGCGTGGACGAGGTCGCGGGCCTGGTGGACGAAGGTGTGCTCGTAGCCGAGGCCGTGGCCCGGCGGCCACCAGGCGTCCAGGTAGGGGTGGTCGGGTTCGGTGACGAGGATGCGGCGGAAGCCCGCCTCCGCCCCGGGTTCGGTGCCGTCGTGGAAGGACAGCTCGTTGAGCCGCTCCAGGTCGAAGGCGAGCGAGCCGCGCTCCCCGTTGAGTTCGATGCGCAGGGCGTTCTTGCGGCCGGTGGCGTAGCGGGTGGCCTCGAAGGAGGCGAGGGCGCCGGAGGGGAAGCGGGCCGTGAACAGGGCGGCGTCGTCCACGGTGACCTCACCCGTGCCGGCGGCCGAGACGGCGGACAGACCGCTCGTGGCGCCGGTGGGCAGGGGCCGCTGCCGTACGAAGGTCTCCGTCAGCGCGGAGACGCCCGCCAGGCGCTCCCCCACCAGGTACTGCGCGAGGTCGATGATGTGCGCGCCCAGGTCGCCGAGCGAGCCTGAGCCTGCCTGTTCCTTGCGCAGCCGCCAGGTCAGCGGGAACTGCGGGTCGACCAGCCAGTCCTGGAGGTACGTCACGCGCACGTGCCGCAGTGCGCCGAGGCGGCCCTCGGCGACCATGCGCCGGGCCAGGGCGGTGGCCGGCACCCGGCGGTAGTTGAAGCCGACCATCGCCACCTGCCCGCGCCGGTAGGCCTCTTCGGCGGCCCGCACCATCGTGGTGGCTTCCTCGACGGTGTTGGCCAGCGGCTTCTCGCACAGGACGTGCTTGCCGGCCGCGAGGGCGGCCAGCGCGATCTCGGCGTGGCTGTCGCCGGGGGTGCAGATGTCGACGAGGTCGATGTCGTCGCGTTCGACGAGGGCACGCCAGTCGGTCTCGGTGGACGCCCAGCCGTGGCGGTCGGCCGCCGCCCGCACGGCGGTGGCGTCCCGGCCGCAGATCGCGGCCTGCACGGGGTTCAGCGGCAGGTCGAAGACACGGCCCGCGGTGCGCCAGCCCTGGGAGTGGGCGGCGCCCATGAAGGCGTAGCCCACCATCCCCACGCGCAGGGGTGGCTTGCCTGCCTCGGTCCCATCTGACTGCGCTTGCGGCTGTCCCATACGGGTGTCCTCCTCGTCCTGGTCGGGGTGGCGCACGTGGGGGGTGCGGGTGGAACCGGTCACCGGAAGCCGGTGGGCATGTACTGGTCGACGTTGGTCTTGTCGACGACGGCCGAGTAGAGGGTGATCGACGCGGGGATCTCGAACTCGGCCAGGCCGCCGATGCCCTTGCCCTGGCCGAGGGCGCGGGCGAGGTCGATCGCGGAGGCGGCCATGGTCGGCGGGTAGAGGACGGTCGCCTTCAGCACACCGTCGTCCTGCTTGATGGCCTGGAAGGCGGACAGGGCGCCGGCGCCGCCGACCATCAGGAAGTCGTCGCGCCCGGCCTGCTCGATGGCGCGCAGCGCGCCGACGCCCTGGTCGTCGTCGTGGTTCCACAGGGCGTCGAACTTGGACTGGGCCTGGAGCAGTTGGGCCATCTTGGCCTGCCCGGACTCGACGGTGAACTCGGCGGCCTGGCGGGCGACCTTCTTGATGTTGGGGTAGTTCTTCAGGGCGTCGTCGAAGCCCTGGGTGCGCTGCTTGGTCAGCTCCAGGTTGTCCAGGCCGGCCAGTTCGATGACGCGGGCGTCGGACTTGCCCTTGAGCTTCTCGCCGATGTAGTGCCCGGCGTTGAGGCCCATGCCGTAGTTGTCGCCGCCGATCCAGCAGCGGTAGGCCTGCGGGGTGTTGAAGATCCGGTCGAGGTTGACGACCGGGATGCCCGCGCGCATCGCCTTCAGCCCGACCTGGGTGAGGGCCTTGCCGTCGGCGGGCAGCACCACCAGGACGTCGACCTTCTTGTTGATGAGGGTCTCGATCTGACCGATCTGCTGGGCGGTGTCGTTGGAGCCCTCGGTGATCTCCAGGGTGACGTCGGAGTACTTCTCGGCCCGCTTCTCGGCGTTGTCGTTGATGGCGTTGAGCCAGCCGTGGTCGGCCTGCGGGCCGGCGAAGCCGATGGTGACCTGCTTGCCGGGCTTGTCGTCGGCGGCGGGCTGGTTGTTCCCGGCCGGCTCGTCCTTGGAGTCGGAGGGCTCGTTGCTCGTGCACCCCGTGAGGAGGGCACCGGCGGAGACGGCGGCGGCTCCGAAGAGCAGTCCTCTGCGGCTCGTGATCTCGGTCATGGCGGTGAACCCTTTCCTCAGGTCGTGCTCGCGGTACGGCGCTGGACCAGCACGGCGGCGACGATGATCGCGCCCTTGGCGATCTGCTGGACGTCGCTCTGCAGGTTGTTCAGGGCGAAGATGTTGGTGATCGTGGTGAAGATCAGGACGCCGAGCACGGAGCCGGTGATGGTGCCGCGGCCGCCGGTGAGGAGGGTGCCGCCGATGATCGCGGCGGCGATGGCGTCGAGTTCGTAGAGGTTGCCGTTGGTGTTCTGTCCGGAGCCGGACAGGACGATCAGCAGGAAGGCGGCAATGCCGCAGCACAGCCCGGACAGCAGGTAGAGGTACAGCCGCTGGCGGCGGACGTCGATACCGGCGAGGCGGGCGGCCTCCGGGTTGCCGCCGACGGCGACCGTGCGGCGGCCGAAGGTGGTGCGGTTGAGCACCAGCCAGCCGATGACCGTCACGACCGCGAAGACCAGGACCAGGGGCGGGATGCCGAGGACGTAGGCGTCGCGTTCGCCCAGGTCGAGGACGGACGGCACGGTCACGATCTGTGTCTTGCCGTCGGTGATCTGCAGGGCGAGACCGCGGGCGGAGGCCAGCATGGCGAGGGTGGCGATGAAGGGCACCATCGCGCCGTAGGCGATGAGCACCCCGTTGACCAGGCCGCAGCCGACTCCGACGACGACCGCCGTGAAGAGGATGCCGGCGAAGCCGTACTCCTGGGTGGCCACCGTGGTCGCCCACACCGAGGCGAGGGCGACGATGGCGCCGACCGACAGGTCGATGCCGCCGGAGACGATGACGAAGGTCATGCCGACGGTGACGACGCCGATCACGGACGCCTGGGTGAGGACGAGTTGCAGGTTGCGGGTGTCGAGGAACTCGTCGGGCTTGGTGATGCCGCCGATGAGGATCAGCGCGGCGAGCACGCCGAGCAGGGAGAGGGTGCGGACGTCGGTGCGGGCCAGCAGGCCGCGCCAGGCCGAGGGCCGGTCCTGGGGCACCTTGTCGGTGATGCTGTCCCGCGGCGGGGAGACGGGCTGCGTCATGACGCCGGACTTCCTTCCATGACCAGGTCGAGTACGCGGTGTTCGTCGAGTTCGCGCGCGGGTGCCGTGTGGACGACACGGCCCTCCCGCAGCACCAGGACGCGGTCGGCGAGGCCGAGCACCTCGGGCACCTCGCTGGAGACCAGCAGCACGGCGAGGCCTTCGTCGGCCAGCCGGCGGACGACCGCGTAGAGCTCGGCGCGGGCGCCGACGTCGACGCCGCGGGTGGGTTCGTCGAGCAGCAGCACCTTGCAGCCGCGCAGCAGCCAGCGGGCCAGGACGGCCTTCTGCTGGTTGCCGCCGGACAGGGTGCGCACCGGCACGGACGGGTTGTCGGGCCTCAGCGACAGTTCGCGGGTCGCGGACCGGGCGGCACCGAGTTCGGCGCCCCGGTCGATCCAGCCGCCGCTCGAGAAGCGGGACATGGAGGAGACCGACACGTTGCGGGTGACGGACTCCAGCATGAGCAGGGCCTGCGCCTTGCGTTCCTCGGGGGCGAGCCCGAGTCCGGCCCGGACGGCGGCCCGGACGCTGCCCGGCTTCAACGGCTTGCCGTCGACCAGCACCTGACCGGTCGTCGGTTTCCTGGCGCCGTAGACGGTCTCGAGGATCTCGGAGCGGCCCGAGCCGACGAGTCCGGCCAGGCCCACGATCTCGCCCGGTCGTACCTCCAGGTCGAGGGCCTCGAACTCCCCGGCGCGGGACAGCCCCCGGACGGTGAGCACCGGTTCCCCGGACGGCGGGGAGTCGGGCCGGTCGGGGAAGACGTACTCGACGTTACGCCCCGTCATCAGCGCGACGACCTCACGGGTCGGGGTCGTCTTCGCCGGCAGTCCGTTCGCCACGGCCCGCCCGTCCTTGAGCACGGTCACCCGGTCGCCGATGCGCCGGATCTCCTCCAGGCGGTGCGAGATGTAGACGACGGCGACACCGGCGGCGGTGAGGTCGCCGACGATGCGGAAGAGGTTGTCGACCTCGTCCGGGTCGAGGGCGGCGGACGGCTCGTCCATCACGATGAGCCGCACGTCGTGGGAGAGCGCCCGGGCCATGGACACGATCTGCTGCTGTGCCGCCGACAGCTCGCCGACGAGCCGGGCCGGATCGATCTCCGGGTGGCCGAGTCGCTTGAGGAGGGCGGCCGTCGACTCCTTGGCGGCCTTCCCGCGGACGACGAAACCGGCGGCGGTCGGCTCGTGGCCCAGGTGGACGTTCTCGGCGACCGACAGGTGCTCCACCAGGTCGAGTTCCTGGTAGATGGTCGCGATGCCGAGCCGCATGGCGGCGATCGGCGAGCGGAGTGTGACCTGCTCGCCGCGCCAGCGGATCTCGCCGGTGTCGGGCTGGTGGGCGCCGGCCAGGACCTTGATGAGGGTCGACTTCCCGGCGCCGTTCTGGCCGAGCAGGCAGTGCACCTCGCCGGCCAGGACGTCGAGGTCGACGCCGTCGAGGGCCCGGACTCCGGGGAACGACTTGGTGATGCCGGACATGCTGAGCAGCGGTGGTTCTGGTGCCATGAGGTCCCCTTGGCGGGCGTGCGGGCCGGTTTCAGGGCAGGGCAAAGCAGGGCGCGGTGCTGGTACGCCGTACTGAACTGAGTGCTTACGCGGGTGAGAACAGGTGGTCGCTGATGAGCCGGGCCGCGCCGGTGACTCCGGCGGCGGGTCCCAACTCGCCCAGGACGATGGGCAGATTGCCGGTCGCGAGGGGCAGTGACTGGCGGTAGACCTGAGTGCGGATCGCGGCGAGCAGGGTGTGGCCGAGGCCGGTCACCCCGCCGCCGATCACCACCAGGCCCGGGTTGAAGAAGCTGACCAGGCCGGCGATGACCTGGCCGGTGCGGTTGCCGCCCTCACGGATCAGGTCGAGTGCGGTGGCGTCGCCGGCGGCGGCCGCGGCGGCGACGTCGACGGCGGTGAGCCCGCCGCCCGTCTCCAGCCGCGAGGCCAGTTCGGCGGAGAGCCCCTGCTGGGCGGCCTCCGTGGCGTCACGGGCGAGGGCCGCCCCGCTGAAGTGGGCCTCCAGGCAGCCCCGGTTGCCGCAGGCGCAGGGGCGGCCGTCGGGCACGGCCTGGATGTGCCCGATGTCGCCGGCGCTGCCCGTCGTACCGCGGTAGACCTCACCGCCGACGACGATGCCGCAGCCGATGCCCGTGCCGATCTTGACGCAGAGGAAGTCGGCGACGGTGCGGGCGACGCCCGCGTGCTGCTCCCCCATCGCCATGAGGTTCACGTCGTTGTCGACCATGACCGGACAGCCGAGTTCCTGGCTGAGCGCCTCCCGCACGGGGAAGCCGTCCCATCCCGGCATGATCGGCGGAGCCACCGGGATGCCCTCGGGGAAGCGGACCGGGCCCGGGACGCCGATGCCGGCGCCGTCGAACCCCTCCGCGAGCCCCGAGGCCTTCAACTTGGCGGCCATGGCCAGGACCTGCTCGAAGACCGCGACCGGGCCCTCGCGCACGTCCATGGGGTGGTTGATGTGCCCGAGGGTCTCCAGTTCGGCGTTGGTGACGGCGACGTCGACCGAGGTCGCGCCGATGTCGACGCCGAGGAAGCGCAGCCCGGGGTTGAGCCGGATGTTGTGGGAGCGGCGGCCGCCGCGCGAGGCGGCGAGCCCGTCGGCCACGACCAGCCCCGTCTCCAGCAGCCGGTCCACCTCCACGGCGAGCTTGGACCGCGAGAGGTCGACCTGGTCGCCCAGCTGGGCACGGGAGTTGGGGCCACCGTCGCGCAACAGCTTGAGCAGTCGGGCCTGGTGGGCGTTTCCGGGTCGTGCGGTCATACGTCTCACGAGCCCCTCCCCGCCTCAATCGGCCTGTGCGCGCCGGTTTTCCGCCACATCGGTGGCTTGCTTTCGGAGGGAACGTAGCAGCGGCTGCCGAAGGTGGGAAGAAGTCGCGCAGGAATTGCCCTCTACTTTTTCCACTCACAGGACAAAGACGAGGACGCGGGCTCAGACGGTGCCGACCGCCCGCCGAGGCCTACGAACGCGCTCGCGCGTGGTACGACCGCCTCGTGTGTTCGGTGTGTTCGCGCATGAGGTGGGTGGCCCGCTGTTCGTCGCGGTCGGTGATCGCGGCGATGAGTGCGCGGTGTTCGATCCAGGACTGGTGGCCCCGCTGGCGGGCGACCGGCGTGTAGTACCAGCGGACGCGGCGGTCGACCTGGGCGGCCAGTTCGGCGAGGACGGCGTTGCCGGCGAGCTCCATGATCTTCGCGTGGAAGCGGGCGTTCATGGCGACGGCCCCGTCCACGTCGTCGGCCTCGACGGCCTTCTCGCCCTCCGCGCACAGCGCTTCCAGCGCGGCGATGCCGGCCTTGTCCGCGCCCGCCGCGGCGAGCCGGGCCGCCTCGGCCTCCAGGAGCGTACGGACCGTGAGGAGCTGGTCGGCCTCCTCCTCCGTCGGCTCGTGCACGAACGCGCCCTGGGCGGGCCGCAGATCGACCCATCCCTCGGTGTTGAGCCGCTGCAACGCCTCGCGCACCGGCTGCCGGGAGACCCCCAGATGCCCGGCGAGTTCGCTCTCCACGAGGTGCTGGCCGGGCTGGAGGGCACGGGTGGTGATGAGTTCGAGCAGCGCCTCGTAGACACGGTCGCGCAGCGGACCCGGGCGTTCCAGCTTGGGTACCGCCCCTTGGGGCAGGCCTGTCGACAGCATCGCGGTCCCCCTCCTCGGCAGGGCCGTGCACAGCGCGGCGGAAGCCGGTGTCGCCGTAGCGTCAGTATCGATTGTCTTTCGTCTACAGTCTACGGCGCACAGGAGCCAGGGTTACGGGCAGTTGACCGCGTCACACCGCGGCGCACACTCAGGGGCAGCGGACGACCTGCCCGGCGTACGACAGGTTCCCGCCGAAGCCGAACAGCAGGACCGGGTCGCCCGTGGCGATCGCACCCTGTTCGACCAGCTTGGACAGGGCGAGCGGGATGCTCGCGGCCGACGTGTTGCCGGACTCCGTGACATCGCGCGCGACGACCGCGTTCACGGCGCCGATCTTCTCCGCGAGGGGTTCGATGATGCGGAGATTGGCCTGATGCAGTACGACCGCCGCGAGGTCCGCCGGCGCCAGCCCGGCCCGCTCGCACGCCCGCCGCGCGATGGGCGGCAGCTGCGTCGTCGCCCAGCGGTAGACGCTCTGCCCCTCCTGCGCGAAACGCGGCGGTGTGCCCTCGATCCGCACCGCGTTCCCCATCTCGGGCACCGAACCCCACAGCACCGGCCCGATGGCGGGCTCGTCGGCGGCCTCCACGACCGCGGCCCCGGCCCCGTCACCGACGAGCACGCAGGTCGTGCGGTCGCTCCAGTCGGTCACGTCGGACATCTTGTCGGCGCCGATGACCAGGGCCCGGCTCGCGCCCCCCGCGCGGACGGCGTGGTCGGCGGTGGCCAGGGCGTGGGTGAAACCGGCGCACACCACGTTGAGGTCCATGGTGGCGGCCTGCGGGATGCCGAGGCGGGCCGCCACCCGGGCGGCGGTGTTGGGCGAGCGGTCGACGGCCGTGGAGGTGGCGACCAGCACCAGGTCGATGTCGGCGGGGGTCAGCCCGGCCGCCGCGAGGGCCTTGGCGGCGGCGTGGGCGGCCAGCTCGTCGACGGGTTCGTCGGGGCCGGCGATGTGGCGGGTGCCGATGCCCACCCGGCTCCTGATCCACTCGTCACTGGTGTCGACCATGCCCGCCAGGTCCTCGTTGGTGAGCACCTTGGCGGGCTGGTAGTGGCCGACGGCGGCGATGCGCGAGCCGTTCATGCGGGCGGTCCCCCTCGTTGGAACTTGGGTAGCGGGACCCACCAGTCTGATCAGTGACTCGCGGGTACGACGGCAGGCAAGGTGACAGGAAACAGGTGCCCGCGTTGTCAGCTTCGGTCAGGACCTCGGACGACCGAGCACCTGTCACCTGCCCCGGCGGCTAGCCGGTGAACAGCTGGGTCGCCTTGCGGACCAGCTCGTACAGCCCGTAGGCGAGCGGCAGGCCCACCCACACCCAGGCGAAGGCGATCAGCCACCGCCGGTCCGGGCTAGGCGGACTCTGACTGCTGTCGCTGGACATGCGCGGCCTCCTTCGGTGCCGGGATGTGATGACGCGGGTGGACGGGCCGGACGAGTTCGTTGGCGACGAATCCGACGACGAGCAGCCCGATCATGATGACGAACGACAGCCCGTACAGGGACGCGCCGTGCCGGCCCGCCTCCTCCTGCCGGTCGGCGATCCAGTTCACGATGAGCGGCCCGAGCACACCCGCCGTGGACCAGGCGGTGAGCAGCCGCCCGTGGATGGCGCCGACCTGGTAGGTGCCGAACAGGTCCTTCAGATACGCCGGAACGGTCGCGAAGCCGCCGCCGTAGAAGGACAGGATCACCAGCGCACACAGGACGAACAGCGGCTTGGAGGAGTCGCCGAACAGGGCGATGAGCGCGTACATCAGCGCGCCGGCGCCCAGGTAGACGCGGTAGATGTTCTTGCGGCCGATCAGGTCGGACGTCGAGGACCAGGCGATGCGGCCCGCCATGTTCGCCGCCGACAGCAGCGCGACGAAGCCGGCGGCGGCCGTCGCCGACACGGGTGTGGAGGTGTCCGCGAAGAAGTCCGTGATCATCGGGGCGGCCTTCTCCAGGATGCCGATGCCGGCGGTGACGTTCATGCAGAGCACGATCCACAGGCACCAGAACTGCGGGGTGCGGATGGCCTGGTTCGCGGAGACCTGCGGGCCGGTGGGGGCCGGTCGCGCAGTTCCCCGCGCCCCTGGGGCACTGCTCGGAACCCGGACCAAAAGCACACCCAGCAGCATGAACACGGCGTACGACAGCCCGTGCACCAGGAAGGCGAGTGCGATGCCGGAGCTGTCACCGCCGAAGGACTCCAGCATCTGCGCGGACCACGGCGAGGCGATGAGCGCACCGCCGCCGAAGCCCATGATGGCGATGCCGGTGGCCATGCCGGGCCGGTCCGGGAACCACTTGATCAGGGTGGAGACGGGCGAGATGTAGCCGATGCCGAGGCCGATGCCGCCGACGAAGCCGTAGCCGAAGACGATCAGCCAGTACTGCTCCAGGGCCGCGCCCAGCGCGGAGAGCAGGAAGCCGGACGAGAAGCAGACCAGGGCGACGGTCATCGCCCAGCGCGGGCCGTTGCGTTCGACGAGCGTGCCGCCGAACGCGGCGGACAGGCCCAGCATGACGATGCCCAGCTGGAAGGGCAGCGCGCTCTGCGTGCCGCTGAGGCCGAGTGCGGACTCCAGGGGCGGCTTGAACACGCTCCAGGCGTAGGCCTGGCC
This sequence comes from Streptomyces afghaniensis 772, assembly GCA_000415505.1. Classification (GTDB taxonomy): domain Bacteria; phylum Actinomycetota; class Actinomycetes; order Streptomycetales; family Streptomycetaceae; genus Streptomyces; species Streptomyces afghaniensis. Next base: position 13,565 of record KE354426.1, read on the forward strand.
GATGGAGAGATGTACGGAGAGAGCGGCGGGCGGGACGAGCCAGCGGCTCCAGCCCGGGGGCGCGACTGGGGGACTCATGAACCCGGAACGGTAGGCAGTCGCAGGGGACTTGAGAAGGCGGCGCGTCGACCGTATGCGGTGAGCGGTATCCAGCATGCGCCGAACGGTCATCGCACGGACCCTTGCTGACCCAACGTCCATACTGTAGACAATATTCCGTCGACACAAGCTGACGCCGACCGTGAGCCGGCCACTCGGCAGTCACCTCCGCGGTATCCCTCAAACCGAACGGAGTGTTCCCGTGAAAGTCGCAGTTCTCGGCGCCGGTGCCATCGGCGCCTACGTCGGCGCCGCGCTCCACCGCGCGGGCGCCGATGTGCATCTCATCGCCCGTGGACCGCATCTGGCGGCCATGAGGCAGCACGGAGTCCGGGTGCGCAGCCCGCGCGGCGACTTCACCGCGCACCCCCACGCGACCGACGACCCGGCCGAGGTCGGCCCGGCCGACTTCGTCTTCCTCGGCCTGAAGGCCAACGCGTACGCGGCGTGCGGGCCGCTGATCGCGCCGTTGCTGGGCGCCACGACGGCGGTCGTGGCCGCCCAGAACGGCATCCCCTGGTGGTACTTCCACCGGCACGGCGGCCCGTACGACGGCCACCGCGTCGAGAGCGTGGACCCGAACGGCGCGGTCAGTGCGGTGCTCGCGCCCGAACGGGCCGTCGGATGCGTCGTCTACGCGGCGACCGAGCTCGAAGGGCCGGGCGTCATACGGCACTTGGAGGGCACGCGGTTCTCGATCGGTGAGCCCGACCGCAGTGTGTCCACGCGGTGCGTGGCGTTCAGCGAGGCCATGCAGGCCGGCGGGCTGAAGTGCCCGGTCGAGCCGGACCTGCGCAATGACATCTGGCTCAAGCTGCTCGGCAACATCTCCTTCAACCCGATCAGCGCACTGGCCCGCGCGACCATGCGGCAGATGTGCCTGCACGGCGGCACGCGCAAGGTCATCGAGATCATGATGACCGAGACGCTCGCGGTCGCGAACGCCCTCGGCTGCGAGGTCGGCGTCTCCATCGAGCGCCGGCTCGCGGGCGCCGAGCGGGTCGGCGACCACCGGACCTCCACGCTCCAGGACCTGGAGCGCGGCAAACCGCTCGAACTCGACGTACTCCTCGCGGCGGTCGTCGAGTTGGCGGACATCACCGGCGTGGAGGTGCCCACCCTGCGCACCGTGCACGCCATCTCGGACCTGCTCGCGCTGAGGAGCGCCGCATGAGCAAACGCGACCGAACCCCGAAGACCTACACACGGCTCACCCACCCCCTGGTCAGGGACTCGCGCGACGAGCCCTTCCGCCGGGCCACCTGGGAGGAGGCCCTGGACCGGGCCGCCCGGGGACTGGCGCGCAACCGGGGCGCGTTCGGCATGTTCTCCTGCGCCCGGGCGACGAACGAGATGAACTATGTGGCCCAGAAGTTCGCCCGGGTCGTCATGGGCACCAACAACGTCGACTCCTGCAACCGCACCTGCCACGCCCCGAGCGTGGCGGGCCTGTCGGCGGCGTTCGGCTCGGGCGGCGGGACGTCGTCGTACGAGGAGATCGAGCACACCGACGTCATCGTGATGTGGGGCTCCAACGCCCGCTTCGCGCACCCGATCTTCTTCCAGCACGTGCTGAAGGGGATCAGGAACGGCGCCCGGATGTACGCCGTCGATCCGCGCCGGACGTCGACCGCCGAGTGGGCGGAGAGCTGGCTGGGCCTCAACGTCGGCACCGACATCCCGATGGCGCACGCGATCGGCCGCGAGATCATCCACGCGGGCCTGGCGAACGAGGCGTTCATCGCGCGGGCGACCACCGGCTTCGAGGAGTACAAGGCGCTGGTCGAGCCGTGGACGCTGTCGCTCGCCGAGAAGGTGACGGGCGTTCCGGCCGCCGCCATCCGCGAGCTGGCGCACGCCTACGCCCGCGCCGAGCGCGCCCAGCTGTGCTGGACCCTCGGCATCACCGAGCACCACAACGGCACCGACAACGTCCGCGCCCTGATCAACCTGTCCCTGCTCACCGGGCACGTCGGCCGCTACGGCTCCGGCCTGCAGCCCCTGCGCGGGCAGAACAACGTGCAGGGCGGCGGCGACATGGGCGCGATCCCCAACCGCCTGCCCGGCTTCCAGGACATCCTCGACCCCGGCACCCGGCTGAAGTTCGAGTCCGCCTGGGACACCGTCATCCAGCCCCACTACGGGCTGAACCTCACGGAGATGTTCGAGGCGATGGAGGACGGCACGCTCAAGGCCGTCTACTGCATCGGTGAGAACCCCGCCCAGTCCGAGGCCGACAGCGAGCAGGCCGTACGGCGGCTCAGGGCGCTCGACTTCCTGGTCGTGCAGGACATCTTCCTCACCAAGACAGCCGAGCTCGCGGACGTCGTCCTGCCCGCCACGGCCGGCTGGGCGGAGACCGAGGGCACGACCACCAACAGCGAGCGACGGGTGCAGCGCGTCCGCAAGGCCGTCACCCCGCCCGGCGAGGCCCGCGAGGACATCGACATCCTCTGCGACCTCGCGGCCCGCCTCGGCCACGACTGGAAGTACGCCGACGCCGAGACCGTGTGGAACGAGCTCCGGTCGGTCTCCCCCGACCACTACGGCATGACGTACGAGCGCCTGGAGGAGCACCAGGGCATCCAGTGGCCGTGCCCCAGTACCGACGGGCTCGAACCGACCTATCTGCACGGCCGGTTGTGGGAGCCCGACCCCGCCGAGCGCGGTCCGCTCGCGCCCTTCGGGATCGTGCAGCACGACCCGCCCGTGGACCTCACCGACGAGGAGTACCCGATCCGGCTGACCACCGGGCGGCGCCTGGACTCGTACAACACCGGTGTGCAGAGCGGCGGTTACGCCTCGCCGCTCAGGCGCGGCGAGTACATCGAACTGTGCCCGGAGGACGCCGAGCGCTACGGGGTGGTGGTCGGCGAGCAGGTCCAGGTCACCTCGCGGCGCGGGTCGGTGACCGCGCCCGTGTGGGTGGACACCGCGCTGCGGCCCGGGCTCGCCTTCATGACCATGCACTTCCCCGACGAGGTGGACACCAACGCGCTGACGATCGAGGCGAACTGCCCGATCGCGGGGACGGCGGAGTTCAAGGCGTCGGCGATCCGGATCGAGAAGCTGCCCATCGCGACCATCGTGGGGTGACGCACAGTGGACCTGCACTTCGGTGACAGCAAACCGACGGACGACGAACGGGCGGCCGTCGACGCCCTGCTGGGCCCTCCGGAGTCCTCCTGGGAGGGCGCCGACCGCTCCGACGCGGATCTGAGGTGGGCCCGTGGCGGGCGCGCGGCCCGGGACCGCCGCGACCTGCTGTTGCCGGGGCTGCACGCGATCAACGACCGGGTCGGCTGGATCAGCGACGGCGCGCTCGACTACCTGTGCCGGCGGCTGACGGTGCCGCCGGCGGAGGCGTACGGGGTCGCCACCTTCTACGCCATGTTCTCCGTCAAGCCGCGTCCGGCGACCGTGCTCCACGTGTGCACGGACCTGGCGTGCGCGGCGGCCGGGGCGCCTCAGCTGTGCGCGGGGATCGAGGAGCGGCTGGGCCTCGGCAGCGGGGTCGCGGTCGAGCGCAGCCCCTGCCTGGGCCTGTGCGAACGCGCCCCGGCCGCGCTCGCGATCAGGGCCGGGGACCCGGTTCGTACGGCGGTCTCGGCGCCGGCGACCGTGCACGACGCCGTTCTCGCCGCGAGCGCCCCCGACTCGGCGCCGGAGGAGCCGCCGGCCGCGCTGGCGGTGCCCCAGGCCGGGCAGGACGGGCTGATGCTGCTGCACCGCGTCGGCGTGGTCGACCCGGCGTCCCTCGACGACTACCGCGCCCACGGCGGCTACACGGCCCTGCGCCGGGCCTTCGAGCTGGGTCCGGCCGGCGTCATCCGCGAGGTCACCGACTCGGGCCTGGTCGGGCGCGGCGGCGCCGCCTTCCCGACCGGCCGCAAGTGGCAGGCCACGGCGTCCCAGCCGGACCGTCCGCACTACCTCGTCTGCAACGCCGACGAGTCCGAGCCGGGCACGTTCAAGGACCGCGTGCTCATGGAGGGCGACCCGTACGCACTGGTCGAGGCGATGACGATCGCCGGGTACGCGACCGGCGCCCACCAGGGCTACCTCTACCTGCGCGGCGAGTACCCCCGCGCCCTGCACCGCCTCGAACACGCGATCGCGCAGGCCCGCGCGCGCGGCCTGCTCGGCGACGACGTCCTCGGCCAGGGCTACGCCTTCGACATCGAGATCCGGCGCGGTGCGGGCGCCTACATCTGCGGTGAGGAGACGGCCCTGTTCAACTCCATCGAGGGCTACCGGGGCGAGCCCCGTTCGAAGCCGCCGTTCCCCGTGGAGAAGGGCCTGTTCGGCAAGCCGACGGTCGAGAACAACGTCGAGACGCTGGTCAACGTCCTGCCGGTCCTCACCATGGGCGCACCGGCCTACGCGGCGATCGGCACGCCGCGGTCCACCGGGCCGAAGCTGTTCTGCGTGTCCGGGAGCGTGGAACGGCCGGGCGTCTACGAGCTGCCGTTCGGCGCGACGCTGGGCGACCTGCTCACCCTCGCCGGGATGCGGGACGGTCTGCGGGCGGTGCTGCTCGGCGGGGCGGCGGGCGGTTTCGTCCGGGCCGACGAGCTGGACATCCCGCTCACCTTCGAAGGGACGCGGGAGGCGGGCACGACGCTCGGCTCGGGGGTCGTGATGGCCTTCGACGACAGCGTGCCCCTCCCCCGGCTGCTGCTGCGCATCGCGGAGTTCTTCCGCGACGAGTCGTGCGGCCAGTGCGTGCCGTGCCGGGTCGGGACCGTGCGGCAGGAGGAGGCGCTGCACCGGATCGTGGAGCGCACCGGCGCGGACGCCGCCGGGGACATCGCCCTGCTGAGGGAGGTCGGCCGCGCGATGCGGGACGCCTCGATCTGCGGTCTCGGGCAGACCGCGTGGAACGCCGTGGAATCCGCCATCGACCGTCTGGGGGCGTACGAATGACCGTCACACCGCTGGGGATCCCGCGCCGCATGATGGAGTTCACGATCGACGGCGAGGAGGCCCGGGTTCCCGAGGGCTCGACGATCCTCGACGCCTGCCGGGCGGCCGGAAAGGACATCCCGACCCTGTGCGAGGGCGACACCCTGCGGCCGAAGAACGCCTGCCGGGTCTGTGTCGTCGAGGTCGAGGGGGCGCGCACCCTGGTCCCGGCCTGCTCCCGCAAGGCCGAGCCGGGCATGGAGGTGCGCACCGACACCGAGCGGGCCCGGCACAGCCGGAAGGTCGTCCTCGAACTGCTCGCGTCCTCCGTCGACCTGTCGACCACGCCCAGGGTCGCCGAGTGGCTCAAGGAGTACGAGGCGAAGCCGGACCGCTTCGGCCCGGAGGCGGCCCGGCTCAACGAGGAACCGAGGGTCGACAACGATCTGTACGTGCGCGACTACGACAAGTGCATCCTCTGCTACAAGTGCGTGGACGCCTGCGGCGACCAGTGGCAGAACACCTTCGCGATCTCGGTCGCCGGGCGCGGTTTCGACGCCCGGATCGCCGTGGAGCACGACGCCCCGCTGACCGACTCGGCGTGCGTGTACTGCGGGAACTGCATCGAGGTGTGCCCGACGGGCGCGCTGTCCTTCAAGTCCGAGTTCGACATGCGCGCGGCGGGTACGTGGGACGAGTCGCGGCAGACGGAGACGACCACGGTGTGCGCGTACTGCGGAGTGGGCTGCAACCTGACGCTGCACGTGCAGGACAATGAGATCGTGAAGGTCACCTCACCGCACGACAACCCGGTGACCCACGGCAATCTCTGCATCAAGGGCCGCTTCGGCTACCAGCACGTACAGAACCGGGGCTGATCAGGACATGGGACGAGTCACGGAACGACGCAAGGTGCTCCGCATCCGGGACGGGGCGGTCTCCAGCCGTCCCGACACACTCGTCGCCGAGGAACCCCTGGAGATCCGCCTCAACGGCAAGCCCCTGGCGATCACCATGCGCACCCCCGGCGACGACTTCGCGCTGGCGGCGGGCTTCCTGGTGAGCGAGGGGGTGCTGGGCGGGCAGCAGGACCTGAGGAACATCGTCTACTGCGCAGGGGCGACGGCCGACGGCTCGAACACGTACAACGTGGTCGACGTGCAGACCGCCCCGGGGGTGGTGATCCCGGACATCACCCTCGAACGCAACGTCTACACCACCTCCTCCTGCGGGCTGTGCGGCAAGGCCTCGCTGGACGCGGTGCGGACCACGGCCCGCTGGCCCATCGCCGACACTCCCCCGGTCCGGGTCACCCCCGAGCTGCTCGCGAGCCTGCCCGACCGGCTGCGTGCAGCCCAGCGGGTCTTCGACCGGACCGGCGGCCTGCACGCGGCGGCCCTCTTCTCTCAGGACGGCGAGCTGCTGGACGTCCGGGAGGACGTGGGCCGGCACAACGCGGTCGACAAGCTGGTCGGCCGCGCCCTGCAGAACGGGGAGCTGCCGCTGTCGCGGACGATCCTGCTCGTGTCGGCCGGGCCTCCTTCGAGCTGGCGCAGAAGGCCGTGATGGCCGGTATGCCGGTCCTGGCGGCGGTGTCGGCGCCGTCCTCGCTGGCGGTGGACCTGGCCGCCGAGACGGGCCTGACGCTGGTGGGCTTCCTGCGGGGCAGCTCCATGAACGTGTACGCGGGTGAGGACCGGATCGCCCTGCGGGCCGCGGCCGCCCAGGGCTGAGCAGGTTCCCCCGCGACACGGCGGCGGGGCCCCGACCGGCGGGGAGCGCCCCCTGCGCCGCAGGGGCCCCGTCTCGGCCTGCCCGGGGCTCGGCGCCCCTACTCCGCCGCGCCGGATATCCGCCGCAGCATCCCCGTGAACTGCTCGCGTTCGGCCTCCGACAGCGGGGCGAGCAGCTCGTCGTTGGCCGCGCGGGCCGCCTTCTCGCAGCGCGTCAGCAGCCGGGCTCCCCGGGCGGTGAGGGACACCGCGTTCTTCCGCCGGTCCTTCGGGTCCGGCTCGCGCACCACCAAACCCGCCGCCTGGAGGTCGTTCAGGATGCCGACCAGGTCCTTGGGGTCCAGCCCGACCCCGCGGCCGAGGTCGGCCTGGGCGACGGGGCCGAGGTCACGGACGGCGGACAGCACCACGTGGTGCCACATCCGCATGTCCTGCTCGGCCAGCGCCTCGGCCACCAGGGCCCGGCCGCGGGCGGCGGCACGGCCGAGCAGCCAGCTGGGCAGGGAGCGGATCGCGGGGAGGGGAGCTTCCGACATGGCCGCAGCCTAACCAAGAAATCGTTGGTTCTCCCTATGATCATCCTATACCGTTGGGATGCCCAACGAACTCGTGGGGATGACCAACGACATCCGGAGGTGCGATGCGCCGCGTCCGCTACGAATCCCGAGGCGGCCCCCTGTTCACGGAGGAGGCACCGGTGCCCGAGCCGGGCCCCGGAGAGCTGCTCGTGCGCGCGGAGGCGATCGGCGTCACACTCCCGGTCGTCCGCAAGGTCGGCGAGGCGGCGGAGCCGGCCCCGCTCGGCGGCGAGATCGCCGGGGAGGTCACGGCCGTCGGCGAGGGCGTCACCCGCTTCGGTATCGGCGACCGCGTGACGGGGCTCTGCTTCGGCCACGGCTACGCCGACTTCGCGCTCCTGCACGAGGCCATGGCCTCCCCCGTACCGGCGGACGCATGTGCCGTCGACGCGGTCGCCCTGGTCCGCAGCGGCCTGGTCGCCCTCGGCGCCCTGGAGGCGGCTCGGCCCGAGCCGGGCGAAGCTGCCCTGGTCACGGCGGCGGCGAGCGGTGTCGGCCACCTGGCCGTGCAGCTGGCCAGGACGCGGGGCGCCGGGCGGGTCGTGGGGGCGGTCTCCGACCCGGCCAAGGCCGATTTCGTCCGCGGCCTCGGCGCCGACCACGTCGTCACCTACGCCGACGACAGCTGGGGCACCCCGGTCGACTACGTCCTGGACGCGGTCGGCGGGGAGCTGCTCACCCCGGCCCTTGCCGCACTCGCCCCGGAGGGACGGCTGGTGGCGTACAGCTCGGGCGGCGGCACCATCCAGGCGTACGACCTGCTCGTGGGCGCCAAGTCGGTGACCGGGTTCCAGATGGCCCGCATCGCCCGCGGGAAGCCGGAGTTGTACGAGCAGTGGCGTGAGGAGCTGTGGCGGCTGTTCGACGCCGGAGAGGTCAGGCCCGTCGTGCACGGGGAGTTCGCCCTTGAGGACGCGGCGAAGGCACACGGGGAGATCGAGGCGAGGGCCAACCTCGGCAAGGTCGTCCTGATCCCCTGACGCACGCTCCTTGTGGGGGGTCTGTGAAGCCAAGTACCGTCTGTGGCCCACACATGGGACGTGGGATGTCCGGTTGGTTCGCATGTAAGCCCGAATCTCGGCTCCCCGGATTCCGTTCCCGTGCTTCGGTGGTCCAGCCGACAGACGCATGAAGGGCAGGTCGCACCATGCCGTCAAGTCTTCGCACACGTCTGAGATCCACCCTGACAGCCGTTCTCACCGCCGCGGCGCTGCTCACGCCCGCAGACCCGGCCCATCCCCAACCCTCCACGCCCTTACCGGAGTTCGAACAACAGATCCTCTTCAAGGCCTCCCAGGACCCCGGTTACGCGTGCTTCCGGATCCCCGCGATCGTGCGGACCACGGCCGGCACGCTGCTCGCCTTCGCCGAGGGCCGTGTCCTCAACTGCGGTGACGCGGCCGACATCGACATCGTCCTCAAACGCTCCACCGACGGCGGCCGCACCTGGGGACCGCTCCAGGTCGTCAACGAGGGCGCGGGCGACACGCACGGCAACCCGGCGCCCCTCGTGGACCGCAGGACCGGCCGGATCCTGCTGGCCGAGACGTACAACACCGGCCGAACGGACGCCGGCAACTGCACCGTCCCCTGCGACCGCACCCCGCACCTGCAGTACAGCGACGACGACGGCCGGACCTGGTCCGAGCCGCGCGACCTGAGCGACCAGATCCTGCCCCGGCACTGGAACTCCTGGTACGCCACCGGGCCCGTGCACGGCATCCAGCTCACCCGCGGTAAGCACGCCGGGCGGCTGGTGTTCGGCGTCAACACCGAGACGTGGGACGGCAACCGGGTCACCGCCAACCACGCCGCGCTCATCGTCAGCGACGACGGCGGCGACGAGTGGCGGATCGGCGCCACGGACTCCTGGCCGATAGCGCAGGACGGCACGTTCCGGCAGAAGCCCTCGGAGGTGACGCTCACCGAACGGGCCGACGGGGCGGTCCTCGTCAGCGGCCGGGAACAGGACGGCACCGACCTGGGGCACCGCTCCCAGACCCTCAGCCTGGACGGCGGCGACAGCTTCGCCACGCCCTTCCGCGCCCTCCCGGACCTCTACACCCCGCAGGTCCAGGGCGCGACCCTGCGCCTCGGCCACCGGATGCTGCTGTCCGCCCCGGCCGATCCCGACCGCCGCCGGACGATGATGGTCCGCTCCTCCTACGACGGCGGGCGCACCTGGGACAGCGTCGACCGGGGCACGGTCGTCACCACGGACTGGTCCGGCTACTCCGACATGGCGGCGGTCGACGCCTCGACGGTGGGGCTGCTGTACGAGGGCGGCGCGGTCGACGCCCGCGACGAGATCCGCTTCGCCCGCTTCACCGAGGACTGGCTGACACCGCGCCGGGGCGCCGACCCGACCACCCGCGACGCCGCGCCGGGCGCGCGTCCCGCGGCCGTGCTCGGCGGTGCCGGGCGGACGGCCGGCGTCCGCGGCGGTGCGCTGTCCTTCGACGGCACCGACGACGCCGTACGCCTGCCCTACCGGTCCCGGCTGGCGCTCGGCGAGGGCGACTTCACGGCCTCGCTGTTCTTCCGCTACACGGCCACGACCGGCGAACAGCCCTTCCTGTGGATGGGCGGCATCGGCAACAGCCAGCCGCAGATCTGGCTGCGCGGGGAGCCGGCGAGCGACCGGGTCCGGGCGCTCATCACCACCCGGTCGGGCGCGACGACCGTCAGGACGGCCTCGGTGTGGACCGACGGCGCCCACAACGACGGCCGCTGGCACCACCTGGTCCTGCGCCGGGGCGGCGGGAACCTGACCCTCTTCCTCGACGGAACGCCGATCAGCACCCCGGACGTGCCGGGCTCGGTCAGCCGTAACTCCCCGTTCGGCGTGCACATCGGCCAGCGCATGGACAGCCGGGCGTTCCTGGCGGGGGCGATCGACGACGTCCGCGTCTGGAACCGGGCCCTCACCGAAGGGGAGTTGGGCGCCGGCACCAAGGGCGCGGATGCCAGGGGCACGGTGCTGTGGCTCCCCATGGACCGGGTGAGCGGCAGCAACTAACGTCACGGCACGTGCCCGACGACGTGAGTGCAGCACGAGCACGACAGCGCACGGGAACCGGGATCGGCCTGCTGCTGGTCCTGGTTCTCGGGGCCGCGCTGCTCATCGCCCTCCCCGAGGACGAGAGTCCGGACGACGACGCCGCCTGCCGCGCGCGCACGGTCCGCTCCTGGCAGCCGGACGACGGCCTCACCGCCGAGTTCGCCCGCTACGGCGACGACGCCGCCCGCACCGACGACTGGACCGGCGGCGACGGCACCCACTCGGTGCGGCTGCCGGACGGCCGGGTGCTGTGGCTGTTCTCGGACACCTACCTGGGCCGGGTGTACGGCCCGCCCAACCCGCACGGCGAGTCCTACGCCTGGCGGGACACCACCGCGCCGCTGGTGCGCAACTCGGCCGTGCTGATGCGCGACGGCCGACTGGAGACCACCCTCCCCGCCCCGCTCTTCGCCGACCCGGCGCCGAACCAGTGGCGCTGGCCGGTCGCCGCCCGTGTCGAACCCCGCTCCCCCGGCTCCTCCGAGCAGGTCGTCCGGGTGCTGCTGTGGGTGCGCACGGCCGGCCAGGCCCCGTGGATCTACGGCGTGCCCACCGCGACCGAGGTGGCCACGCTGTCGCTGCCCGATCTGCGCCTGGAGTCGGTCGTCAAGGTGCTCGACCAGCAACTGGTCCCGGACCCGTCCCGGCGCGTGCTGTTCGGCACGACCCTGGTCGAGGAGGACGGCTGGACGTACGTCTTCGGCGGTGACGACGGCCGCGCGGCCTCCCGCCCGGCCTCGCACGCGTACGTGGCGCGGGTGCCGGAGGGCAGGCTCGGGGATCCGGCGGCCTGGCGGTACTGGACCGGCTCGGCGTGGGCGGCCGGCGCCGCCCCCGGGCGGTGCTCGGGGACGAGCAGCGCAGGGGCGTGGGCAGCGCGTTCTCGGTCGTCCGGGACGGCGGGACGTACCTGCTGTTCACGATGGCCGCGGGCCCGAAGGGCCTGACCACCGTCGCCTCGTACTGGGCGTGTTCCCCGGCCGGGCCGTGGCACGGGCCCGCGAAGGAGTTCAGCCCGTCGCTGCCGCAGGGCCAGGTGGCCGCCTACAACCCGCAGGCACATCCGGTCCTGAGCGGCGAGGGACGTCTCGTGCTGAGCTACGACGTGAACTGGCTGGAGACGACGGGCGCCGCCGCCCAGCTCAGCCGGAACGTGTCCCTGTACCGACCTCGGTTCGTGACGCTGCGGCTGGCTCCGGCGCGGTGACCTCCGGGCGGGGGTCGTGCGAGCGGCGCTTGGCGATCACCGCGCAGACCATCAGCTGCATCTGGTGGAAGAGCATCAGCGGCAGCACGGCCAGCGAGGCCTGCGCGCCGAACAGGACGCTCGCCATGGGCAGTCCGGCGGCCAGGGACTTCTTCGAGCCGGCGAACTGGAGGGTGATCCGGTCCTCCCGGACGAAGCCCAGCGCCTTGCCGCCGTACCAGGTCAGCAGCAGCATCACGGCGAGGACCACGGCCTCGACGACGAGCAGCCCGCCCAGCCGGAGGGGGCTGACCTGGTGCCAGATGCCCTGGACCATGCCCTGGCTGAACGCGGTGTAGACGACGAGCAGGATCGAGCCGCGGTCCACCAGTGCGAGGACCTTCTTGTGGCGGGTGACGAAGCCCCCGATCCAGCGGCGCAGCAGCTGTCCGGCGAGGAACGGCACGAGCAGTTGCAGCACGATCTTCAGCAGCGAGTCGGCGGAGAACCCGCCCCCGCTGCCGCCGAGCAGCGAGGCCGCGAGCAGCGGGGTGGCGACGATCCCGACGAGGGAGGAGAAGGAGCCCGCGCAGATCGCGGCGGGCACGTTGCCGCGGGCCATCGAGGTGAAGGCGATCGAGGACTGCACGGTCGACGGGACGAGCGTGAGGAAGAGCAGGCCCTGGTACAGCGGGTGGGTGAGGATCACCGGCACCAGCCCGCGGGCCGCCAGGCCGAGCAGCGGGAAGACGAGGAAGGTGCAGGCCAGGACGGTGGCGTGGAGCCGCCAGTGGCGCAGCCCGTCCAGGGCCTCACGGGTGGACAGCCGGGCGCCGTAGAGGAAGAACAGCAGGGCGATCGCTGCCGTGGAGGCACCGGACGCGACATCGGCGACCGTCCCGCGGGCCGGGAACAGGGCGGCGACGCCCACCGTCGCGAGGAGGAGAAGGATGTACGGGTCGATCGGCATCCGACGCGGCCGGCGCAGGCGTTTCACGGTGCTCCACTTGCTCAGTGCTTACAGGCGGTACGTATGTGCGGTGCAGGGCCGATACGGCCCCCTTCCATCCTGCTCCCCGCCCCGGCGATCGGGAATCCCGCATACCGCTCTCACTGTCATCACGCTCCGCGATATCCTGACAGGCATGTACGACCCCTCCCATCTGCGCACCTTCCTCTCGGTGGCGCAGACGCTGAGCTTCACGCAGGCCGCCCGGCGGCTCGGGCTGCGGCAGTCCACCGTCAGCCAGCACGTGCGGCGGCTGGAGGACGCCACCGGGCGGACGCTGTTCACCCGGGACACGCACTCGGTGGAGCTCACGGAGGACGGCGAGGCCATGCTCGGGTTCGCGCGCCGGATCCTGGAGGTGCACGAGCAGGCGACGGCGTTCTTCACGGGCACCCGGCTGCGCGGGCGGCTGCGCTTCGGCGCGTCGGAGGACTTCGTGCTGACCCGGCTGCCGGAGATCCTCGAGGGCTTCCGGCACGACCACCCCGAGGTCGACCTGGAGCTGACGGTCGAGCTGTCGGGCACGCTGCACGAGCAGCTCGCCGCCGGGAAGCTGGACCTCGTCCTGGCCAAGCGGCGGCCCGAGGATCCGCGCGGCGAGCTGGTCCGGCACGACAGGCTGGTGTGGATCGGTGCGGAGCGCCTCCGGCTCGACCCGGACCGTCCCGTGCCGCTCATCGTCTATCCCCCGCCGGGCATCACCCGCGCCCTCGCCCTGGAGGCGCTGGAGCGGCAGGGCCGCGAGTGGCGTGTCGTGTGCACCAGCGGCTCTCTCAACGGCCTCGTCGCGGCGGCCCGGGCGGGGCTCGGCGTGATGGCCCACTCCCGCGGCCTCATCCCGCCGGGCCTGGTCCGGATCCCGGACCGGGCGGGGCTGCCGGAACTGGGACAGGTCGACTTCGTCGTGGTCCACGGCCGGCGGAGCCCCGCCGCCCAGGGAGCGGCGGACGCCCTGGCCGCGGCGATCCTGGCGGGCGGCGACCGACTGAACCGGAGTGACGAAATCCGCCTCCGGGGCGCTGACAGAAGAGACGGCCGGGCACCGCGCACGAGGAGCCCCGGGCCATGAGGGGTCGTACAGATTCGGTGGAGATTACGGCTCCGAAACTTACTCAACCGTCAGGATTCTGTCCGACCCTTCCCCATGTGGGCGCATTTTCCCTCCCTGACCAGCGCGGACGAGAGCGCTGCTCGCCTTCGCCACCCCTCCCGCCCTCTGCCCGGTTGGGGTAGCTTTCACCGCGCTGTGCGGAGCGTCACTCAACAAGAGCGCTGAGGAGCGGGGAGCGGGGTTTGCGCGAGTTCACCAACCCTCCGTTGGCGTTGGCACCTCCGGTGGGCGGTCTGGCCGACGTGGTCTTCCAGCATGCCCAGGAGGACCCGCTGCACATCGCGCTGGGCCGCAAGGACGAGTCAGGGCAGTGGCGCGACGTCACCAGCGCCGAGTTCCGCGACGAGGTGCTGGCCCTGGCCAAGGGCCTGCTGGCGAGCGGCATCCGGTTCGGCGACCGGGTCGCGATCATGTCCCGTACGCGCTACGAGTGGACCCTGTTCGACTACGCGCTGTGGACGATCGGCGCCCAGGTCGTGCCGGTGTACCCGACGTCCTCGGCCGAGCAGTGCTTCTGGATGCTGTACGACGCCGAGGTGACGGCCGCGGTCGTGGAGCACGAGGACCACGCGATGACGATCGCCACCGTCATCGACCGGCTGCCCCAGCTGCGCCGCCTGTGGCAGCTCGACGCGGGCGCCGTGCACGAGCTGTACGACGCCGGCGCGCACCTCGACGACGAGGTGGTGCACCGCCACCGGCAGGCCGTCACCCCCGACTCGGTCGCCACGATCATCTACACCTCGGGCACCACCGGCCGCCCCAAGGGCTGTGTCATCACGCACGGCAACTTCATGTACGAGGCGGACACCGTCATCGAGCGCTGGGAGCCGGTGTTCCACTCCAAGCGGGGCGACGAGGCCGCCACCCTGCTGTTCCTGCCGCTCGCCCACGTCTTCGGGCGGATGGTCCAGGTCGCCGGGATCCGGGGCAAGGTGAAGTTCGGCCATCAGCCGCAGCTGAACGCGGCGGCCCTGCTGCCCGACCTGGCCGCGTTCAAGCCGACGTTCTTCCTGGCCGTGCCGTACATCTTCGAGAAGGTGTTCAACGCGGCCCGCCGCAAGGCCGAGAAGGAGGGGCGCTCCGGCCCGTTCGAGAAGGCCGTCGACATCGCCATCAAGTACGCGGACGCGATGGAGGCGAAGGCCTGGGGCATCGGCCCCGGCCCGTCCGCCGGCCTGCGCATGCAGCACCAGTTGTTCGACAAGCTCGTCTACTCCAAGATCCGCGCGGCGATGGGCGGACGCATCAAGCACGCCATGTCGGGCGGTTCGGCGATGGACCGGCGGCTCGGCCTGTTCTTCGCCGGGGCGGGCGTGCACATCTACGAGGGGTACGGCCTGACCGAGTCCACGGCCGCCGCGACCGCCAACCCGCCCGGCCGCACCCGGTACGGCACGGTCGGGCAGCCCATCCCCGGCATGACCGTGCACATCGCGGACGACGGTGAGATCTGGCTGCACGGCCAGAACGTCTTCCAGGGGTACCTCAACAACCCCAAGGCGACCGACCAGACCCTGCACGACGGCTGGCTGGCCACCGGCGACCTCGGCGCGCTCGACGAGGACGGCTACCTCACCATCACCGGCCGCAAGAAGGAGATCCTGGTCACATCGGGCGGCAAGAGTGTTTCGCCCGGCGTGCTGGAGGAACGCGTCCGTGACCACCCACTGGTCAACCAGTGCATCGTCGTCGGCAACGACCGCCCGTACATCGCCGCCCTCGTGACCCTCGACCAGGAGGCCGTGGAGCACTGGCTGACGATGCGGGGCAAGCCGCGGATGTCCGCGGCGGAGCTGGTGCGCGACGCGGATCTGGAGGCGGAGGTGCGGCGCGCGGTGGTCGCGGCCAACACCCTTGTCTCGCAGGCCGAGTCGATCCGCACCTTCCGCATCCTGGCCCAGCCGTTCACGGAGGAGCACGGGTTGCTGACCCCGTCCCTGAAGCTGAAGCGGAAGGCGATCGAAAAGGCGTACGAGAACGAGGTCGAGGCGCTGTACCGGGCGTGAATGGCCGGGTAACGGATGAGTCGCACGCCTGAATTCTCCCGTCAGGAATGCATCACGACTCGTGATCGTTGACGATGGGAGGTACACCTGACCACAAACCGAAGGATCGAGAGCTCGTGAGCAAGGTCCCCCCGATCATCCTGAACAACGGCGTCGAGATGCCCCAGCTGGGCTTCGGTGTCTGGCAGGTGCCGGACGACGAGGCCGAGTCGGCCGTCACGACGGCGCTGGAGGCCGGGTACCGCAGCATCGACACAGCG
Source organism: Streptomyces afghaniensis 772 (assembly GCA_000415505.1). Classification (GTDB taxonomy): domain Bacteria; phylum Actinomycetota; class Actinomycetes; order Streptomycetales; family Streptomycetaceae; genus Streptomyces; species Streptomyces afghaniensis. The sequence goes on from KE354426.1 coordinate 29,516, forward strand.
GCGATCTACGGCAACGAGGAGGGCACCGGCAAGGCCATCGCCGCGTCCGGTCTGCCCCGCGAGGAGCTCTTCGTCACCACGAAGCTCTGGAACGCCGACCAGGGGTACGACTCCACGCTGCGCGCCTTCGACACGTCGCTGGGCAAGCTCGGCCTGGACTTCGTCGACCTGTACCTGATCCACTGGCCGCTGCCGGCCCGGGGCACCTATGTCGACACGTACAAGGCGTTCGAGAAGCTGCACGCCGACGGCCGGATCCGGGCCATCGGTGTCTCCAACTTCCTTCCGGAGCACCTGGAGCGGCTGATCGGCGAGACGTCGGTCATCCCGGCCGTGAACCAGATCGAGCTGCACCCGCACCTCCAGCAGAGCGCCGCCCGTGAGTACCACGCGGAGCAGGGCATCGCCACGGAGGCCTGGTCGCCGCTCGGCCAGGGCAAGGGCCTGCTCGAGGTCCCGGCGATCGTGGCCATCGCCCGGAAGCACAACCGGACTCCGGCCCAGGTCGTCCTGCGCTGGCACATCCAGCTGGGCAACGTGGTCATCCCCAAGTCCGTGACGCCGGCACGGATCAAGGAGAACATCGAGGTCTTCGACTTCAGCCTGGACACGGAGGACCTGGCGGCCATCAGCGCCCTCAACGAGGACCGCCGCCTGGGCCCGGACCCGGCGACGTTCGACGGCGCCTGAGGTACCCCCGAATGCCCGCAGCTCGCTGAGCTGCGGGCATTCGTGCCTCCCCCAGTGCCTTAAGGGCCTGGGAGGTACCCCCAGGCGGCACGGGTGGGCGCAGCGGCAC
>KE354427.1 GCA_000415505.1 Streptomyces afghaniensis 772
TGTCCTCACTGAGACCCTTGATGCGCCCCGGCAAGAAACGTAGGATCGTCCTCCGCAAGGGCGCGCGGCGGCAACTGACGGAGCACGCGCTGGGCTTGACCGATCGTCACCGAGGGGCGGCAGGACGTGAGCGAGGGGTACGAGGGCAACACCGGCAGGGCCTGCGGCCCTCAGGGCCGCAGACGGCCCGCCGGTGGCACAGGAACAACCTCTGACCACGCGGGAATTCCGTTCCTGGGGCACGTATTCCGGGTATCGGAGTTTCGGCGGGACCACCTGCACCTCTGGCGTGCAGCCCCGGACGGATGGATGCGACACGCGTGACGGAGCAGCCGACCTCCTTCGAACGCCCGCAGCCGGGCGCCGACCCCGCGGACCCCCGCGGGGCGTTCGTGCATACCTCGACACCGGTGCGTGGGCCCGGCGCGGGCGCCTTACCGGTACAGGGCCGCTGCGGCGGCGACGTCACCGCTCCGCTCACGACGGCGCACACCACGCCGGGCACGTCGGAGCCGGGCACCTCCACGCCGTTCGGCAAGGGCAAGGACACCGTGAGCGACCCCGCCTCCGAGCACTCCCAGCCGGGTACCGAGCAGACCGCCGAGCGCGACACCCCTCGGCCGCGGCCCGCCCCCGAGGGCATTCCGGTCCAGCCGGCCGACGAACAGGACCGCCCGGCGCCCGGCCCCGACGGACAGGAGCGCCGCAGCGGCCAGAGCCTGCCGCCCGGACGGCCCACGCCGATGCGGCGGGACGGCGACCGGCTGCGCTTCGTGGGCGCCGCCACCCGGCGGATCGCCCGCGGCATCGATCTCGACGAGATCGTGATGGGGCTGTGCCGGGCCACCGTGCCCACCTTCTCCGACGCGATCCTGGTCTATCTGCGCGACCCGCTACCCGTCGGCGACGAGCGGCCCACCGGCCCGCTGGTGCTGCGGCTGCGCCGCACCGACCGGATACCGGCCGAGCGCGACACGGAGAACGGCTTCCTGCCGGCCGCGCAGCCCGAGCCGAACGAACTCGACACGGTCGGCGCCGAGCTGTGCGAGGTACGGCCCGGCAGCGCGCTCGCCGAGGTGCTGCGGGGCGTGCGCCCGGTGTTCACGGACGCTCCCGCGGCGCGCGCGGCGCTGCCCGAACTGCTCGGGGAGGGCGGCGAGTTCGCCGTGCCGGACGGGCAGCGGGCGATCCTCGCGCCGCTGCGCGGCCGGCGCCGGGTCATCGGTGCCGCCCTGTTCCTGCGCCGTCCCGAACGCATCGCCTTCGAGCCGGACGACCTGCTGGTGGCCGCCCAGCTCGCCACGCACAGCGCCCTGGGCATCGACAAGGCCGTCCTGTACGGCCGCGAGGCCTACATCGCGGACGAGCTCCAGCGCACCATGCTGCCCGAGACGCTGCCCCGCCCCACGGGCGTGCGGCTCGCCTCCCGTTACCTGCCGGCCGCGGAGACCGCCCGGGTCGGCGGCGACTGGTACGACGCCATCCCGCTGCCCGGCAGCCGGGTCGCCCTGGTCGTCGGCGACGTCATGGGCCACTCCATGACGTCGGCCGCCATCATGGGCCAGCTGCGCACCACCGCCCAGACCCTCGCCGGCCTCGACCTGCCGCCGCAGGAGGTCCTGCACCACCTCGACGAACAAGCCCAGCGCCTGGGCGTGGACCGCATGGCGACCTGCCTCTACGCGGTCTACGACCCGGTGTCGCACCGCATCACCATCGCCAACGCCGGCCATCCGCCGCCCGTCCTGCTCCACCTGGGCGGCCGTGCCGAGGTGCTGCGCGTCCCGGCCGGTGCCCCCATCGGGGTCGGCGGCGTCGACTTCGAGGCCGTGGAGCTGGACGCGCCCGCCGGCGCGACCCTGCTGCTGTACACCGACGGTCTGGTCGAGTCCCGGCTGCGGGACGTGTGGACCGGCATCGAGCAGCTGCGGGAGAAGCTCGCCGCGACCGCGCAGCTCACCGGGCCGGACCATCCGCCGCCCCTGGAAGCGCTGTGCGACGAGGTGCTCGACATGCTCGGCCCGGGCGACCGGGACGACGACATCGCGCTGCTCGCCGCCCGCTTCGACGGCATCGCCCCCAGCGATGTGGCGTACTGGTTCCTGGAGCCGGAGGACGCCGCCCCCGGCCGGGCCCGCCGCCTGGCCCGGCGCGCGTTGCAGCGCTGGGGCCTGGAGGAGCTCAGCGACTCGGTGGAGCTGCTGGTCAGCGAGGTCGTGACGAACGCCGTGCGGTACGCGTCCCGGCCGGTCACGCTCCGGCTGCTCCGGACGGATGTCCTGCGCTGCGAGGTGGGCGACGACGTCCCTCAGCTGCCGCGCCTGCGGCAGGCGCGCGCCACGGACGAGGGCGGACGCGGGCTGTACCTCGTGAACCGGCTGGCCCGGCGCTGGGGCGCGACCCGGCTCAGCACGGGCAAGGTCGTCTGGTTCGAGCTCAACCGCAACTGAGACGCCGCAGAACGAGCCGAAGGGCGCCCGGTGTCCACCGGGCGCCCTTCGCCGTGTCCCCTGCTAGTCGTCCTGTCCGGTACCCGGCTTGACAGGGTCGAACGGGTCGCCGCCGCCGTCGTTCGGCGGTGTCGTCTCCGGGGCCGTCGGCGGGGTGAACGTGGGCGGTGTCGTCGACGGACTCGGCGGCGGGGAGCTGCTCGGCTCCTCCGTCGTCGGCGGCGGTGACGACGACGACGGCTCCTCGGTCGTCGGCTCCTGCGTGGGCTCCTCGGTCGGCTCCCGCGTGGGCGTCGGCGTCCACGTCGGCTGGACGGCCGCGCCCTGCTGGGTGTCCAGGTCGAACTTGCTGGTGTCGCCCATCACGCCGAAGGTGTACGCGCCCCAGATCTTCGCCGGGATATCACCACCGTTTGGATCCGGGGCTCGCCGGCGGCCTTGTACATCGGGACCTGGGCGTGGGTCTTGGCGTCCTCGCCGAACAGGCCGACGGAGGTGACCAGGTTCGGCGTGTAGCCGGTGAACCAGGCCGACTTGTTGTTGTCGGACGTACCCGTCTTGCCCGCGACCTGCTGGCCGTCGCGCTCGGGGTTGTTCCGTACGGATGCCTGCGCCGTACCGTCGTCGACCACGCCGGTCAGCACGGAGGTCACCGAGTCGGCGGCCTCGCGGCTGACGGCCTGGTCGCCGACCGGGTCGGGCATGGTGACCGTCCTGTTCAGGTGCTCCGCCGACTTCACGAGGGCCGGGGTGACCTTCTTGCCGTGGTTGGCGAGGGTGGCGTAGACACCCGCCATCTCCAGGGGGCTCGCGCCCATGCTGCCCAGCGTCTGGGCGGGCACGGCCTGCATGTTCTTGGTGTCCATGCCGAGTTTGCCGGCGACGTCGACCACGTTGGTCATGCCGACGTCGACGCCCATCTGCGCGAAGACGGAGTTGACGGACTTGTTCATCGCGGTCTGGACGGTGATCTTCCCGTAGTTCTCGTCGTCCTCGTTCTCGGGGGCGAAGCCGACCTTGGTGCCGTTGTCCATGACCTGGCGCCTGCTCGTGCCGTCGTAGACCGTGTTCGCGGTGATCGGCTTGCCGTCCTGCGTCTTGGCCTGCTCTTCCAGGGCCGCGGCGAGGATGACCGGCTTGAACGTGGAGGCGGGCTGGTAGTCGGAGCGGGTGGCGTTGTTGGTGTAGTGCTCGAAGTAGTTCACGCCGCCGTACATCGCGACCACGGCGCCCGTCTTCGGGTTCACGGACGCGGCACCGGCCTGGACGTCCCCGTCGACCTTGCGCTTCTCGGGGTCGAGCTTGCTGGTCAACTGCTGCTTGACGGACTTCTCCAGCGCCGCCTGCTTCTTCTTGTCGATGTTGAGCGTGACGGTCCAGCCGCCGGCGCTGACCATCGCCTCGGCTTCCTTGGCGCTGCTCGCGGTGCCCTCGGCGACGAGCTGCTTCTCCAGTGCCGCGTTGGCCGCGTTGACCAGGTAGCCCTTCTGGCCCTCCATGCCGGGAGCGGGCCTGGGCTCCTTCGGCACCGGGAACTTCATGCCGGCCCGCTCGGACTGGCTCAGCCAGCCCTCGTCGACCATGTTGTTCAGGACGTAGTTCCAGCGGGCCTTCACCAACTTCTTACCCCCCGGGGAGGCGACCGCCCAGTCGTACTGGCTCGGGGCCTGGAGCAGCGCGGCGAGGTAGGCGCCCTGCGCGACGGAGAGTTTCTCGGCGTCGGTGCGGTAGTAGGCCTGGGCGGCGGCCTGGATGCCGTAGGCGTTGCGGCCGTAGTAGCTGGTGTTGATGTAGCCGGCGAGGATGTAGTCCTTGGACTTCTCCCGGTCCAGCTTCAGGGAGATGACCAGTTCCTTGAGCTTGCGGGAGACGGTCTGTTCCTGCGTCAGGTAGTAGTTCTTGACGTACTGCTGGGTGATCGTCGAACCGCCCTGCGCGCCCCGGCCCGAGAGCGTGTTGAACAGGCCGCGGGCGGTGCCCTTGAGGTCGACGCCGGCGTCCTTGTAGAAGGTCTTGTTCTCGGCCGCGACGAAGGTGAGCCGCACGCCCTTGGGGACCCTGGACAGATCGACGACCTCGCGGTTGACCTTGCCGTCGCGGGCCATGATCGCGCCGTCGCTGTACTTGTAGATGTTGCTCTGCCGCTTGGCGTCGGCGTTGCCCTCGGGGATGCCGATCATCATGTACAGCACGATGAAGGCGCCCATACCGAGCAGGCACAGGCCGAAGAAGGTGCCGAGGATCTTCTTCCAGGTGAAGAGCCGGCGTATGCCGCCCTTCCCGGCCGCGCCCGACGAACGGCGGCGCTTGGGTGCCGCCCGGCGCCCACCGCGCTGTCTGGCGCGTCTTTCTTCCGCTCGTCCCATGGGTCCGATCCGCTCCGCTTCGTTCATGTGTGCTCACATGTCACACAGGTTCGCCGCTCAGGTCAGCTCAGAAAGCTAACACCGGGAGATAAGAGAGAGGGCTGCCGATCCGGCCCTTTACGGACGTGACAATCAGCACCCACCCCAACGGAACCGACGTTCGAGACACGCGTAGGGTTGCCAGGACGAGAAAAAGTGATATCACTTAGCTAGATGGAAGCTATGCAGGAAAAGCTTCCCGGGAGGAACGGGGGATCATCCATGTCCACACACCAACCGCAGGTCACCGCAGACGTGCCCGAGATGCCGGCGCCCCGTGTGCGGGAGTTCGCCGCGCACAGCATCGGCGGCGGGCTCGCCCTGCTGCTCGGCCTGGTCGGGCTGCTGGCCGGCGCGGGGCTGATCGCGGCCGCCACGGCGGTCGACGGGGGCGGAGCCAAGGCCGCCCTGATCATCGGCGGCATCCTGGTCGGGCTCGCGGCGTTCCTGGCCATGTGCGGGCTGAACATGGTGGCGCCCGGGGAGGCCCGGGTCGTCCAGCTCTTCGGCCGCTACCGCGGGACGATCCGGCAGGACGGGCTGCGCTGGGTGAACCCGCTCACCTCGCGCACCAAGATCTCCACGCGCGTGCGCAACCACGAGACCGCCGTCCTGAAGGTCAACGACGCCTACGGCAACCCGATCGAGCTCGCCGCGGTCGTGGTGTGGCGGGTCGAGGACACCGCCCAGGCCATCTTCGAGGTGGACGACTACGTCGAGTTCGTCTCCACGCAGACCGAGGCGGCCGTGCGGCACATCGCCATCGAGTACCCCTACGACGCCCACGAGGAGGACGGCCTCTCGCTGCGCGGCAACGCCGAGGAGATCACCGAGAAGCTCGCCGTCGAACTGCACGCGCGCGTGGAGGCGGCCGGGGTGCAGATCATCGAGTCGCGCTTCACCCACCTCGCGTACGCCCCCGAGATCGCCTCGGCGATGCTCCAGCGGCAGCAGGCGGGAGCGGTCGTCGCGGCCCGGCGGCAGATCGTCGACGGTGCGGTGGGCATGGTCGAGGCCGCGATCGCCCGGATCACCGAGCGGGACATCGTCGAGCTGGACTCCGAGCGGAAGGCGGCGATGGTCTCCAACCTGATGGTGGTGCTGTGCGGGGACCGCGCCGCGCAGCCGGTCCTCAACACCGGGTCGCTGTACCAGTGACGGAGCCGTCCGAGGGTCCGGGTTCCCGGCGCCGGCCGCCGCAGCAGCGCAAGCAGGTGCTGCTGCGGCTGGACCCTGCGGTGTACGAGGCGCTGGCGCGGTGGGCCGGGGACGAACTGCGGTCGGCCAACGCGCAGATCGAGTTCCTGCTGCGGAAGGCGCTCGCCGAGGCGGGGCGGCTGCCGCGGGAGACCGGGCCGCTGCCCCGGCGGGGACGACCACCCGGCGGCTCTGAGCAATAGCCTGTTGCACAACCGTGACAACAGCCCCCGACCTGCGGAGTCGTACCGCACGCCATGAACTGCACACTCGGCGTATACATGCCGCGTATACACCCCGTGTACAGTCCTGGTCATGTCCATCGGTCACACTCTCCTGGGGCTCCTGGAGTCCGGCCCGCGCCACGGTTACGACCTGAAGCGGGCCTTCGACGAGAAGTTCGGTCACGACCGGCCGCTGCACTACGGCCAGGTCTACTCGACGATGTCCCGGCTGCTGAAGAACGGGCTCGTCGAGGTCGACGGCATCGAGGCCGGCGGCGGACCCGAGCGCAAGCGGTACGCGATCACCGAGGCCGGCATCACCGATGTCGAGCGGTGGCTCGCGACGCCGGAGAAGCCGGAGCCGTACCTCCAGTCGACCCTCTACACCAAGGTCGTCCTCGCGCTGCTCACGCACCGCGACGCCGCCGACATTCTCGACACGCAGCGCTCGGAGCACCTGCGCAGCATGCGGATCCTCACCGACCGCAAGCGCAAGGGCGATCTGGCCGACCAGCTGATCTGCGACCACGCCCTGTTCCACCTGGAGGCGGACCTGCGCTGGCTGGAACTGACCGCGGCGCGTCTGGACAAGCTCCGTGAGGCGGTGACCCGGTGACCATTCCCGCTGGTTCGCTGCTCACCGCCCAGGACCTGCGCAAGGCGTACGGGCCGACCACCGCGCTCGACGGTGCCGAGTTCTCCATCCACCCGGGCGAGGTCGTCGCCGTGATGGGTCCGTCCGGCTCGGGCAAGTCGACGCTGCTGCACTGCCTCGCCGGGATCGTGATGCCCGACTCGGGCTCGATCACGTACAACGGGCGTGAGGTGACGGCGATGAGCGACGCCGAGCGCAGTGCGCTCAGGCGCTCGGAGTTCGGGTTCGTGTTCCAGTTCGGCCAGCTCGTGCCCGAACTCACCTGCGTGGAGAACGTGGCGCTCCCGATGCGCCTGAACGGGTCGTCCCGCAAGGAGGCCGAGCGGACGGCGCTGGCGTGGATGGAGCGGCTGGAGGTCGACGAGCTGCGCAAGAAGCGGCCCGGCGAGGTGTCCGGCGGTCAGGGGCAACGGGTCGCCGTCGCCCGCGCGCTGGTGACGAACCCGCGTGTGGTGTTCGCCGACGAACCGACCGGCGCGCTCGACTCCTTCAACGGCGAGCGCGTGATGGAGCTGCTCACGGACGCCGCCCGGTCCGCCAACGCGGCCGTGGTGCTCGTCACGCACGAGGCCCGGGTGGCCGCGTACTCCGACCGCGAGATCGTCGTACGCGACGGCAAGTCCCGGGACATGGAGCGCGTCGTATGAGCGCCGGTCAGTGGGCGCGGGATCTTTCCATGGGGGTCCGGTTCGCCTTCGCGGGCGGACGCGAGGGGTGGATCCGGGCGCTGCTGACGGCCGTCGGCGTCGGGCTCGGAGTGGCGCTGCTGCTGCTCACCACCGCCCTCCCGAACGCGCTGGCGGAACGGGACCGGCGCGAGGCGGCGCGCAGCGACCACACCTTCAGCCAGCAGAAGATACCGAAGGCCGACGACACCCTGATCGTCCTGGACTCGGACACCACGTTCCGGGACCGGGACGTGCGCGGCCGGATGCTGGAGGCGGAGGGCCCGCGGGCGCCGCTGCCCCCGGGGGTCGCGCGGTTCCCGGCCGCGGGCGAGATGGTCGTCTCCCCCGCGCTGAAGGAGCTGCTCGCCTCCGACGACGGCAAGCTGCTGCGGGAGCGGCTGAACTACCGGATCGCGGGCACCATCGGCGAGCAGGGGCTCGTCGGCTCCCAGGAACTCGCCTACTTCGCGGGCGGCACGGGGCTCGAGAAGCTGCTGGACGGCCTCGCCAGTGGGGCCCGGATCGACAGCTTCGGCAGCGACGGCCTGGCGTCGTCCGATCCCTGGGACCCGGTGCTGCTCCTGCTGGTGCTGGTCGTCTTCGTGGTGCTGCTGATGCCGGTCGCCGTGTTCATCGCCGCGGCCGTGCGCTTCGGCGGCGAGCGGCGCGACCGCCGGCTGGCGGCGCTGCGGCTGGTGGGTTCCGACAGCCGGATGACCCGGCGGATCGCCGCCGGCGAGGCGCTCGCCGGATCGGTGCTGGGACTCGTCCTCGGAGCCGGCTTCTTCCTGCTGGGGCGGCAACTGGCGGCTTCCTTCGAGGTGTTCCACGTCAGTGTGTTCCCGAGCTATCTGAACCCCTCGCCCGTGCTGGCCCTTCTGGTCGCGCTGGTGGTGCCGGCGGCCGCGGTCGTGGTGACGATCCTCGCCCTGCGCGGGGTGGTCATCGAGCCGCTCGGCGTGGTCCGCACGGCCAAGCCCGCGCGGCGCCGGCTGTGGTGGCGGCTGCTGCTGCCGCTCGGCGGGCTCGCGCTGCTCTTCCCGATGATCGGGCAGGGCGACGACGGCGGGGAGTTCAATCAGTACCTCGTCGTCGGCGGCGTGATGCTCCTCCTGGTCGGCGTCACGGCCCTGCTGCCCTGGGTGGTGGAGACGGTCGTGGCCCGGCTCGGCTCGGGCGGGGTCGCCTGGCAACTGGCTGTGCGCAGGCTTCAGCTGAGCAGCGGTGCGGCGGCCCGGATGGTCAACGGCATCGCGGTGGCGGTGGCCGGGGCGATCGCGCTGCAGATGCTGTTCGCCGGGGTGGAGGGCAACTACACCAGGGCGTCGCAGTACGACGTCTCCCGGGCCCAGATGCAGGTGAACGTGCCGGACGGAGCCGAACCCGCCTCCATCGCCGAGGAGTTCCGCACCACCGAGGGCGTACGGAGGGTCACCGTACTGTCCGACGGCTACCTCGGCGACCGACGGGGCGAGGGGGACACCTACGTCCGCTTCACCGTCGCCGACTGCGCGTCGCTGCGCGAGGTGGCCACGCTGCCGTCCTGCCGCGACGGTGACGTCTTCGCCGTCCAGGGCGCGGAGGAGGACACCGGAACCGACACGATGGCCAAGCCCGGCACCACCCTCTGGGCCGACCCGGCCGACACCTCCCGCCCCGACGACCGCGGGGTCTCCTGGACCGTGCCGCAGGACATCCGGCAGGCCCAGGCCCGGGAGGATCCCACCGGGTACGAGCGCGGCGGCATCCTGATCACACCCGGCGCGCTGCCCGGGAAGCTCGGTCCGCTCGCCTCCACACAGCTCTACCTGAGCCTCGACCGTTCCGTGCCCGACGCGTACGAGTACGTGCGCAACACGGCCGTGCGGCTCGACCCGACGGCCCAGCCGATGACCTGGAACAGCGTCGAGAGCAACGACCGCTACGCCACCATCCGCACCGGCCTGTCCGTCGGCGCCGCCTGCGTGCTGGCGCTGATCGGCGCGAGCCTGCTGGTCTCGCAGCTGGAGCAGTTGCGCGAACGCCGCAAGCTGCTGTCGTCGCTGGTCGCCTTCGGCACCCGGCGCCGGACCCTCAGCCTGTCGGTGCTGTGGCAGACGGCGATCCCGATCGGACTGGGCCTGCTGCTCGCTGCGACGGTGGGCATGGCCCTGGGCGCGGTCCTGCTGCGGATGACCAACACGTCGGTCCGGGTGGACTGGCCGAGCGTGCTGTCGATGACCGGCATCGGCGCGGGCGTCGTCCTCGTCGTGACGCTGCTGAGCCTGCCGCCGCTGCTGAGGATGATGCGGCCGGACGGGCTGCGCACGGAGTAGCCGCCCCGGGCTCTTTTGCGCCGGCCGTCAGGCGTCCTGGTCGAGGACCCGGACGGGCAGGGGCCGGAGCGCCTCCCGCAGCGCCGCCGCCAGTTCCTCGTACTCCGCGCCGCGCGCGGCCCCTGCCCGCATCGCCAGAGCGACCCTGCGGGTGGGGGCCGGGTCGGTGAAGTAGCCGGTGAGGAGCTGGCTGCTGCGGGAGATCTCGACCTTGAGGGCGGTGCGCGGCAGCAGCGTGACGCCGAGCCCGCCCGCGACGAGCTGCACCAGGGTGGACAGCCCGGCGGCGGTCGTGGTGACCGGCGCGTCCTCGCGTCCGGCCTCCCGGCAGATGTCGAGGGCCTGGTCGCGCAGGCAGTGCCCCTCGTCCAGCAGCAGCAGGTTCAGCTCGCGCAGCGCCTCGCGCGGGATGCCCTCGCGCCCGCCGAGCGGGTGATCGAGCGGGGTGACGAGCACGAAGTCCTCGTCGAACAGTGGCAGTTCTTCGACGCCCGGCACACCGAGCGGGACGGCGAGCAGCAGCAGGTCGAGCCGTCCGCTGGTGAGGCCGTCGAGCAGGCTTGCGGTCTGCTCCTCGTGCACCTGGAGGTCGAGGTCCGGATACCGTTCGTGCACGAGCCGCAGGACGGTCGGCAGCAGATACGGCGCCACGGTCGGGATGACCCCCAGCCGCAGCACGCCGGTGAACGGCGCCCGGACCGCCTCGGCCTCCTCCATGAGGGCGCCCACCTCCGCCAGTACGGCCTTGGCCCGTACGGCGATCCGCTCGCCCTCGGGTGAGAGCAGCACCTTGCGCGTCGTACGCTCGAGGAGCGTCACTCCGAGTGTCTCCTCCAGCGCCGAGACGGCGCCCGAGAGAGCGGGCTGGCTCATGCCGATGGCCCCTGCGGCGTCCCGGAAGTGCAGGTGCTCGGCGACGGCCGCGAAGGCCCGCAGCTGGGCGAGACTGGGCTGCCTGCGCTTATTACCCACAGTCACTAATAACTACCTCCGATCAACCCGACCGAGTGTAGCTATTTCCGTAATCAATCGACCCTGTGCCAACATCAATAACGTCCAACCCATGGGAAACACCCGCAATCCGGGTGTTTCTTCGCTGCAAGGAGAGCGTGTGCTCACTGTCGGTGACAAGTTCCCCGAGTTCGATCTGACCGCCTGCGTCTCGCTGGAGAAGGGCAAGGAGTTCCAGCAGATCAACCACAAGACCTACGAGGGTCAGTGGAAGGTCATCTTCGCGTGGCCCAAGGACTTCACCTTCGTGTGCCCGACCGAGATCGCCGCCTTCGGCAAGCTGAACGACGAGTTCGCCGACCGCGACGCCCAGGTCCTCGGCTTCTCCGGCGACTCCGAGTTCGTCCACCACGCCTGGCGCAAGGACCACGACGACCTGCGTGACCTGCCGTTCCCGATGATGGCCGACTCCAAGCACGAGCTGATGCGCGACCTCGGCATCGAGGGTGAGGACGGCTTCGCCAAGCGCGCGGTGTTCATCGTGGACCAGAACAACGAGATCCAGTTCTCGATGGTGACCGCGGGTTCGGTCGGCCGTAACCCGAAGGAGGTCCTGCGGGTCCTGGACGCCCTCCAGACGGACGAGCTGTGCCCCTGCAACTGGTCGAAGGGCGACGAGACCCTCGACCCGGTCGCGCTGCTCGCCGGAGAGTGATCTGACATGTCCCTCGACGCACTCAAGTCCGCCATACCGGACTACGCCAAGGACCTGAAGCTCAACCTGGGCTCGGTCATCGGCAACTCGGACCTGCCGGCCCAGCAGCTGTGGGGCACGGTGCTGGCGACCGCGATCGCCTCGCGCTCCCCGATCGTGCTGCGCGAGCTGGAGCCGGAGGCGAAGGCCAACCTGTCGCCCGAGGCCTACACGGCGGCGAAGGCCGCCGCCGCGGTGATGGCGATGAACAACGTCTTCTACCGCACGCGGCACCTGCTGTCGGACCACGAGTACGGCAACCTGCGCGCGGGCCTGCGGATGAACGTCATCGGCAACCCGGGCGTCGACAAGGTCGACTTCGAACTGTGGTCCTTCGCGGTCTCCGCCATCAACGGCTGCGGCATGTGCCTGGACTCCCACGAGCAGGTCCTGCGCAAGGCCGGCCTCGACCGCGAGGTCATCCAGGAGGCGTTCAAGATCGCGTCCGTGATCCAGGCGGTCGGCGTGACGCTGGACGCCGAGGCGGCACTGGCCGAGTAACCCCCGGCCGTACGCCCCGCATTGCAGGGCCCCGCCCACCTGACCGGTGGGCGGGGCCCTGTTGCCTTTCACGGCAGGCTGCTCGGGAGGCTCGGACTACTCCGACGGCGCCTGCCGTTCGGGCTCCGCACTCATCGCCGTAGCACCCCGCGGGCGGACCGAATGCCGCATTGCCGACTGCCGCGAGTACGCCCGCAGATACCCCGCGACCGTGTTCGTCACGGCGACCAACGGCACGGCCACCACCGCGCCACCGATCCCGGCGACCATCCCCCCGCACGCCACGGACAGCACCACGGCCAGCGGATGCACCCGCACCGCCCGCCCCAGAATGAACGGCTGCAGGATGTGGCCCTCGATCTGCTGCACCGCCAGCACCACCACCAGCGTCATGACAGCCGTGAACACCCCCTGGGTGACCAGCGCGACCACCACCGCCAGCGCCCCGGACACCACCGCACCCACCAGCGGGATGAACGCGAACAGGAAGATGAACACCGCCAGCGGCACGGCCATCGGCACGTCGAGGAAGTAGATCCCCAGCCCGATGAAGATCGCGTCGATCAGCGCGACGATCACCGTGCCCCGCACATACGCCGTCAGCGTCCGCCACGCCGCCGGCCCGGCCCCGGCCACGCCCGGCCGCGCCGCCGCCGGCACCAGCTTCAGCGTCCACTCCCAGATCCGCTTGCCGTCGTAGAGCAGGAACAGCGTCGAGAAGACCGCCAGCAGAATCCCCGTCAGCGACTCGACGACGACCGTCACGCCCTCCAGCCCCGCCGAGGTGATCTGGTCGGTGTTCGCTCCGACCGCCTCCCGCAGGTTCTTGGCGATCTCGTTGATCTGCTTGTCCGTGACGTGGAAGGGGCTGTTCAGCAGCCAGTTCCGCAGCTCGTCGATGCCGTCCTGGATCTGGCCCGAGAGGTCGTCGATGTTCTCCATGACCTGCCAGGTCACGAACCAGCCGATGAGCCCCATGACGACGAAGCCGAGGATCGCGGTCAGCGCCGTGGCCGGCCCGCGCGGCACTCCGAGCCGCCGCAGCCGCGCCACGGTCGGCTGGAGGATCGCGGTGATGAGCAGCGCGCTCACGAACGCCAGCACCACCAGCTGTACGGCGCTGATGATCCGCGTGAGCACCCACAGCGTGCCCGCGAGGACGAGCAGCCGCCAGCCGGCCTCCGCCGCGACCCGCATCCCCCACGGCACGGCCAGCGCCGGATCGGGCCGGGCGGGCACATCGGGCGCGTAGTCCGGGGGCGGCGGCACGTGTTCGTCGGACGACGTCCGGGACTCGGTCTCGTCCCGCTCCCGTTCGGCCTCGGCGCGGCGTTCGTTCCACCGCTCGCTCATCTCGGTCAGTCCGGCACCGAGCCGGCCGAGCCACCCTGGCACTCGCGACATGATCCGTCCTTTTCCCCCGTCTCTCCGCACCACTCCCCCCTGGAGTCGTCCGTCAAGACCGTACATGGCGCGAGCCCCTCACCGTACGACGGTGAGGGGCTCGCGCTGAGGATCGCTGCGGCTGAAGGGCCGCGGGCTCAGTACCAGTTGTTGGCCTGCCAGAACGACCAGGCGTCACACGGGCTGCCGTAGCGGTCGTTCATGTAGTTCAGGCCCCACTTGATCTGGGTGGCCGGGTTGGTCCGCCAGTCGTCACCGACGGACGACATCTTGGAACCGGGCAGCGCCTGGAACATTCCGTAGGCCCCGGAGGAAGGGTTGACCGCCTTGTAGTTCCAGTCGGACTCGTGGTCCACGATGTTGCTGAAGCACTGGAACTGACCCGCCGGCACCATCTGCCGCGCCATCGCCTGGATCTGCGCGATGGAGTAGGAGGTCGCGACGGGGAAGTCGGAGATGTCCTTGGAGCGGCTGGCGGCCTCCTTGGCCTCCGCGCGCTCCTTGGCGGCCTTCTCGGCCGCGGCGGCCTTCTCGGCGGCTTCCTTCTTCTTGGCGATGGCCGTCTCGGCGGCAGCCTTGCGGGCGGCCTCCTCGGCGTCCTTCTTCGCGCTCACGTCCGCGGCGATGGCCTGTGCGTCGGCCTGCTGCGTCAGCGACGCCGTCTGCACCTGGGCCTGCTGGCCCGCGGGAATGTCTGCGAGCAGCGTGGTGCCGCTGGCCGTCGCTTCGGCGTCGTTGTTCTGTGCGGTGCTGCCCGAGGCAACGCCGACGACGCTTCCGACAGCGGTGACCGCCGTGGCCGAGGCCACTGCGAATCCCCGGACCGAGATCCGGCTCACACGGTTTCCTTCCAGCATCGCCCGCTTCGGTGACCCTCGCGGACGCAATCGTGCCCCTGGCACTGGCCTCCCCAACTGCGGGGTCACGGGAGGCGCGGGCCCGGTGGGCAACTCCCTCACGGGAGCGCCGCGTAGTGCTCGGGCGGCATACGACATCGCTATGAAGTTGAAGCTGTGCTCTTAGTGGTGCCGTACCGCTGGGGGTACAGGTGTGTCGTATGCGGGGCCTGACAGGAGTGAGACTCTGCCGCAACTCGACGGGGCAAGGCAATTCCAAGTTGCGTGTGAAAGCTCACATCCCGTTTGACCCGGGAGATTCACAGAAAGCCCACACGCGAAGGCGCCGCCCGGCTAGGCTCTTCGCCTTTCCGGACGGCGCCAACTACTGCGTAACCGCCTCCGTTTGGGGCAGGACGGTCAGATGTGTCCGTCTTCGAGCATTTCGGTCACAAGAGCAGCGATCTGCGACCTCTCGGACCGGGTCAGGGTCACGTGCGCGAAAAGCGGATGACCCTTCAGTTTCTCGACGACGGCGACGACTCCGTCGTACCGGCCGACCCTCAGGTTGTCCCGCTGGGCCACGTCGTGGGTGAGAACCACCCGTGAATTGGCTCCGATACGGGACAGAACGGTAAGAAGTACGTTCCGTTCCAGCGACTGTGCCTCGTCGACGATCACGAACGCGTCGTGCAGCGAACGGCCGCGGATGTGGGTGAGCGGCAGCACCTCCAGCATCCCGCGGGCGGTGACCTCCTCGATGACCTCCCGGCTGGTGACCGCCGACAGCGTGTCGAACACGGCCTGGGCCCAGGGGCTCATCTTCTCCGCCTCGGAGCCGGGCAGATAGCCGAGCTCCTGCCCGCCCACCGCGTACAGCGGACGGAAGACCATCACCTTCTGGTGCTGACGGCGCTCCAGCACCGCCTCCAGGCCCGCGCACAGCGCCAGCGCCGACTTGCCGGTGCCGGCCCGGCCGCCCATCGAGACGATCCCGACGTCCGGGTCCAGCAGCAGGTCGAGCGCGATCCGCTGCTCGGCGCTGCGGCCCTTGATGCCGAACGCCTCACGATCCCCGCGCACGACACGGATGTCGCCCTCGGCCGTGACCCGCCCGAGCGCCTTGCCGCGCTCCGACTGGATCATCAGGCCCGTGTGCACCGGCAGGCCGGCCGCCTCGGGGACATGGACGTGCCCCTCCTCGAAGAGGACGTCCACCTGCTCGCCGGTCAGGGTCAGTTCGGACATTCCGGTCCAGCCGGAGGAGTCCGTGATGGCGAGTTCCGCGCGGTACTCCTCGGCGAGGAGCCCGACGGAGGACGCCTTGATCCTGAGCGGGAGGTCCTTCGACACGACGGTGACGTCGAACCCCTCCGCCTGGAGGTTGCGGGCGACCGCCAGGATGCGGGAGTCGTTGTCCCCCAGGCGGTAGCCGCTGGGCAGCACGCTGGGGTCCGAGTGATTGAGCTCGACACGGACGGTTCCGCCGAGGTCCCCGGTGGGGATGGGGGCATCGAGGCGGCCGTACCGCACCCGGTAGTCGTCGAGCAGACGCAGGGCCTGCCGTGCGAAGTAGCCGAGTTCGGGATGGTTCCGCTTGGCCTCCAGTTCCGTCACCACGACGATGGGAAGCACGACCTCGTGCTCGTCGAAGCGGCTCAGGGCGTTCGGGTCGGCCAGCAGGACGCTGGTGTCGAGAACATAGGTGCGCCGGTCGGGCTTGTGGCGCTTTGTGCTGGTCACCACGGAAGGACGTACCCCCTCGGATGAGGTCGGGGAGCGACGGAGTGGAGCTGGACCGGTCGTCGGCCGCCCTGCGCGGGCCGAGAACCGGCCCTCCGCCTCTTCGTCCGTGCTGTGACCGCACGATCGGGCTGGTGCAAAGGGCCTCCCGGGCGGACGGCCCCGTGCCGTCCGCTGAGATCCGACACCCGGGGTTCGGGCGTCGACCTGACTGGCTTATGCCCTCGAACGGGCGTCGCCATGCCACGGCATATGACGGCGGGCCGGTTAACTCCGCGTTACGTGCGCCTTCGGAGGGGTACCGGGAAGGTTTGCGACGTGCGGCGACCGCGGTACCGGCGGTCTGCGGGATCCCGCGAAGTCCCATGCCCGGCGGCGTGCGCCGGAGCGCGGTTCAGCCATCGTGGCCGCCGGTCGCGGGCGGCGCAGCGCGGTTCAGCCGCCGTGGCCGCGGTCGCGGGCGGAGCGGCGCTGTTCAGCCGCCGTAGCGCCGGTGGCGGGCGGCGTAGTCACGCATGGCGCGCAGGAAGTCGACCTTGCGGAACGCCGGCCAGAACACGTCGCAGAAGTAGTACTCGGAGTGCGCGGTCTGCCAGAGCATGAATCCGGACAGCCGCTGTTCGCCGCTGGTGCGGATCACCAGGTCGGGGTCGGGCTGGTCGCTCGTGTAGAGGTGACGCCCGATCATGTCGATGTCGACGGCCTCGGCGAGCTCCTCCATCGAGGTGCCCCGGTCCTGGGCGTCGAGCAGCATGGAGCGCACGGCGTCGGCGATCTCCTGGCGGCCGCCGTAGCCGATGGCGACGTTGACCAGTATCCCGTCGACGTGGGCGGTGGTCTCCTCGGCCTCCTTCAGCACCGTCTGCATCCCGGAGGGCAGCAGATCGGGCGTGCCCACGTGGTGCACGCGCCAGCGGCCGTCGGCGGCCAGGGTGCGCACGACGTCCTCGATGATGCCGAGCAGGGGGACGAGCTCCTCCTGCGGCCGGTCGAAGTTGTCCGTGGACAGCAGCCAGAGGGTGACGACCTCGACGTCCGTCTCGGAGCACCAGCCGAGGAACTCCTCGATCTTCTCGGCACCGGCCCGGTGTCCGTGGACGGTGCTGGAACCGGCGGCCTTCGCCCAGCGCCGGTTGCCGTCCATGATGACGCCGATGTGCTTGGGCACCTGAGCGTGGTCCAGGTGGCCTTCCACCCGGCGTGCGTACAGCCTGACCAGCAGGCCACGCAGCTTGTCGCGCAGGTTCACGTGATTGTCAGCCCCTCCGTACGGATCGGACAGGCCGCGGCGTGCGGCCCGGTCCTGGCCGCGGGCGGTCCCTGCCCGTGTGGCAGTCCCCGGAGGCGAAGCCTACCCCTGCTGCCGCCGTGGGCCGCCCACGGGTGCGGAACACAAGATTCCGGCCGGTGTTCCGGGCCGGTCCCGGCGCACAAAAAACGGGCCGGTCCGTGGGGGGATACGGACCGGCCCGAGGGGGGGTTTCCACCATAACCCTTCGTAAGTGATGCTGCGTGCATCGGCGTGCCACAACTACTCTCCGGAGCCGCCCGGCGACGCGGCGATGCCCCCGGAACCCTTCGCTCCCGGCTTGCCCTTGGCCGAAACGCAGCCCCTGAGCAGCCCCTAAACAGGGGAATCGTGCGCCCTGAGGAGGGATCGGGCGGATTTCCCGCACCTTGGGGCGCGCTCGCCGGCTTGTCTCCCGCATCCCCCCGATGGGCGACGCCGTCCGCGAACGCCCGCTTGACCCCTCGCGACGCCTCTCGACGCCTCTCGACGCCTCGAGACCGAGGCTCTGCCTCGACGAGGAGGCCCTGGCACCGCGCAGCCGTACCCTGCTCACGGGCGATAACGATGTGAGTCCATTTAGGTCAGTACCTGTCCTCCTTCGGGTCTAGCGTCGTGCCATGACGACGATCTCGAAGATCACGTGGGACGCGGCGAGCGCACGGCGGACCCAACGGCAACACCTGGCCGGGCCGGCCGGGGACGGGACGCCGGTCGCCGAGGTGGTCGGGGCGATGATGGGGGCGCACGCGCAGGTGCCGTCCGCGGCCGAGGTGTCGGTGGGGGTGCGGACGTCCGGGCTGACCCGGGCGGACGTACGGACGGCGCTCTGGGACGAACGATCGCTGGTCAAGACGTACGGGCCGCGCGGAACGGTACATCTCCTCCCGACGCGGGAACTTCCCCTCTGGTCGGCCGCGCTGACCGCGGTCCCGACCGGGCCGAGCCCTTTCCCGCCCGACGTCCGGCTCACCGAGGAACAGGCCGCCCAGGTCGTGGCGGCGATCGGGGAAGCGCTCGAAGACACCTGCCTGACGCTCGACGAACTGACCGAAGAGATCGTCGCGCGGACGGGCCCGTGGGCCGGCGACCGCGTGATG
The DNA here is from genome assembly GCA_000415505.1 of Streptomyces afghaniensis 772. Lineage (GTDB taxonomy): Bacteria > Actinomycetota > Actinomycetes > Streptomycetales > Streptomycetaceae > Streptomyces > Streptomyces afghaniensis. Next base: position 18,492 of record KE354427.1, read on the forward strand.
CCGGCCTTCCAGGACCTGTGGCCGCGCTGGCGGCAGGTGCTGCACCGGGCGGGCTGGGCGGGCACGCTGTGCTTCGGCCCGAACCGCGGCCGGAAGGCGACGTACACGCGCCCGCCGGTCGCGGGGGCGGCCGGGGGGACAGGCGGGGCGCTGAGGACTGGCGAGGCCTTGGGTCCTGGTGAGGCGTTGGGGGCGTTCGTACGCCGTTATCTGTATGCGTACGGGCCGGCGACCCCGCAGCACTTCGCGAAATGGCTGGCGGCGCCGACCGGCTGGGCCGGAGCCGTGTTCCGGGAGCTGGCCGCGGCGGACGGCATCGAGGAGGTCGACTTCCAGGGCACACGGGCGTGGGTGGCCGCGGGTGACACCGCGTTCCCGGACGGGCCCGTGCGGGGCGTGCGACTGCTGCCGTACTTCGACGCGTACGTCATCGCCGCGCAGCCCCGCGAACGGCTCTTCCCCGGTGCGGCCTACGAGCGTGCCCTGGCGGGCGGCCAGGCGGGCAACTATCCCGTGCTGCTGGTCGACGGTGTGGTGGCGGGCGTCTGGCACCAGCGGCGCCAGGGCCGTCGTACGACCGTCACCGTCGAGCCACTCGTCCGGCTGACGGCACGGCAGGAACGGGAACTGGGTGAGCGGGTGGAGCGGGTCGGCGAAGTGCTGGAGGCGAAGGCGGAGTTGGTGGTGGGGGAGGTGAGGGTGGGTCCGCATGCGTGAGCAGGCTTGTGGTGCGTGCCTGATCAGAGCCGGTGGTTCTCCGGCTTGCGTGCGTCGAAGAGGTGGCGGGTGCTGTGCGCCACGAAGGGCCCTTCGTCCTGGATCCGCCGATGCAACGCTCGGAGTTGCGGCTCGTACGCCTCGACGGTGAAGCCGGGCACCATCCACACCACCTTCCGCAGGAAGTGCACGACCGCGCCGATGTCGTGGAACTCCATGCGGAGCCGCTCCGCTCGCAGATCGACGACGTCGAGCCCCGCGGCCTCGGCGTCGGCTCGCTCGCGCTCGGGGTGACGACCACCGCGCACCCCGTCCGGCTGGGGTCCGAGGAAGTGCTCGACCAGCTCGAAGACGCTGGCCGGCCCCACGTGCTGGGCGAAGTACGTCCCTGAGGGCTGGAGGACGCGGGCGATCTCGTCCCAGTGCGGACGGACGGGATGCCGGCTCACGACCAGGTCGAAGGCACCGTCGGCGAAGGGCAGCGGGGCGTCCTCGGACACGGCGACGACCGCGACTCCGCGCGGACGGAGCAGGGCGGTCGCCTTGGCGGCGTTCGGCGGCCAGCCCTCGGTGGCGACGGCGAGCAGGGGCCGCTTCGGGGCCTGAGCGAGGGCGAAGTCCAGCACTTCCCCGCCGCCGGTCTGGATGTCGAGCACGGCGCTCGCCCGTCCCAGCCGCGCGGCCATCGACGTCGCGTACCCCCAGGAGGGCCGCGCCTCGGTGGCCCGCCCCTGGAACCAGGAGAAGTCCCAGCCTTCGGTGGGGACGGAGGCGCCTTCGGCCACGAGGTCCTCGAAGGTGCGGTGCATCTGCTACGCCAGAACGAGCAGGACGTGCTCGTTCTCTCCGTACTGGACGGTGCCGGCGGGACGGAAGCCGTGCTTCTCGAGGAGACGTACGGAACCGGTGTTACCGATGAAGGGATCGGCGTGCAGGGGCCGGTTCTTCTCCCGCTCCAGGAAGAGTTCCAGAGCCCGGGTGCCGATGCCGCGTCCCCAGTACGCGCGCCCGAGCCAGTACCCCAGGAAGCGGCGGTCCTCCTCCCACCAGGCGACGAAGCTGCCGGCGACCTCACCGTCCACGGTCACGGTCTGCACGAAGTTGGCGTCGTCGCCGAGGACCCGCTGCTTCCAGTGCGCCATGAAGGCATCCCGCGGCCGGGGCGTGAACCTCGACCGCCGGGCTGCCTCGGGATCCTGCTCGTAGTCGCAGAACGCCTCGAGATCGTCTTCCACGACATCACGCAGCCGCACGTCTTCGGTAGTCATGCCGATGAGTGTGGCACCGGCCACTGACAACGGCACCGGGGAGCCGTCGCACCCAGGGTGCCCAGGGACCCCAGGGCGGCTTACGGAACGAGCGGCCGTACTTCCTCCGCGGCGAACCGCACGAAACCCTCGGGGTCCGGTTCGTCACCGGTGGGCTGGAGGACCACGGTGTCGGCCCCGGCCTCGGCCAGCCGCTCGACGGCCTTGGCCACGGCACCGGCGTCCCCGGCGACACCGAGATCCGAAACGGATTCGAGCCCTTCGTCGGCCAGCTCGGCACGCAGCCGGTCGGCGGCGTCGGCCCCGGTGGCGGTGAGCAGATACACGACGACAGGGTGCGGCCCTGCCCCGCGACCGGCCACTTCCCTGCCCTCCTCGATGAGCTGCCGCGCCTTCCGCACGCCCTCCGGATTGGTGGAGGCGGTGAGAATGGTGCCGTCGGCGGCCTCCCCGGTGAGCCGCAGCGAACGCGGCCCGGTGGCCCCGGCCAGCACCCCGCCCCCACCACCCTCCGGCGGCCAGTCGAGGGCGACGTCGTCGAGCCTGACGTACCGCCCGTCGGTGGTCACCCGCTCCCCGCCCAGCAGAGCGCGCAGCGCGACGAGATGCTCCCGCAACAAGGTCACCGGCGACTCGACCCGCGCCCCCACCTGCCCCATCCAGTCCTGCACGCCATGCCCCACACCGACGATTGCCCGCCCCGGGAACATCCGGTGCAGCGAGGCCACCTCCATGGCGGTGATGGCAACGTTCCGCAACGGCACGGGCAACAGCCCGACACCGATCCGCACGCGCTCGGTCCAGGCGAGGGCAGCGGCGGCGGTGGAGATACCCCCCTCTCTGAAACAGTCTTCCCAGAGCCAGAGCTCTTCGAGGCCTGCGGCGTCTGCAACGCGGGCGACGGCTTGCAGTCGTTCGGGGGCGAGTTGGGGGCGAAAGACAGCGCCGAGCCCGGTCATGTTGCTCTTCCTACCCGCGCCAGGAGGAGACGGACAAGGCATTTTGCAGTCTCCTACGCATCGACCAACGGCGACTCGAAACTCGTGAGCTCCGCGATCTGCCGCAGGATCTCGCGGTACTGCGCGCGTCGCCCGACCTCCGGCGTGCTCAGCCAGAGCAGAAGCAACCCGTGCCGGTGGTCCGTATCAAGGCCGGCACTTCTCGCTCCCCCGCTCCGAGATCAGTCGCTCGGTGACCCAGACGCCGTTGTCGTTCTTGCGCAGGGTGCCTGCGTAAGCGACGTAACTGTCCTTCGTCACCGGCGTGACGTCGGTCTTACCGGTCTCCAGGAATTTGTTGAACGCCTTGCTCTGGTCCTCGCAGTAAACGAGTGCGGCGGTTCCGTCGCCCTTGAGGTCGACGCGCTCGTTGTAGTACCGGGTCAGGCCGGTCGTGCGCGCCTCGTGGTCCACGAACTCCTGGATGTACTCCTGGCTTCCGGCGGCGGCCGTGCCCTCCGAGTAGAGGCGATAGGCCTTGTCCAGCGGCTCCTGCTTGGCGATCGCCATGTCCACGGCCTTGATGCGCTGCTCGGCATCGTTGAGCACGGCGTCCTTCTGCGGGTCGCCGGTCTTCTGCCACTCGAACTCGTACGTGATGTCCGACGGCAACTCGATCTTCGGCCTGCCTGCGGGGTTTGGGCCGACGTGCTCGGGGAGGCCAGCTTCTCTGCACCGGTACCGGCTTCCGCGATCTTGTCGTTGTGCTTGCCCTTGGAGCTGTCATCACTCCCGCAGGCCGACAGCGTCAGGGCCGCAGCGGCGGTCAGCGTGAGCACTGCGAGGAGGATGGGGCGGCGGTTCACGGTCGGCTCCCGGTAAGAGATTCGAGGCTTCGCTTGAGCGAACCAAAGCTATACAGCGGTGTGGAGCCGCATCAGGGTGAAGGTTGTGTGCACTGGGACAGATTCGCCTGGGTCACGGTGGGCCGCAACGCCCGGCAGCCCAGGCCGACAGGGCGGGCCTTGAGCATGATGCGCGGGAGCCGCACGGGTCATCGGTCGGACACGAGATGGAGGACGGCCGTTCCGTCCTCCCCGGTCGCCGCCTGGATCACCACCGCGTCCGGCTGGGGACTCGGCCGCCCTGCGGTTCCGACGCCACCGCACGAGTTTCCGCTGCCGTTGCTGCGGAGGACGGTGATACAGCCCTGCCCCGGACCGCTCGCGCTGCCCTTGGACTGGCCGTTGCCCGACTTCACCGTGTACGCGATGGCGTTCGGGCCGACCTCGGTGACGGACAGGGTGGCCGGGCCACGCGGCCCCTTGAAGGGGATCTTCACCGGCTCGGAGACCACGATCTCGCAGTTGCCGTCCGCGCATGCCGTGATGTCCCGGCCGTCCGCGGCGGACACCGAGGGCTTGGGCGTGGGCTCGGGTCGTTTCGGGGGATCGGCCTTTGACGGCCGCTCACCAGGTGGAGACGACGACACCTTCGCGGGCTCGTCCGAGTCGCTTCCGCAGCCGGCCGCCGCCGTCAGGGCGATCAGTGCGGCGAGTACGGCTCCGCTTCTGCGCAGTCCGCGTGGTTTGGTCCCGGCCATGGTGTTCCCCCGTGTGCTGTGCTCCGGCGTGCGTGCCTCGGTTCCGGTGTTCAGGCAGCATTCCCTCGAGTCGCTGTCGTCACGCGCCGACGGCCGCGACCACCTCACCGGCGAGCCGGGCCGAAGGCATTGGGCGGGGCCTGAAAACCGTTAACGGTTGACGGACTGGATCTCCTGGACAACGACATCCTGGTCAGCGCCGAACGTCCCGTCGGGCAGGGGTCGTTGGCCTTGGACACCAGTCCCTGTCCAGTGGATCTTCCAAGTGATGGTTGCCCTGAGTTTGTACGAGCCGTCACCGGACGAACGCGAATATCTCACTCCACACGGTGGAGTCCGGTCAGCCTTGCCCTTTGCGTACGGTTCACCGATCGAGCCATCCGCATTGATCCGGCACTCGCCCGAGGCGGGATAGGTGACGGCGTCAGCCGTGCCCGGCTCGATCTTCAGAGAGACCGGTTCGGCGGTGGTCGTCGCCTGGATGTCCAGCAACGGGACGCTGGCCGTCACCGACACCGGCTTGAACTTCGCCGCATCCAGCCACGCCCAGGTCGGCAAGTTCACCTTCGTGGTTTGCTGAGGCGCGAGTTCGACCGTGGTCGAAGGGACCCGGATCTCGGCGTACGCGAGCTGGGCCAGTATCTCGGGCGTGATGGCCTCGGGGACGTCCGCGGGCGGCGGGTCGCCGTTGTCCACCCAGAAAATCGGCTTGGTGCAGTCGAGCGAGCCCGGGGCACCGACCTGGCTCTCGGGGACATAGGCGTCCCACCAGTAACCTTCACCGGACTTGTCCTTGTTGAAGTCCTTGTACGGATGTCCGTTGACGTACCGGTCACGCTGCTGCGCGTCCCACTGGTACCCCGTCGACTCCGACTCCCAGACGGGCTCCATGGTTTTCTGGAGTTGCTCAGGCGTGTACTTCGGAGCGTAGTAGCACGGGGGCGGGGTCCATGAACTGGTGGACGTGACACCCCCCGCGGACTCACCCGAGCCGTTCTTCGAACGGTCAAAGACGATCACGCCGCCGGCCGACGACGCGAGCGTGTCACCCTTCACGGACCCCGAGGGCTTCGACGTGCTCGTGTCGCTTTCGGTGGTGCCGTCGGGAGTGACTTTGGCCCAGGCACTCGGCGTGCCCAGAACTACAAGGGCCGCGGCCAGGACGAGGCCTCCGAGCGCTCTCCGTTTCACTTCAGGCATTGCTTCGCTCCTGCGGTCGAAACGATGCGGGCGGTCTGCCAGACCCCGTCGCTGTTCTTCTCCAGCCGCGTGTTGTAAAGGATGAAGTCCTCATCGGAGGGCGTGGTGACCTTGGGCTTGTTCGTCTTGAGGTCCTTGGCGTAGCCCTTGCTCTCGTCGGCGCAGAACACGACAGAGGCCGCCTTGCTGCCATCGAGTGTCACGGTCCGGTCGTAGTACCGGATGGTGCCCGTGATGCCGAGATCGGCCTTCTTGAACTTGTCCACCCAGATCGCGGCCGCCTCCAACGCCCTGCCGGTGTTGTAGAAGTTCAGCGCCTTCGCCTCGGGGTCCGTTCCCGCGATCGCCGCGTTGACCGAGCGCATACGCTCGGCGTTGTCAGCGAGTACGGCGTCCTTGACGGCGTCACCCGTCTTGCCGCCTTCGAAGGTCATGGTCAGGTCGGACGGCAGCTTGATCTCCGGGCGGCCGGCGGCCTGCTGGGCCGATGCGCTGGGCGAGGCGGTACCGGCACCGGTATCGGCTCCCGCGATCTTGTCGTTGTCCTTGCCCTCGGGGCTGTCATCGCTCCCGCACGCGGACAGCGTCAGGGCCGCAGCGGCGGTCAGCGTGAGCGCTGCGAGGAGGGTGGGGCGGCGGTTCACGGTCGGCTCCCGTTAAGAGGCGAGGCTTCTCTTGAGCGAACCAAAGCTATACAGCGGTGTGGAGCCGCACCAGAGTGAAGGTTGTCAACTCACGGGGCTGTATGGGGAGGAATCGGCGTTTCGCCGACCAGTTCAAGCCGTAACGGTTGCATAACGCGCCAATCCGCCCGTCAGGCGTGACGTCATGCCGGGCGTTTCACTCACGAACCAGCAAAGGGCATGGGCCCGTGGACCCATGTGAGGCCTACGCCTCTATGGATACGTTCGGGTTCGTACAGCCGTTGGCAAGTGGCAGGTGACGCGGTCGGAGGGGGGCCCGTATGGGGCGGCGTTGGCGGGACGGGCGCGGGGAGTTGGTCGTACATGGGGGTGGTGAAGGGCCGCCTGTCACTGTTCCTCTGGAGATCGCCACCTCCTATCGAGCCCGGACGAAGGGGCTGTTGGGACGGGATTCCGTCGACGGGGCGATCCTCCTCTCCCCCGCCAACAGCGTGCACACCTTTCGTATGCGCATGCCGATCGATGTCGCCTATCTCGATCGGCACCTTCGCGTCATCGCCGTGCGGACCATGCGGCCGGGGCGGTTGGGGATGCCGCGGCTGCGTGCCCGGCACGTGGTGGAGGCGGAGGCAGGGGTGATGGCGGGTGGGGGTACGGAGGGGTGTGTCGGTCGAGGTCATCACGTAGCTCAGGGCCGGCCGATGCGGATCTGAGGCCATGACGAGCCGCGACGGCGCCACTACCTGTCACCCTCTTTGCGGGCGATCTCCGGCAGGTCACTGACACGGATGTGTGGGAGTTGGGCGACCGCGGACTCAACCGCGTCGATCGTGTACACGGGAGGTTCGTCGTCCGACGCGTACAGCCGGGCGCGGACGGACTCTCCTGACGAGGTCGCCAGCCAGTAAGCCGACGGAAGGTCCTCCTCGGCCGGATACAGAACAAACGACAGGTCGCCGCGCAGCCTGAGGTAGCCGCACAGGACAGGTGCGGTCCAGTCGCGTCGGCTCTGGTCGCCGTCCCGGTCGGCCACGTCGACGTCGGCGCCTTCGGTCCTCACCGCCCCCGCCAGGGCCTCGGCGAGCGACCTGGGCGAAACCGGCGGCCCGACCAAGAGGACGTCATAGATCATCAGCGGGTTCCATCGCTCCACCGGTCGAAGAGCATGCCCTGTGCCGCTTCCGCGTTCTCCCAACTCGCCGGACCGTCCGGCTTCACCGACAGGCGCCGCAGTGTCGCCCTGGCCGCTGGACCGCCCATCGCGCCCAGCAGTTCGATGGCCGAGTCGGCACCGATGCCCTCGGTCACGCAACGCTCGGCCAGGCCCACTGCCCAGTCGGCGAAGCGGCCCGGGTCAGGATCGAGAGTCAGCCAACGGAAGACCGAGTCGGCGATGTCGTTCCGCAGTGACGGGATCATGGCCAGCACCGCCGCTTCGACGTGCCGTACGACGTGCCGTTGCAGCGGACAAGGGTGCGGACGGTCCCGCCACGCGCGGACCAGCTCGTCCACACCGGACCATGTCACGTCGCTCGTGCGGGGCATGCTCTTCCCGACGGCCTGGTGGAACTCCTCCCACACGTGCCACAACAGGCCGGGCGACGGCGGCTGAGGTACATGCCGAGTCAGTTCCGGGTCGTCCAGGAGTACGGTCACCACCCGCCGGGCTTCCGCCAGCCGCTCGTCGGTGCGGGGCAGTTCCGCGATCCGCCTCCAGTCGGCCTCGTCCCAGGGCTGGGGCAGGGACCGCAGCGCGTGGGGCAGGACGTAGTCACCCTCCGGTTCGCGCCACCGTGCCACCTGCGGGTCCCACGTCTCCTCCGCATTCGGCTCCGTATCGGACTCGCTCATCCCTGCCGTCCCGCCATCCCGCCACGTCTGGTCTCCGCCGTCCGGTCAGTCGACGCCCCGGTACGCCTGGTGCTCTCCGGATCCTTACAGTGACCTTGCGGCCGGGGCGCTTGCTCACGCGTCAATGACGACCGCTGATTGCGCCTCCGACGGACGCATCACGGCTGGCACTTGGGACTCCCGCTCTGCGAAACGATCTTCTGGATCACCCAGACACCCTTGTCGTTCTTCTTGAGCGACGTGCGGTAGAGGACGTAGCTCTTGGCAGTGACCTTCGTCTTCTTGACCTTGTCGGTCTTGAGGTACTTCACGTAGGCCTTGCCCTGGTCCTCGCAGTAACTGAGCGACGCCGTTCCGTCCTTGTCGACCGCCACCTCAGGGGCGTAGAAGCGGTAGGCGCCCGTGATGGCGGCCTCGTGATCGACGTAGTTCTGGATGAACTTCTGCGTGGTGGCGGCGGCCTCGCCCTCGTAGTAGTAGAGGTACGGCTTGTCGAGCGCGTCCTGGTTCACGATCGCCAAGTCGACAGCCTCGATGGACTGCTCGCCGTCCGAAAGGACCGCGTCTTTCTCCTTGTCCCCGGTCTCCGGCCAGTCGAAGGTGTAGGGGCGGCGGTTCACGGTCGGCTCCCGTTAAGAGGCGAGGCTTGGCTTCAGCGAGCCAAAGCTATCCGGCGGTGGGAGCAACGCCGCGATGGAAGTGCCCCGTGGGCGTCCTAGTCGGGGAACCCCTCATAGGAACCGGTCACCCCGGCGAACAGCACGACCGGCTCCTCTTTGTCCTCATGGCCGACGCTCGCGGCGACCAGACGGTCGCCGACCCGCCAGTACAGGAGGTCGCCGAAGTATCCGCTCTCGCACAGCTCCCGGAAGAAGGGCGGCAGCTCGTCGTCGTCCGGGTCCAGTAAGGCGTTGGCGTGATCCTCCATGGACATGGACCCGTGCGGACCCCACCGGGCGTCCAACGCCGCTGCCAGGTCTCTCAGCTCCCCCTCGAACTCCTCGCTGGTCCGCATGAGTTCGTCCCAGTCATCGTTCGGCGGAGCGAAGTCCCGGCTCTCGTGCAGGGTGACGAGGTGGTAGGCGTCGCCGCCGGTCAGGGGGCGGGCCAGGAGTTCGTCGATGCGGGCGATGTACTGCTGCACGCTCATCGAGGGACACTCACTGTTTCGTCGTTCACCGAGATCCTGAACCGCTCACCGACCCGCACCGTCACAGCTTCGCCTCCGTGGACGGGACCGGCAGGGGGTCCAGGGCACCAGTCCCGGCAAGCGTCTTGTGAGCGGCGAGCACCGCCTGGGTGGACGGCGTTCCGCCAGAGCTGTCCGCGATCTCCAGAACAACTCCGCCGTGCCTGGCGGGCAGGCGCCGGAGCGCAGAGAAGTCGTCCGGGACGCGCGCGGCGCGGCTCTCCGACAGGTAGACCGCCCACCCCGCGCGCGGGTGGGAGGCCCGCAGGCCATAGGCCGACCTGAGCTCGTTGTACAGCGGCCGGTCGTAAGTCAGCCCATGGTCCGCGTCCCACACGTCCGCCAGAAGCGCCAGCACCTCGGTGAACCGGCCCGTGAGCGGTACGGCCGCCGCACCAGATGCGGGGAACAGGTGCAGCACCGCCGTGAACGGGGAGTATTCGTTCGAGCCTCCCGCGATCACCCTGGCCCGCAGGTATGCGCCGTCCGACTGAGTGGCCACGACGTTGGCCGTGTAGCCGAGGATGTCCCGGTCGTCCTGTGTGTTAGCCGCCTCCAGTGCCGCCGTGAAATCCTCGGATTCCACGGGTACGAGCTGTCCCGGGCCGGAATCCTCCTCCCAGCGCCACTCGGCCGGCGCCCCCTCCGACAGCTCCGACAGCTCCGACAGCCCGGTCAGGAGCTCCAGCCACCGCTGAGCCAATTGCAGAGGTGTCTCCGGCCTGGGACCCCAGGAGACCTTCACGACCACTTCGCCCGACATACGCGCTCCTCTTTCCTACTTCTCCGCCGGGATGTGCTTGACCACCACGTCCAGGTCGGCGTCGTCGAACGCCTTCTGTGCGGCCTCGGCCACCCGTTTGTTGGAGAAGTTCCATTCGACGGGCTTGCCGTTCGCAGCCCGCAGCTGGCGCTGCGCCTGCTCGATGAACTTGTCCGCCTGGGCCTTCTGAAGAGTCCCGTCCTTGCCGACCTTCTTGCCGTATCCGAACTTCGCCTCGATGTAAGTCTGCCGTGACGAGTCCCAGCCATCGAAGTCGACGTCCCTGCCTGTCCTCGGATCCTTGACAGCGTATTCCTTGCCCCGCTTCACATTGGTGACCTGCTCCTGGTAGCGCATCCAGCGCTCCATGCTCGGCCAGTACGCCACCGCCTTCTTGGCCTTCCACTGGCCGTCACCGCCGTCCTTGGAGCCCTTTCGCGGGTTCTTCAGGTCGTTGTACCAGGACGGCTTCTTCCACTTGGCGACCTTCTTGCGGCTTTCTTCCTTCTTCGCCTCCTTCTCGGCCGCCTCGGCCGCCTCGGCCTGCTTGCGGGCTTCCTCCGCCTGTTTCTTGGCCTCCTCGTCGCAGCCGCCTTCGGCCAGTACGACATAGGGGGCGCGGGCCCCGCCGGCGGCGAGGACCGTGGTGCCGCTGCCGGCGGACCCGGTCAGGCCCGGGATGTCGCCGTACGGGACACGGCGGCCGGGGGCAGAGGCAATGGTGCAGCCGGACTTCCTCGCCCTCTCCTCGGCCGCGTCCGCCGCCTCGTCGGCCTCCTTCGCCGCCTTCGCTGCGGCGTCGGCGTCACCGGCCTTGGCCGCCTTCCTGGCGTCCTCCGCCGCCTTCGCGGCGTTCTCGGTGAGCTTCCCGAGCTTCCCGAGTTTGCCGAGTTTCTGAACGATCTTGGCTTCGCCGTAGCCGGGGATGAAGAGCGAGCCCACGTTCCAGGCGACGGTGGTGACCGCGCGGGTTTTCTCGCCGTCGTTCCACTGGTCGCGGACCTCGTCGCCCACGAACGTGTCGTCCAGGACCTTGACGCCCGTGTTCCACGACGCGCCGCCCCAGTCGGTGAGCGCGTCGAAGTAGTCGCCGTTCTCCCACTTCTCGCCTGCGTCCTTGGCGTCCTCGGACCACTGGTCGCCCAGCGAGCTGCCGTAGTCCTTCAGGCCCTCCCATGCCTCACCCGGGTTGGTGACCGTGTCCCAGATGCCCGTGACGTCACCCCAGATGCCGTCGACGAACAGGCCCTGTCCCACCTGCTTGAACTGGTCCCCCACACAGCCGAAGAAGGCCCCGACGCCGGAGGTGCAGCCGTCGTCGCCGCCGTCGTCGCCGCCGTCCCCAGCGGCCTGCTCGTCCTCCTCCCATCCGGGCTCACCCTCAGCTGCGTCGTTCTTCTCTTCGTCGGTCTCCTCGGGGTACGAGACGGTGGTGTCCTCGCGGTCCTGCGAGGCGGAGCCGTTGCCGACACCCTCCTCACCGACCTGGCCGCCCGAGCCGGATCCGGGGGTGTCCTGGCCTCCGGAATCGGCTCCGCCGGGCCCGTTTCCGCCGGAGCCGTCGTTCCCGGTATCGCCGTTGCCCGTGTCTCCGTTGCCTGTATCGCCGTTGCCTGTACCGCCGCTCCCGGTGCCGCCGTCAGCGGATCCGCCGTTCTCGGCGCCTTGGCCGCCCTCGTCCTGGCCGCCCTGGCCCTGACCCTGGCCGACTGTGTCTTCACCGTCGGTCCCGTCCGCGCCGTCGCCGGCCTGGACCTCCTCGCCGCCGTTTCCTGTTTCCGCCGGGCATGCCGTGCCGGTGACCTTGCAGATCGCCGACTGGAGGCCGCCATAGACCTGGGTGCCCAGGCCGCTGACGACGAGGGCGGTGATGATCGCGGCGACTACCGCGATCAGCCCCGCGTACTCCACCGCCGTCTGGCCCTCGTCCCGGCGCCAGCGGATCATCCGGGCCAGGGAGAAGGGGCGGCGTTCGGCTCTGGCCGATTCGGGGAGGCGGTACCAGTCGCGGCTGTCCCCACGGGTGAGGAAGTAGAGGATCAGCGTGGGGAGGAAGAGCTGGGTGTAGCCGCGCGGTGATCCGTCGGTGATGTTGGATATCGAGCCGAGGATCAGCCAGATCTGTACGGCGATCAGCCCGCCCCTGATCCTGGCTCCGCCCTCCCAGGTACGCCGGGCCAACCACCAGCCGACTGCTCCTGGGGCGGCGGCGTAGGCGGTCAGGGCGAGGACGCCGCCGTCCAGGGCGTCGTACGAGGCCGCGGTGAGCAGGAGGCCGAGGCCGCCGACGACCGTGACCACGAAGAGGGTGTGGACGAGGACCAGCGCCGTCGCGAGCGAGCCCGGCATGTCCCTCCGCCGACCAGGCCCCGACGGCCACCCGGCCCCGAACTCCGGCGCTCCCCCGATCGAAGCCATGTCCCCCCACCCTCGCTCTACGACACGGCCCGAGAGTAGGAAGGGGCCGGCGGGACGGGATGGGCCCGTGGCCCCAAAACGGGGCCCAAATGGCGGGGACTATCGCTTGAGTACGCCGCCGCCGCGTACGTACGCCCGGGCGCCGTGGTGCGGAAGCACGGCCCACATGCGCGTACCGCCGCCCGGTTCGCGCGCCTCACCGAAACCCCAGTTGCCGCCGCACGCCCGGACCACACAGGCGAGCACCCGCAGGGCCGCTCGGCGGCGGGTGTCGCAGGCGGCCGCCAGGTGGGGATTCATGTGACGCGGGTGGCCGTCGTAGAGGATCACGCGCAGGGCGGACTCCCGGTAGCGAAGCGACACGTAGACCTCTGCGGAGGGTGTGAACCGGCAGGCGCAGGCCGCGAGTTCGCCGACCGCTTGCACCGCTGCGTCGGTGACGTCCTCCAGGCCGTGGGCTCGCAGGATCGTCCGCGTCGCCGTGCGGGCGATGGCCGGGCTTTGGAGTGCGGCAGGGAGCGTGAGGCTATAGGCGAGGGTCTCGGGGGTCGGGGGTGTGGGGGCGGTGGTCGGGGACGAGCAGGTGGTCACGGACGCGGGCATGGCAACTCCCTTGGTCGTCGGGGATTCTGCTCCGCCGGGTGGCTCGTCTCCCTGACGCGGGCCCACCCCTCCCAGGGCAGGAGTGTGTGGGTGGGCACGCGTGATGCGCTTCCGTTTTCGGCGGAGAGTTGTGTAGTCGATCTGTCACTGACCGTATAGGGACCAGAGTCACAGTGTCCATCAGATTGGAGATAATTACCCCTATCGCGATGGACCTTGGCGTCGCGCACCGGCAGACTGAGGGGCACCACAGCTGAAGAAGGGGCGGCATGGCCACGAGAAGTACGCCGACGGAGCGACAGAAGCGTCTGGGTGCCGAGTTGCGGAAGATGAGACTCGCGGCGGGGGCGACCACGGAGTACGCCGCCGGATTGCTGGGCATCGACCGAACCCGGCTGTCCAACATGGAGTCGGGGATCCGCCCGTTCTCAGCCGACCGTGTCCGCACGCTCGCCTGCAACTACGCATGTGCGGACGCACGTTACGTCGAGGCGCTGGTCGCCATGGCCGACAGCAAAGAGCGGGGCTGGTGGGAACGCCACCGGGGCACGCTGCCCGCCGGGCTGCTGGACATCGCCGAGTTGGAGTGGCATGCGACGCGCGTACGGACCGCACAGGTCATGCACGTGCCGGGACTCCTCCAGACCGAGGAGTACGCCCGTGCCGTCTTCGCCGCCGTCCTCCCCGCGCTGAGCCGGCTGGAGGTGGAGCTGCGCGTGGCGCACCGCATGGAGCGGCAGCAGGTCTTCGACCGGCCCGAGTCACTGCCGTACGTCGCCTACGTCCACGAAGCCGCGCTCCGTATGCCGTACGGCGGCGTCGAGGTGACCCGGCAGCAACTGGAGCACCTGGCCGAGCGGTCCGAGCACGACACGATCGACGTACGGGTGATCCCGACGAGCGTGGGCGGGTTCCCCGGGGCAGGGCACGCGCTCCTGTACGCCGACGGGGCCGTGCCCCAACTCGACACCGTGCAGCTGGACTCCGCACACGGACCGGAATTCACCGGCGCGGAGGCGCAGCTCACCAAGTACCGTGCTCATCTGGACTGGATGGACGACTCAGCGCTGCCGACGGCGGCCTCGCGTGACCTCATTCGCAGCGTCGTCCGCGAACTCTGACCGTAAGGAAGCCACCGTGACCGGCATCACCTGGGAAGACCCGTACTGCGGCGAGGGCAACAACTGCTTCCGCATAGGCACCGACGCGGACGGAAACGCCTACATCGCCGTCGCCGGGCAGGAGGAGCGCCATCTGACCGACAGCCGTGATGCCCTCCGGGCGCTCATCCGGGAGATCAAGGCAGGTAAGGCCGACCACCTGCTGTAGGACCGGCCCCAGGTATGAACTGTCGATGAGGCCGTATGGGGGCCCAGTTGCTCGGCCCCATTGCCACGGCTTCAGGAGTGGACATCCGCCGCCTCGGAGAGCAGGACTGATGCCTGCTCGACGGCGACACGGCGTTCTGCGTACAGGGTTGCCAGTTCCGTCGACCCAGCGGGGAAGTGCAACGCGAGCCAAGAGAAGATCCACTCCACAATCCAGGCGCCGATGCGGGTAACCCATCGGTCGATGAAGTCCTCGCGCCCGGAGTCCTGCAGGCCAATACCGAGCCGTACGCACTCGTGCCAGCCCTCGGTCATTCGTTCCCTGGTGACCCGCCGTGCGTTCGGCATCAACCCGGGGAGCACGATGCAGACTTCTGCCCACCCTGGCAGCCCCTCTTCCCGCTCCCACCAGCGATCTTCCGGTTCGGGCGGCGGCTCCGGCCACTCCAGCGGGCGGTCGAGCAGCAGCGCTTCGAGAACGGCCCGAGCGTGGGCGATGAGCTCCTCCGTGGCCTCCGGGTCATCGGGTGTGGTGACACCGCCGTGCCTTCCATACGCGAAGTCGCGTACAACCTGGAGAAGCAGAGGTTCCTCGCCCTCGACCGAGCGGGCCGCCATCTCCTCATACACTGGCGCCCGCAGCCGGATGAGATGCGCGCGGGCCCAGCACCGGTCGTACTCGCCCACCGACTCGTCGACCACCACACGAGCCAGCGCCTGCTCGCCGTAGGGCGTGCCGAGTACCTTGAACAGGTCGATCGCCGACAGCGCGGCCAGATCGGCGCGAACGCACGACTCAGTCGCTTCCGCGATCTCGGCGGAAGCCGAGACCTCACCCAGTCGAACGGCCTCCTTCAGCGAGTGCAATAGATCTTCGATCCGGTACACCGCCCGTTGGCGGGCGCGCGCGGCGGCGAAGCGTTGTCGCTGCTCGTCGGTGAGCCGCAGGTCGGGTTCCTTCTCGAACCGGTCGTAGAGCTCGTACTCGTCCTCGGTCCAGCCGTCGGTGGTGGGCGGCGCGGCTGCGATCGCCGCCGAGATGTCGTAGAGGATCGTGGCCGCCCGCTCGGCGTGCGTCATGCGACGCCCGCTAGTCCATCGTGGTCTTCGGCTCCTTCATTTCGCCGGAGCGGTGGCCGCGGGACCGACCGCCGCGATGCCTTCCGTACTCCCATCCGGGAAACATCAAGGCGGGCCAGGCCGACCACCTGCTGTAGGCCCTAACTGCGGGGGGCTACGGTAGCCGGCCTCCGCCGCCTCGGAGAGCAGGCGGGTCGCTTCGGCCACCGCGACGTTCCGGTCGATGTAGCGCATGGCGAAGTCTTGGGCCCAGGGGGCGAAGCAGTCCTCGCGCCATAGCCATTCGAGCATTCCTCGGGCCAGGTTTCCGGCGATGCGGGCGGCCCACCGCTCGGCGAACGCCTCGGGGTTGGTGTCCTCCAAGTCGATGCCCAGTCGCTCACACTCGTACCAGGCCCAGATCAGACGCTCCCGCGTGACCAACCGTGCGTCGGGCATCAGGGGGATGAGGACCATGTGGACTTCCAGCCACGCCGGCCGGTCCTCCGCATCCTCCAGCCACTCTCCCTCCCATTCGGGAGGTTCCTCCGGCGCAAGCCGTTTGCCTGGCAGCAGCGCTTCGAGAACGGCCCGGGCCTGGGCAAAGCGTTCCGGTGTCGGTTCGTTCTCGATCTCCCAGCCGCCGGACCAGCCGGATGTCAGATCGCGTACCACCTTGGGCAGGAGCAGCTCCTCGCCGTCGGCGGGACGAGCCGCCCGTGCCCTGTACTCCGGTCTCCTCAGCTTCGCGAGCCACTCACGGGCGTCCTGTCGATCGCCTTCGCCCACGGACTCGTCCTTCACCAGGCGCGCCAGCGCCTGCTCGCCGTGCGGGCGGCCGAGGTCGCGGAGCAGGGCGATGTCCTGACGGACACCGAGACCGCGGTGCGCGGATGTTTCGGCCAGCGCAGCAGCTCGTAGGACGTCCAGGACCTCGCCACGTTCCACGGCTTCTTGCAGGGAACGCAGCAGCCGTTGGACCTTGAACGACGCCTCCCAATCTTCCCGACGGGCCGCGAAGTGCTGACGCTGCTCGTCAGTGAGCGGGAGACCGGGCTCCTCGTGGGCCCGATCCCAGAGGTCCTCCAGTTCCTCCGGCCAGCCGCTCGTTCTCGGCGGGGCAGCGGCGATCGCCGCCTCCAACTCTCCTAGGAGCGCAGTTGTGCGGTCCTCGGGAACCTCCGCGTGCGCCTCTTCGTATGCCACGGCTTCAGGAACCGCTCTCCGCCGCCTCGGACAGCAGGCGAGTCGCCTCGGTCACGGCGACATTCCGGTCGATGTAGCGCCTGGCGAGGTCCTGGGCCCATGGGGAGAACTGGTCCTCTCGCCAAAGCCAGGACAGAATGCCTTCCGCGGTCCAGGCACCAATGCGCGTGGCCCATCGGTCACCGAACTCCTCAGGCCCTTCGCCTTGCAAATCCAGCCCCAGCTGCTTGCACTCGTACCAGCCCTCGGTCATGCGCTCTCGGGTAACCAACCCGACATCCGGCATCAGATCTCGCAGCACCATGCGGATCTCCAGCCAATCGGGGCGCTCATCCTCGTCTTCGTCCCAGTCCCCCTCCCATTCCGGAGTGGGCTCCGGAAACGGCAGCCTCGTGCTGGGCAAAAGCGCTTCAAGAATGGCGCGGGCCTGAGCGAAGCGCGCCTGCGTCGGTTCTTCCTCGATCTCCCAGCCGCCCTGCCAACCGACTGTCAGGTTCCGTACCAGCTCTGGCAGCAATGGCTCCTCACCTTCGACAGGACGGCTCGCCATCCCCCGGTACATCGGCTCCCGCAGGCGCCTCAGCCACCAGCGGCCCCAGCGTCGATCGCTGTCGCCCACATGCCTGTCGGAAACCAGTCGTGCCAGCGCCTGCTCGCCGTACGGCACACCCAGGCGGTAGAGGACGCTGATCGCATCGAACGCCGCGAGTCTGGCGCGCACACACGCCTCAGCAAGAACGGCAGCGTCTGGGACGGCGGTCACCTGGCCGTGCTCCACAGCCTTCTCCAGCGAGCGCAACAGACTATGGACACGTGACGACGCCGCACTGCGGGCTCGTTGGGCCATGAAGAGCCGCCGCTGACCATCGGTAAGCGGCAGGTCAGGCTCCTTCTCAAACCGCTCGTAGAGGTCGTGCAATTCTTCGGAGGTCCAGTAGCCGTCGGTGGTCGGCGGAGCGTCGGCCATCGCTGCCGCCAGTTCCCCGAGGATCTCAGGCACCTGCTGATCACCGGTCATGAGACCCCCAGATACTCCATCACGGTTTTCGGGTCCTTACGTGTCAGCACTGGTCACCATGGCCGAAGGCACGGAACGAGGGTGGTGGGAACAGTACCTGGGTGCCCTGCCTGTCGTACTGCTGGACATCGCCTAGTTCGAGTGGCATGCCACGCGCGTGCGGACGGCCCTGGTCATGCACGTACCAGGGCTGCTGCGGACCGAGGAGTACGCCCGCACCGTCTTCGTCGCCGTACTCCCCCGGCTGAGTCACCTCGAAGGCGAGGGACTCCGCGCATGGGCCGGACGCCGGCATCCGCTGAAGAGCGTTATCGGTCCCTCGCCCCGTCGTACACCTTTTGCGGGTCAGCAACGAATGTTGGGGCGTCATGGCGCCCACTCCTGCGCGGCGTTCCTCGTAGTGACCGGCAGGCTCGGGTCGAAGGCCAGTCGCGCCAGGGCTTCCCGGCTGTCCGGCACGTCATCCGTGCGATGGAGGAACCAGATGGCCTCCTCTACCGCGCTGCCGCACCGGACACACCGCTCGGCGAGTTCCGCGGCCCAAAGGGTCGTTGCCGACAGAACAGCCAGTTCCCTGTCGCCTGCCGCTCCTCCGCCTTGCGGGAGGTCAGCGAGCCAGCGGAAGACCGCTGCGGCGACCCGGTCAGCAATCCTCTTGCACCAGACCTTGGCGAAGGACGCGGCGTCCATGCCTTGGAAATCGAATCCCAACGACTGGCACTCGCGCCACGCCTCCTTCATTCGCTCGCGAGTGACCAGTCGTGGGTACGGCATCAGGGCACGCACCACCTCAGCGATGGCACTGCTGTCCGCCGGGGCGTTACTGCACATCTGCGCGTCAGCCGGCACTCGCTCGACAGTCAGACACGCCTCCAGTGCTGAACGCACCTGGGCGAGGCTGTGTGAATCCGGCGCGGTCGCGCCCCAGTCGAAGTCGTTCTGCCAGGAATGCGGAAGGCCCTGCAGCCCTTCGGGCAGCAGCGGCTCCTCGTCGCGGGTGACTTCCCGGGCTCGATCCTCGTACACCGAACGGCGCAGCCCGAGAAGCCGGGAACGCACATACGGGCGGAAGTCCCGGACCTCGTCGTCGTGTACGAGCTCCATCAGGGCCTGTTCACCGCGCGGACGACCGAGCGAGACAAGCAGGCGCACCGCCGCCTCGACCGCCATGCCGACCCGCACGAACGCCGCTGCGAGCAGCGCGGCGTCTTCAGACTCCCCATCGTTCAGCAATCCCGCGGTAGTTGCGCGCTCTATGAAAGCGAAGGCGTCGTACGCCAGTGCCTGCCGCACCGAGGCGGCCCACTCCGCCGCCACCCTGTCGACCCACTGTTCAGTCGGTGGCTCAGGCACTGTAGGAATCCCCATGTCAGCCCAGGCTCCGACCACCTGTACCACCCGCTCCCGAGTGACCTGGGAAGTGGTCGGCATGATCCGGGTCAACCAGGCGTCTGCCTCGTCCAAGGTGTGGTCATCGCGGTCGTCGTAGAAGTCCCGTAGTTCCTCGTCCCAGTCGTGCACACTCTGCCGCCGGTCGGGCAGGCACGCGCGCAGCACGTGCCGGGCCTGCTCACGTCTCTCCTCCGTGGGGGCAAGTGCCTCCGGGGCCTGAGACCTGCGGTATGTCAGATCGTGCCAAGGCGGTGGCAACTCGCGCATGGCAACGGGCAGCAGGTAGGTGTCCACAAGTCGCCCTCCGTGTCGGTGAAGCGGCCGGGGTCGGGGTCAATAGCCAGCCATTAGAACACTCAGCAGCGGCAGCATTGGATAGAGTCGCTTATATGAGTGCCGGCTTGTATGGATGGCTGGAATGCAGACCCCAGCCTGGACGCTATGGCACTGAACACGTGCTGTGGGAGACCTTCTCCGAACTCCGGTACCTTCACTGGGCCCGCGATTACATGTCGTGGTCAGCACTCTTTGACGTCCGGAGTGTGGAGCCTGTCAGAGCTCTCTTCCCTGAGCGCGGAGCCCCTGTAGATATGTCGGACACGGTACGAAGGGATGCGGACGATTTCGCTGGCCACAGCCATTCGTGGTTCTCGTGGCGTGAACTGTCGGCTGTCGACTGGAATGCCCCCTGCACCGACGGCCCGTCTCGGCACTGGGTCCGGCGCTGGTCCCGTACCCAGGACGGATCCTTCGTACCTGACGGATTGGCCGCACTCCCGGATGCGCTGTACGACTCGGCCGCCGCCAAGTTCGGAGAAGGCAACATCGCTCCCTCCCGGTGGCCCGCCGACGGAGAGCTCCTGCTCGGCGACGAGGTGTACCGACCTGTCATCCCTGCTTATCGCGACCTGGTACCGACCGACGGGCCGTGGCAACCTGTGTGGAATGTGATGGGCACGCTGTCCGAACTCCATGGTGAGGACAACGTCCGCCTCGTCGTCTGGTTCGGCGGCTGAACGGAAACCTGGCGGCACCAGTCGTGCGTCACGGGGTGATGGCTATCCATTTATCAGGCTTGTCGCTCTCAACTCGAGCCGTTCTGCTCGGATTCGCCTTCTTCCACTCAGAGAGTGTGTTGATCTCCCCGACGAATTCCGGCTGACACGTCGGGTTCACCGTGTTCTTCACTTCGCCGTGATGCCCCCGGGCGCTCATCCGGGACGTCAAGGCGGGCCAGGCCGACCACCTGCTGTGGGCCCCCACTGCGAGCCGACCTCCGCCGCCTCGGTGAGCAGTCGCGTCGCCTCGGCCACTGCGACGTTCCGGTCGATGTAGCGCATGGCGAGGTCCAGGGCCCAAGGAGCGAAGCAGTCCTCGCGCCACAGCCATTCGAGCATTCCCCGTGCCAGAAATGCGGCGATGCGGGTTGCCCAGCGGTCGGCGAAAGCCTCCGGATCCGTGTCCTCCAGGTCGATGCCGAGCCGCTTGCACTCATGCCAGCCCCAGATCAGGCGCTCCCGTGTGACCGATCGCGCATCCGGGACGAGGGGTTGGAGCACCATCTCGACTTCAAGCCACGCGGGCCGGTCATCCGCATCCTCCAGCCAATCCCCACCCCACTCGGGAGGTTCCTCCGACGCCAACCGCTTGTCAGGCAACAGCGCTTCGAGAACCGCCCGGGCCTGGGCGAAGCGTTCCGGAGCCGGCTCGTTCTCGATCTCCCAGCCGCCGGCCCGGCCGGTCGTCAGATCGCGTACCACTTGCGGCAGGAGCAGTTCCTCGCCGTTGACAGGATGAGCCGCCCGCATCTTGTACTCCGATTCACGCAGCTTCGCGAGCCACTCGCGGGCCTCCCGACGGTCGCCTTCGTCCACCGACTCGTCCTGTACGAGGCGCGCCAGTGCCTGCTCACCGTGCGGGCGGCCGAGATCGCGGAGCAGCCAGATGTCGTTATAGACACCCAGACGGGCGTGTACGCACGCCTCGGCAAGCGCAGCGGCCCGGGAGGCGTCAAGGAGCCCACCTCGCTGCACGGCTTCCCGCAGGGACTGCAGCAACCGCTGCACCTTAAACGAAGCCTCCCAGCGTTCCCGTCGGGCCGCGAAGTGCTGACGCTGCTCGTCGGTGAGCGGGAGACCGGGCTCATCCTGGGTCCGATCCCAGAGGTCCTCCAGCTCGTCCGGCCAGCCGCTCGTTCTCGGCGGCGCAGCGGCCATCGCCGCCTCCAGCTCTCCGAGGAGCGCAGCTGTACGGTCCTCGGGAACCTGCGCATGGTCCTCGTCGTACGTCATGACACCCCCAGGTGCTCCATCGCGGTCCTCGGATCCTTCATCTTGCCGGAGCGTAGAGCGTCGTACTTCTCAGCCTCGCTCTTGGCATTCCAGGCATCGTTCATCGCCCTGAGCTGTGCGGGGGTCACGTCCTGGCCGGCGATGCGGGCGCCGACCCCGTTGTCCGCCATGCTGGAGGCTGGCGTTCCTTCGGGAGGGACCTCGCCCCGTTTCTTGGGCTTGAACCCGTCGAAGATCTTCTGCCACCCCTTGGTGGAGGCGATCTCATAGCGGGCGACGCGGCCAGGCTCCGCCTTCTGCCACTCGCCCAACCTCGTCACTTGGGTGGCGATGGAGCTCTTGGTCGTCGCGTTCCCCGTGTTCTTGACCTCCACGACGTGCACCTTGCCGTCCTTGCCACGGTAGGCCACATCGGCGTCCGGTATGCCCGTGACGTCGATCTCGCCACCCCGGCCGTCCGGACGTACCGGCGACTCGCCCTTGTCCCGCCGCTCCTTGGTGTCACCGATGTCCGAGTACACCGTGCTGCCATCCGCCGCCTCGTCCTGCGCCACACGCTTCGTAGCGTTCACCTCGGCGAGGTTCTCGGCGAGCTGGTCCTTGGTCTTGGAGTTCAGCACCTTGGCGGCGAGCTTCTCCCTGCTGATGTTGTGGATGTTCTTCTGGTTCACCAGCTCCGAGACGTCGGCGATGGCGTCGGCCGCCTCCTTCTTGCTGATGTCCTTGGAGTTCGGGTCGACGTCGTCCTTGGCCCGCCTGAGCAGGTTCTCGAGCTGGGCCTCCTGCAGGTTGACCTTCTCGTCCCCCGGGAGCCGCTTGGACGCCTTGATCTGCTCCCGCAGCAGATCGGCCCGCGCGTCCAGCGCCTCCTGCTGGGCCTGGCGGGCGTCGTCGGCGTCGTCGCCCGTGCATTCCTTGCCGCCTCCTGCGGCGACGACGATCCGGCCGGCCTGCGGGGCTGCCAGGACGCCTGTGCCGGTGCCCGGGACTCCGCGCAGGCTGCCGCCACCGCCGTACGGGACGCGCCCGATCGCGATCGTGCAGCTGCCGTTCTCCTCGGCCTTCTTCTTCGTCTCGTCGGCGTGCTTCTGCGCCTCGTCCGCGGCCTTCTTCGCGCCGTCGAAGTCGCCCGCCTTCGCCGCCTTGCGGGCCTTCTCCGCGGCGTCCGCCGCCTTGTCGAGGGATTCACCGACCTCGGCCAGCTTCTTGAACTTGGTGAACTTCGTGATGGTCTTCGGGCTGAAGATGCCGACGACGCCGACAACGGTGTTGCCGATGGAAGCGCCGTAGTTGCCCTTCTCCCAGTTCTCCTTGTCGACGAACGTGTCGGTCGCAAGGTCGGACACGAAATCCTCGGGAGAGTTGACCCAGCCCCATACGGAGGAGACGTAGTTCCCCTTGTCCCACTCCTTGCCCAGCTCGTCGGACTTGTCGCCCCACCAGTTGGTGGTGTAGCCCTTCAGGCCGTTCCAGCTGTCCTTGATCGAGCCGACCGGGTCGCTGACGACGTCCATGGTGCTGGCCAGGAAGCTCTTGGTCGGGGCCACGAAGAAGCCACGGACGTGGTCCATGAACGTCCTGTCGTGGCGTTCCTGGTCGTGTACGTCGTCCCAGAGCGACCTCTCGTCGAACGGCCCCGGAGCGAGGGGGACCGTGTCGTTCGTCCCCGCGCCCTCGTAGGTGATGATCCGAGTCGACCAGGCCGGACCGCCGTCGGTGTTGTTGCCGCCTGTAGCACCGCCGGTGCTCGTGCCGTCCTGGCCGCCGGGACCGGCCTGGGTGCCTGAGTCGCCTTCCGTGCCTGTCTCGCCGTTCGCGCCCCCAGCGGCATCTGCCCCCGCGCCGCCGTCCGGGTCCGCGCCGTTGCCGCCTGCGGTGCCAGTGTCGGTGCCGGTGCCGGTGTCCGAACCGTCTTGCTGCGCATCGTCGTTGTTGTCCCCGGCCGCACCCGTCTCGGTGCCATCGCCCTGCGGAGCGGGGCAGGCCGCGCCCGTCACCGAGCAGACCGCCGACTGGATGCCGTCGGCGATACGCCCGCCGAGGCCGCCCACCGACAGCGCGACGATGATCGCCGCGACCACCGCGATGAGCCCCGCGTACTCCACCGCGGTCTGGCCCTCGTCCCGCCGCCAGCGGATCATCCTGGCCAGGTTGAACGCCCGGCGCTCCTCCCTGTCCTGGGGAAGGATCTCGAACCACTCTCGCGACCGGGCCCGACGCAACAGCACGATGACCGCAACCGGCATCGCCGCCTGCGTGAAGCCCCGCAGATCACCGTGCAACAGCGTGCCGAGCGACAGCCACACGATCCACGCCTGAACGGCGATCAGTGCGCGGCTCGTCCACACCCCGCCCCGCCACAGGCGCCGGGCCAGGTAGACCCCGGCCACGCTGGGCAGCGAGTCGTAGACCAGGATCCCGAAGATCTCTCCGGAGTAGTACGTCACCACCGACAGCACGGTGACCACGTACAGCACCGTCAGCGCGAACTGCGCCCACAGGAGTACCTGCGCCCAGCCCAGTTCCCGTGGCAGCGGCGAACGCCGGTCCCAGGAGGGGGTGTTCTGCGCTCCCCAAATCCCGGTCGGGGGTATCGAGTTACCGGCACCGGACATGTGTGACCTCAGTTCAGCGGGCGGGCATTCAAGGCGGGCACCCGGCTGAGGCTATGGAGAATCGAACACTGACACATGGGCCCCCGGACCCACCCTTGGCCCAACTTGAACCGCAGGGCCCGGGCCCGTCCCTGCCTGCGGTGGCGCGAGACGGGCCCCGGGTGAGGGGCGCTGGTGACTCAGCTCTCCGTGCGCGGGAAGGAGACCTCGACGCGCCGGTTCTTCTTGCGGCCGGCCTCCGTGGAGTTGTCCGCGATCGGGTACTGCTCGCCGTAGCCGCGTACCTCGTAGGTGACGTTGGAGTCGTTCAGCTCCTGGTCCAGGACCTCCTGTACGGCGTTTGCGCGCTGCTTGGACAGGACGTCGCCGTGGGCGGAGGAGCCGAGGTTGTCGGTGAAGCCGAAGACGCGGATCTTCGTCGCGTTCTGGGTCTTGATCTCCTCGGCGATCGCGGAGATGCGGGCCTTCGCCTGCGCGCTGAGCTTCGCGCTGTCCTTGCCGAAGAGGACCTCGGCCTGGAGGGCGAACTTGACGTCGGCGTTGGTGTCTTCCCGGCGTTCGTCGCCGCTTTGGTCTTCTACGACCTGTTTGATGTCGAGGACCTTGGCGGCGGCCAGGGTGGCGCCCTCAGGGAGTTTGAGGTCGGGGTCGTTCGGGTCGACCTTGACGGGGGCGGAGGCCGAGGCCTCGGTGCCGGGGGGCACGCTGGGGCTTTCGTCGGCATGGGCCGATACGGCGCCGTAGAGGTTCGTGGCGACCATGACCGAAGCGGCCGTGAGGACCAGGGCGAGGCGTGGTGTCGCCTTCCGGGTGTGTGTACGGGTCATGACCGGCCTCACCCGGAGATCTTGATCGTGCCGCTGGAGAACGTCGGTACCTGCAAACTGACCTCGGTGGTGCTCGTCGGCGGTGCGGGGAACTGCATGAAGACCGGGAGGGTCTGGCCCGCTTCGAGGTTTCCGAGCCCGGTCGTCGTCAGCGGGCGTCCTTCGGTGTCACGCAGCGTGTAATAGCGCTTTTTACCCTTGGAATCCACGATGGTGGCGCCGCCCAGTGAGGGACCGTGCGCGATGACCTCAGTCTCGTCACCGCTTGTCTGCGGAGGAATCACGGCGGACTTGGCTCCGTCGTTCTTCACGGTTCCGTTCACGGTGAGGAAGCCGCCCGAGTCCCTCTGGGCAGAGGTGATCTGGAGGAGCAGACCGTCCGTGCCCTTGAGTTCGGCCAGGGGCGTCTCCGACTGCCCCTTCTGAGCACTCGGCTTGGAGCCACTGTTCTTCGACGTGGACGCCGACGGGCTCGACTTGTTGTCGTCCTCTCCGCCGCCGCCGCAGCCGGCCACGCCAAGAGCCAGTCCGGCCGCAACGGTCAACGCGACCATCCCCCTGCGGGCCTTCGCAGTGAACCGAATGCTCATCTGTCTGCTTCCTTCATCACTCGTCGTTCGCTTGTCAGTCGGCCAGATGGACGTCGAAGAGGTCCTCGGGTTTCGGCAGAACATCGAGATCGAGATCGTCCGGATCCAGGTCCCAGTTCCGGCCGTCCTTGCACAGAAGCCGCGGGAGTATGTCGGGCTTGGCGTCCGCAGCTGGGGGGTCGAAGTCGCAGCGGGGCTCGATCACGGCCGTGGCGGACGCGTTCGATTTCCGGTTCGCCTCGCCGGGGACAACGGAGTCCCCCATGGGCTTGTTGGTCTCGACCTCGACCGTGAAGCGCAGCGGACCTTCCTGATCGGAGCAGCTGATCACTCGGGCATCGTTCCGTTCGGCGAGCTGATGTGCCCGCCAGCACGACGGACCGAGCCCTTCGGCGATCCCGTTGAAGATGCCCTGCCACTTACTCGGGTCGAGTACGTCTTTCACCCATGCGCCCGCGAGCTGGTCCCGCCTGTCCTGGGCAGCCGCGAGTGCCGCCGCGTCGGCTGCGGTCTGGGCGCCGTTCCGATTCGCCGCGGCCTGGCCGACCGCAAAGTAGGCAAACGCGAGGAAGAGCAGGCCCCCCACCACCGTGATGTAGATGGGGAAGGCCTGCCCTGCGTCGCCGTACCGGCGAAGTCGCATCAAGGAGCGACCTTGGCGATCTGCGCCTGAATCTTTCCGAGGATCGTCTGACCGAGGTTGGTACCCGTGATCGCCAGCACGATCGCCACAACCACCGCGATGATGCCCAGGTACTCGACCGCGGTCTGGCCCTTGTCGCCGGACCGGCGCTGCATGGCCTCGACGGTGGTGTTCTTCCAGCCGTTCACGCGGACCTTGGTCGCAACAGCCGTCTTCAGCATCAGGTCGCTCATGGTGTACCCCTCCGGTTTCGGCGGTGCCGCTTTCGACACCAGAAACGTACGGCGGAACGCCCGGTCCGCCAGAGGGTCCCAGGGCCCAATCCAGGGCCCAATCGCACGGGCCCAACGAACTCTTCCCCCATACCGTCACCGATGGTCACCCCAGTCCTCGGTGTGAGCCCGGTGCCGTGCCGAGCCACTTCGCCGCGGCCTCGGAGCGGCTGGTGCTGTGGAGCTTGGCGAAGATGCGGTTGATGTGGTTCTTGACCGTCTTCTCGCTGATGAAGCAGGTGGCGGCGATCTGCTGGTTGTTCATGCCGGACGCGATGAGGTCCATGATCTCCGCCTCCCTCGTACTCAGTTGGAACCGCGACCTGTCGGGAGCGGCCGGACGGCCACTCGTCCACCCAGACGAAGACTGTCCCACATCCGGTTGCACTTGCGAAAGGTTTTCTGGGGAAGTGGGTGGGGGCGGGACGTGCGGGAGACTCATATCGGCTGGTTGAGTGGGTAGTTGGGTTTGATTATGCGGCCATGCGGAAGCGGAATTTCCGTATGCATTCGCATTCGCCTGGCCCAGTCCATCCGGTAGCGGCGAGTCCCCCGGAGCCTGGCCGTGGCCCTGCCCCTGGCCCTGCCGGAGCTGGGCCAGCAGCGCTCCCGCTGCCGTGGGCGTGAAGTGGGCCCTGCCCTGCTTGATGTCCCTGACCGCGTCGACCAGCTGACCGGCCGTGAACTCGCCGTGGACCAGGTAGCCGCCCGCTCCCCGGCGGAGGGCCTCCTGGACGATCTCCGACTCCCTGCTGTAGGTCAGCATGACGACCGGGGCGATCCGCACCAGGTACGGGAGCGCCGAGATGCCGTCCACGCCGGGCATGCGGACGTCGAGGAGGACGACGTCGGGCCGGTGCTGTTGGGCGGCCTCGTAGGCCTCGCGGCCGTCGGCCGCCTCCGCCACCACCGTGATGTCCTCACGGCCGGAGAGCAGGGCGGTGAGGCCGGCGCGGACCACCGGGTTGTCATCGGCCACGACGACCCTGAGTCGGCTCGGCTCTGCGGGCTGCGGGAAGTCGAACGGGTTCTGTTGCGGTGGCGGCTGTGAGGCGCCGGGGTGTGGGGTCGTCTGGTCCGGCATCGGCTGCCTCCTCTCGTGTCGTGGGGGACGTGTGCGGCGTGGTCATGAATGTCATGGGTGGTCAGCCGTGGGGTGCGGTCAGGGCCGCCAGCGGTAGCTCCAGGCGGACTTCCGTTCCCTTGGGGTGGCCGCCCCGGCCGATGCGGATGCGGGCGCCCACCGAGGCGGCCCGCTCGACCATGCCGACCAGGCCGAAGTGACCCGCTCGGCGTAGTTGTTCGAGGGTGGTTCCGGGCGGGAGGCCGCGGCCGTCGTCGTAGACGCTGATGCGGAGCAGGTCGCCGTGGACGCCCGCGCGGACGTCGACCCGGGTCGGGCCCGCGTGGCGGTGGGCGTTCTCCATGGCCTCCGAGGCGATGGTGAGGAGCTGGCGGGCCACGGCGGGCGGCACGGGGGGTACGGAGTGGTCACCGGTGGGGCGGTAGACCGCCGAGAGGCCCGTGCGGGCGCTGAAGTCGCGGGTGCGCGCCGCCAGTTCGACCAGTACGTCCGTGCCCTGGCCGGGGTCCGATTCGCGGCGCAGGTCCGCCAGGAGTTCGCGGGATTCGGCGGCGGCTCGGCGGGCTGACCGGGCGACCAGGTCGGCCTGCTGCTTCACCAGGGCCACGTCCATGTGGGCGGCGCCCGCCGAGCCCGCCAGACCGTCCGCGGCCAGGGCGACGCCGTGCAGGGTCTTGGCGACCGAGTCGTGCATCTCGCGGGCCAGTCGGGCCCGTTCCGCGCCGACCGCCTCCGTGACGGCCAGGCGGGCCTGGACCGTCGTCAGGGCCTGGGTGGCCGCGCCGAAGCGGAGCATGAGGTTGCGGAGGCTGGAGCCGACGGCACCGGCGATGACGCAGAGGCCGGGCAGGAGGGACGACTCGGCGATGCCGGGCTGGGGGTCCTCCATCGCCGCCTGGATCAGGAGGAGCAGCAGGGCCTGCAGGGAGGCGAACACGGCCGCTCCGCGCCAGCCGTAGACCAGGCCGGCGAGGAGAGGGGTGCAGACACTGACGTAGGCGAGGGTGCTGCCCGGGCCCGCCGAGATGAGCAGGAGGGCGCCGAAGAGGGTGTCCGCGGCCAGGAGAGTGGGGTGGCGCAGGAGAAGGGGGCCGAAGCGTTCCCAGTCCCTGAACAGGACGTAGGAGGTCATGAAGGTGATGACCACGGCCGCGCCCACCAGGCGGGTGGGGAGGCCCTCGTTGGCGTTGATGAGGGCCGTGGGGGTTGCCAGGGCGATCATGGCCAGCCGGAAGCCGAAGACCTGCCGGCACATGGCCTGCAGGGCGTTGATCTGGATGGGTATCGCCGGGTGTTCGGGGGCGGGTTTCGCCCGGCCTTCGGCCGGGACCGGCCTATTAGTCGCACCACCGGTACCGCCGCCGCGGCTTTCGTCGGCGGGTGCGGGTGACCCGTGTGGCGGCTGTGCACCGTCGGCGGCCGGACCTCCGTTCGCGGGGACCGGCACGGCCGTGTGCGCCCCGCCCATCGCCCGGCCCACCGCCCCGCCCACCGACGCGTCCGCCCGCTCCCACCCCGGCGGCAGCGCCGGTGTCGCCGACGTCACCGGGATGTCGGGGGCGCCTGTGCGGACGTGTGCCGGCAGGACGGTGCCTGCCGGTGGGGTGGTGATCTCCGGTGTTCTCGGGCGGCGGCGCAGCCGCCCGGTGCGTTCTCCTGTCATCGACATGGTCTCGCCCCCTACTCGCCCGTGACAACGCCGAAGTCGGTGCCCGAGCCGAGGATCAGTCCGGCGCCGAGGAGGAGCATCGTGGCCGGGACCATGAAGGTCGTGATCATCATCGTGGCCTTGGGAACGGCACGCGCGGCCTTGCGGCGGGCGTTCTGCGCATCCGTACGCCGCATGTCCTTGGCGAGGGCGACCAGCGTGTCGACGATCGGGGCGCCCAGTTCCTCGCCCTGCTGCAACGCCGTGACGAACATGGCGACCTGCTCGGAGTCGTTGCGGCGGCGCAGTTCCGCGAAGGCCTGGCGGCGGCTCATGCCCAGGTCCATCTGGCGAAGCGTGATGCGCAGTTCGTCGGCCCAGGGGCCCTCGTACTTCGAGGCGACGCGGTCCAGGGCCTGGCGGAATCCCAGGCCCGCGCTCACCACGACCGCCAGCACGTCCAGGAAGTCCGGCAGGGTCCGCTCGATCACGTCCTTGCGGATGCGGATCGCCGCCCAGATGCCGACCTCCGTCCAGAACGCCCCGAAGGCGAGCAGGAGCAGCGCCACGACGAGCTGGCCGCGCATCAGGAAGACCAGGCAGCCGACCCCGCCGAGAGCCCCGTACACCGCCCGCCGGGCCGCGTAGCGGTCGATCGTCAGGCCGCCGGGGTTGCCCGCGAGGTCGATCTTGCGTCGGTACTTGGCGACCTGCTTGGGGCCCATCAGGCGCAGGACCGCGGGGGCATAGCGCATGCCGAGGCGGTCGATGAGCGAGTCCACGGCGCCCGTACGGGTGGAGCCGACCTCCAGGGCGAGCGCGAGGTCGCCGGGGAGTTTGGCCTCGGCGCGGTACATGCGGATGCCGGCGAAGACGCCCCAGACGCTGAGGCCCATGACCAGTGCGAGAAGAAGTCCCATGATTCTGCTCCGGCCTTCTCAGACGTCGATGCGGGACAGGCGGCGGATGAGGATGAAGCCGACGGCGTAGAGGGAGAAGGCGATGATGACCGCCCCCTGGCCGAGCGGTGAGCCCGTCATGCGCTCCAGTGCCCCGTCCTTCACGCCGTTCATCAGGAACAGGGAGCCCACGCCCAGCACCGGCACCGCGTACGAGGTCATGTTCACCTGCGACAGCTGGGTGCGGACCTCCCGTCGCGTCTCCTTGCGTTCCTCCAGCGTCTCCGTCAGGTTCCGCAGCGCGCTGACCACCTGGCCGCCCGCGCGGTTGGACAGGACGAGTGTGGTGACCAGGACGACCAGTTCACGGGAGGGGAGTCGGTCCGCCAGTTCGCCCAGGGCGTCGTCCATCGACGCGCCGATCGCCAGTTGGTCGGCCACCTTGCCGAGTTCCTCGCCCGCCGGGGCCTCCAGTTCCTCCGCGGCCATGCCGATCGCCGTGCGCAGCGCGAGTCCGGCCTGGGTCGCGTTGGCGAGGATGCGGGCCAGTTCCGGGAGCTGGTTGATGAACTTCTCGATGCGTTTCTGCCGCTGCCAGTTGAGGAACTGCAGGGCCACCCAGATGCCCAGCAGACCGGCCAGCGGGCCGAAGAACGGGGCCAGGGCCGCCTGGCCGATCAGCCACAGGCCCGCCACCGTGGCGAGCATGTAGACGAAGAACTCGCCCGGGGTGATGTCCAGGCCGGTGGCCGCCAGGCGGAGTTCCAGTTTCTTGCCGAGCTTGGTGCGCCGCAGGCGGCGGTCGATCCCGCGGAAGTTCCGGCGGCGGCCGCCGACCTGGATCTGGCCGGTGGCCGACAGGCGGTCGACGAGCGCCTGCCGCTGCGCCTTGCCCATGGCGTAGGAGTGCAGGCCCATGACCGTCAGGACGCAGGTCAGCAAGGTGATGCCGGTCGTGAGCGTGATGAGCGTGTGCAGTTCCATGGGGACGGTTCCTACCTGGCTTCTCGGGTGGCTAGCTGGTCCGCGGACTGGGCGATGCCGAAGGCCTGGGGAATGGGCTGGCTCGCCATGTAGAGGCGGTCGGCGGTGCGGCGCGGGAGGGGGTGGTACTCGAAGGCGCCGTGGATACGGCCGTCCGCCGCCATGGGTTGGGCGTTGAAGCGGGCGACCGTGACCAGTCGGTACGGCTCGCTGCCGTGGCTCTCCAGCAGCGCGATCTCGGTGATACGGCGGGCACCGTCCGCGAAGCGGGTGAGCTGGACGATGACGTCGACCGCGCTGTTGATCTGGTCGTGCAGCGCCACGAACGGGATCTCCACCTCCGACATGGAGGCCAGGGTCTGCAGGCGCATCAGCGCGTCCTCCGCGCTGTTGGCGTGGACGGTGGCCAGCGAGCCGTCGTGGCCCGTCGACATCGCCTGGAGCATGTCCAGCGACTCGCCGCCGCGGACCTCACCGACGACGATGCGGTCGGGGCGCATACGGAGGGAGTTGCGGACCAGGTCGCGGATCGTGATCTGGCCCTTGCCCTCCACGTTCGCCGGGCGGGATTCCAGGCGGATCACGTGCGCCTGCTGGAGCTGGAGTTCGGCCGAGTCCTCGATGGTGATGATGCGCTCGCCCTCCGGGATCAGGCCCGACAGAGCGTTGAGCAGGGTCGTCTTTCCGGTGCCCGTCGCGCCCGAGACGATGACGTTGAACTTCGCCTGCACCAGGCCCGCCAGCAGGTACAGCATGTGCTCGTCCAGCGAGCCCAGGCCGATCAGCTCCTGGAGTGTGAAGGAGCGCGGGAAGCGGCGGATCGTGAGGGTGGCGCCGGTCAGGGACAGGGGCGGGATGATGACGTTGACGCGTTCGCCGGAGGGGAGGCGGGCGTCGACCATCGGGTTCGACTCGTCCACGCGGCGGTTGACGGTCGAGACGATCCGCTCGATCGTCTGCATCAGCTGGTCGTTCGAGGCGAAGCGCATCGGCAGCTGCTCCACGCGGCCGCCGCGCTCCACGAAGATCGCGTCCGGGCCGTTGACCATGATCTCCGTGATGGACGCGTCCTCCAGCAGCGGCTCCAGGATGCCGAGGCCCAGCGCCTCGTCCACCACCCTGCGGATCAGCTGCGAGCGTTCCATCGTCGACAGCACCGGGCCCTCACGGCTGATGATGTGCCCGAGCACCCGCTCCAGCCGCGCCCTGCGCTCGGCGGCGGCCAGCGAACTCATCTCCGCGAGGTCGATCTCCTCCAGGAGCTTGGCCCGGTAGGAGGCGACCATGTGGCCGTCCTCGCCCCGATTTCCGTTTTCCTCAGGGGTGTTGATGCGTGCTCGCAGGCTCATGAGTCCGGTGCTCCGTTCAGTGGTCGCGCGGCATCGTCGCGGTCTTGACGGCCGGGTCGAACTCCCAGCCCGGCACGAGGGACGGGATCTGCACCGTGGCCGTGACGGTGACCTCGTCCGCGCCGAAGGAAGCCGGGCAGTCGGTTTGATCGGCCAGCCAACTGCTCACCGCCGCCCGGCAGTCCGCCTCGTGCGGCCCGTTCAGCGACGCGCTGCGCGCTCCCGTCCGGGCCGCCGTGCCCGCCTGCTGGGCCGTGTAGGCGATCAGGCCGAGTTGCACGGCCGCCATGGCGACGAGCAGCAGGATCGGGAGGAACCCGAGGTACTCGATGGCGACCTGGCCGCGATCGCGCTCTCTACGGACGTACGCCATCTCACTTCGCCTCCTCGACCGCACCCGCGTGGCCTTTGACCGTGAACGGGAAGGCGATCGTGCCCGGGAAGAGGACGGGGACCTGGAGCTCGACGTCGGAGGTGATGTAGCCGGAGCCGGTACCTCCGCAGCTCACCTCGGCGCCGGACCGCCACGCGTCCGACAGCTTGTCCAGTCCCGCCTGCTCGCACTTGCCCGGACGGTCGTACTCCGCCGCCGTCCCTGCCCGCACCGCCTCGTCAGCGGCGTTCCCCGCGAGCGTGTAGGTGTAGCCCACCAGCACGAGCTGCCACAGCACCACCAGCGTCACGATGATCGTCGGCATCATGCCGAGGAACTCGATGGTGACCTGGCCGTCGTCCCGCCGTCTCGCGGACCTGGGCGTTCTCATCACCATTCTCATCCCCCTCCTTCCTTCCGCCGCCGGAAGTTCACCGACCCCCGGTCCCCCCGCAACCGGCCCGCCTTCTGGGCGCCCTCGGGGACCTTGACCAGCCCCAGTTCGCCGGCCAGGCCCCACAGGGCCTGCTTCACCGAGCTCTTGCTCTCCAGTTCGTGGATGCGGCCCGCGTCCACGACGCTCTGCAGTTCCTTGAAGTTGGCGGGGACCGCGGTGGCCGCGACGGCCGTGCCGGTGATCTTCTGGATCAGCGGCGGCTGGATCTCCGTACCGCGCGAGTACCGGTTGACGACGATGGTCGTCTCCTCCGCCTTGCGGATCTGGAGCCGGTCCCACATCCGCACCGCCCGCTTGGCGCCCCGTACCGCGACCACGTCCGGCGTCGTGACCAGCAGGGCCCTGTCGGCCATCTCCACGGCGGCCGCCCCCGCGCCGTTCAGCTGGGCGCCGCAGTCGATGACGACGACCTCGTAGCGGGAGCGCAGGGCGCTGACGATCTGGCGGGCGGCGCGGTCGGTGACGTCCTCGCCGCGTTCCCCTTCGGCCGGGGCGAGCAGCAGGACGAGTCCGGTGTCGTGGCGGAAGACCGCGTCGGCCAGGACACGCGGGGAGATGTCCGTGATGGCGGCCAGGTCGACCACGGACCGGCGGAACTGGACGTCCAGGTACGAGGCCACATCACCGGTCTGCAGGTCCATGTCGACCAGCGCCGTGCTGCGGCCGGAGGCCTGGGCGGCGAGGGCCAGCTGGATCGCCGTCAGGGTCGTGCCCACGCCGCCCTTGGCTCCGCTCACCGTGACCACCGTGCCTCCGACACCGGTGAACACGTCGGCGCCGGCGCCCAGGTGCCGGCGTACGCCGACGGACCACTGGGCGACCGCCTGGACGCGGCTGGCGAGTTCCTCGTAGCTCAGGGGCAGGGCGACCATGCCGCGGGCGCCGTAGTCCATGGCGGCCTGCATGAGGCCGGGGCTCGCGTCCGAGGTGACGAGGATGACGCCGACGGCCGGGAAGCGCAGGGCGACTTCGCGGATCAGTTCCAGCGCGGGGACCGGGCCGATGCGCTCGTGCACGACCACGACCTCGGGCAGTTCGTCGACGGACTCGGCGGCCAGTCGCGCGAGGGTGTCGATGAGCTGGGTGGAGTCGACCACCGGTGCCACCGGCTCGGCGTCCGGGAGCTGGCTGAGCAGCGTCGTGATCGACCGGACCGCGTCCGCGTCACCGACTGCCGGGAGGATCCTCGTGGGCATGCGGGCCTCTCACTTGTCCTTCGCGAGTTCGTACGTCCGGTCCTGCTCGGGGACGGTGGTGTCGCTGCCGGGCGCGACCAGCGCGAGCCGGACCCGCTGGGCGAACGACTCGGCGTAGGTGAGGCGCTGGGCGTCGAGGGCGGACAGCGCGAAGGTGATGGGGACGGCGTCGGTGGGCTGCTGGGTGCGGTTGTTCTCGTCCGGTTTCAGCGCGGTGAGTTCGCCGACGTCGAGGACCTTGGCGTTGGTCACGATGATCTTCGACTGGTCGGGGTCGCCCTCGCGCTTGCCCTCGAAGGTGGCGTAGACGTTGACCGAGGAACCGGGCGTGATCTTGCCCGCCACACCGGTCGCCGCGTCGATCATGATGGCGACCTCCTGCTGGCCGGGCTGGAGGGCCGGCTGGCGGACGATCATGTCGGACTGGAGCAGCGAGCCCGCTTGCAGCGTGGTCACGGCGATCTTGCCCTGGATCTCGCGCAGGTCGGTGACGGCGTTGTCCGACAGCCACCGTTCGGGCATCTCGATCTTCTCGAACTGGCCCGTGCTGAGGGTGGTGTAGGGCGGTACGTCGGACTTGAGCCGGTAGGCGGTGACCTCGGGGCCGACCTTGGACTTCACGTCGCTGATGACGGACAGCACGCCGGCGAAGGCGCCGAGGGCGCAGACGACCGACAGGAGCAGGAGAATCACGCCGCGGCGCTGACGGGAATTCATGAACCGTACAACCTCATTGGGGATATCGGTCGAGCGGAAACGAACGGGTGTGAGCGGTGGTCCGTGCGGGCCGGGGCCAGGACCCTGTGACGCGAGTCCCGTGGCGCGCCCTGTGGTTCAGGACTCACCCGACGGGCGTTTGGTTCTCGTGCGGGTTCTGGCGGGGTTGGTCGTGGACGGGCGGCGTGGCCGAGCAGAACACGCAGCGGTCGCCGATGACGTCGATGCCGCACCAGTGGCAGCGGGTCCGCCGTACGGAGGTGACCAGTTGGTAGAGGACCGACAGGTCGGGCAGGTAACTGCAGAACTCGATCAGCTTGCCGGTGCCCCACCAACCCGGTGACTCGGCTGGGAGCGGGGTCTCGCGCAGGCCCTGCACCTTCCAGGACGGGGCGAGGGTGCCCGTGACCCAGTCGGACGGGAGCTGCCCCTTGGCGACCAGCATCCAGGTGCCGAACTCGGGGCCAGGCAGGGTGGCTTCGGGGGTGATCCTGACGAGCTGCGGCTCCGGGTGGGCGAGGACGCCGAACTGGCTGCCGGGCACCCAGGACTTGGCGTGCGACTTCAGGCCGACGGGGACCCGGTCGAGCCGGGCGACGGAGTTGAGCAGCGCGCCGGCGTGGATGTAGTGCACGAGCAGCCGCCCGGCGGAGGCGAGGACGCCGGGGCTGATGTCGCAGGACGCGAGCTGTCGTAACTGGCGGGCCAGGACGGCGAGTCCGAGCGGGGGCAGATCGGGCTGGAAGAGGGCGATCCGGTCGGTCTCCATGAGGGAGCGCAGGGTGTACAGCCGTCGCTGCACGGTGATGGGCGCGGCCTGTGAGCACACCACGATCACATGGCCGTGGTGTTCGACCAGGGCCTGCATGTCTGCGAGCGCCTGCTCCAGCGGGCGCCGGTCGACGTCTCGCAGCACCACGGCGGGCAGGGTGCGTTCGTCCTGTGGCGGCAGCGCCATGTCGGCACTGGTCACGGCAATGGCAGTTGGCACGCGCAGCTCCCCGTTTCCCCATGCCCTCGGCGCGCCGCCTTGTTACCGCGGCACACCGTGGTGACTTCACTGCGTGACTACCTCAGCACTGTATCCACGGCTCTGTGACCGGAGAACAGCGTTTGTGTAGCTGAGGAGCAACTGTCGTTGCACAAGATGCGTCAAAACGGGGCAGGTTGAGCATCTTGCCGGTCGCGGGCGGGGGCTCGGGTAGTCCCGGCCGGTGGTCCCGGAGGGCCCAGTGTTGACGGTGGGTCTCCGTTTGGGCCCTGAGACCCACGCCTCCCGCCGGGGTGCGTCCCTACTCTCACCGTCCACAGGCACGTGGTTCGGGCAAGGAGGTGTGCCGTATGGCCGGCGGGGGTGGCATACGGACGTACGGACACAGACCGGTCTTCGACGATCGCGGCGCGACCGGCACCGAGTACCTCGGCATGGTCGTCGTCAGCGCCGCGATCGTTCTCGCCGTCTCTGCCACCGGCGTCGGACAGCTCGTCTACGACAAGATCGCCGCGCAGATCTGCAAGGTGGCCGGTGACGGCAACTGCGGGGCGGGCGGGACCGGGCCGGGCAAGCCCCTCACCGACGCCGACTTCGAGCCGGCGCTGTGCCAGGTCTCCTCCGTCACGGACAAGGCGGGCTCCAAGGCGAAGATCCTCTTCTGGGAGATCGGCAAGGAGTACGGCTTCCAGGAGCAGCACATCAAGGCGAACACGGACGTCAACGGCGACGGAACGGTCGACGACAAGGACCAGCTGGTCTATCTGACCTTCACGGACGCCGCGTCGGTCGCCGCGAAGAAGGACTTCAAACCGGGCATGAAGGTGGGCCGGTTCGGCGCCGACAAGGTGGAGCTCGGGCTCGGCATCAAGGTCACCAACGGCGACACCTGGGTCTTCGAGAGTCCCGAGGAGGCCCAGCGGTTCCGGGACGACGTGGAGAAGCTGCAGATGTACGAGATGCGGCGCACCATGCCCGGGGGCGCGGAGGCCAGTCTCGGCGACAGCATCGCCTATCTCTTCGGGACCGGTCCGCTCAAGGACGAGGAGGACACCCAGAACCGGATCAAGGACCAGCTGGGCGACAACCGGAAGATCACCTACGGCAAGGTGGGCCTGGAGGCCTCGGCGTCGGCGGGCCTGAAGATCTCGGCGGGCGACGAGAAGAAACTGAGCGCCGCGCTCGGCGGCACGTTCAAGTACTCCCCCGACGTCACCTGGACGGACAACGCCTACAAGAACACCAAGTCGTACACGTACTCCTCGTCCATCGAGTACGGCTCCAATGTGGGCTACGAGGCGGGCCCGCTCAGCGGCGAGTACGCGGCGAACACGACGCAGACCGGCACCATCACGGTCACCTACGACAAGAAGACCGGCAAGCTGGTCCGCGTCGACATGACCCGCACCGTCGAGGAGGGCGGCCAGAAGGACGGCGCCAAGGCGGGCGGCGACAACGGCAAGAAGGACGGCGACAAGCGGGGCGGGAACGCCGGCGTGAAGGGCACGGACTCGCAGACCGGCATCGAGATCGTCACCAACTCCGTCAGTTTCGACCCCGGCCCCGAGGGCGACGCGGACCGGGCGGTCGCCGAGCGCTGGCTGGACAGCAACAACGAGCAGGTCGCCACGCCCTTCCAGTACATGTTCGACGACCACGCGCCGACGTCCCGCCCGGGCGCCGACGACCCCTTCGGGCAACTGATGTTCGACAAGGGCAGGTCGAGCCGGATGACGTACACGGGTGAGGTGAACGCGGCCGAGTACGGCTTCGAGTTGAATCTCGGGCTCAGTCTGGGCATGACGATCAGCACGGAGAAGAAGTCGGAGACGCTGACCGACGCCCGGTTCCTGGGGGCGCCCCGCGGGGACGGTCGCTCCTATCTTCCCTACAGCTACTGTGCGAACTGACGAGACGGAGTCCAAGCCGATGAAGACCCGCCGTGCCCTCCTGGCCGCCGCCCTGCTGACGGCCTCCGTGGCCCTGACCGGCTGCGGGAGCTCCGACGCCGGCTCGGTGCCCGTCGGCTGGGGCACCCTGAAGACCAAGGGCGTCGACGTCTCGTATCCGAAGGGGTACGAGGAGCAGAGCGCCGGCGAGCGCGGCAAGCACAACGCGGCCGCGGCAGTGCGCACGGAGGGCGGCAGGAAGGTCTCGGTCATCACCGTGCAGCTCGGGTTCACCGAGGCGAACTCCGCCGAGCAGGCCGCGATCGCCGCCGAGGCGGCATCCAGATGGGCGCGGACGTCAAGGGCCAGAAGGACGTGGAGCTGGCCGGTGCGGACGAGGCGAAGCGGATCGACTTCACCTTCGAGGCGACCGGCGAGGACGGCGGTCCGGCGAAGGGCACCCCGGTCGAGGGCGTGATCCTGGCCGGTCTCGACTCGACCGACTCCGCCTTCGCGATCCGGGTCGACGCGCAGAAGGGGTCCCTGTCGGACGGTGACCTGGACCGGATCATCGACTCGGTCGAGGTGCACTAGCCATGGAGGTGCCGGGCGCCGGCTACGTCGTACTCGCGCTGCTCGTGGCACTGTTCGGCGCGCTGTCGTGGAAGTACGCGCGGCGGCTGGTGACGGTGGCGCGGGTGCTGCGGCGAGGGGTGCGGGCGCAGGGCGAGTGCGTCCGGGTGGAGACGGAGCCGTACCACCGCTCGGACGCCCGGCGGCACTTCTTCGCCTTCCGTACGGCCGACGGCACGCCGGTCGAGTTCGAGGACCTGGCGGGCTGGTCGACGACGGAGGGCACCCGCGTCACCGTCACCTACGACCCGCACGATCCGCAGGGCACGGCGACGGTGGCGGGCCGGGGCAGCTGGTCCCCGGTACTCCAGTCGCTCGCCCTGGTCGCGGGCTGCGGCATGGCCGCGCTGGGCTTCGCGGTCCTCCTCTACGTCGAGATCTTCGGGAGCGGTTGATGGCGCTCGTACGCTGCTGGGCCGTCGGCATCGTCGTCCTGGTCGTCAGCGAGTACGTCCAGATGACGCTGGTGTACGGCCCGTTCGTCGGCCCTCGGGGCGTCGGCTCGTTCGGTGCCGCGCTGGCGCTGGTGCACCTGCCGAACCTGGTGTGTGTCGTGCTCGCCACCTGGGCGGCGGCGCGGGTGCATCCGCAGCCGTGGCGGGAGATGCCGGGGCGGCATCTGGCGGCGGCGTGCGCGGCTCCTGCGGCGGCGCAGGTGCTGCTGCTGGCGCTGCGGCCGGGGGTGCTGGACCCGGCGGGGCCGGCGTTGTGGATGTCGACGGGCGTGCTGCTGGCAGGGTGTGCGGTCGGGCTGCTGCTGGACAGGTTGGTCTGGACCTCTTGACAGTGTCGTTGGTCTGGACCATTTTCTTGTCATGTCCAGACACAGACGATCCCTGCGGCTGT
Source organism: Streptomyces afghaniensis 772 (assembly GCA_000415505.1). Classification (GTDB taxonomy): domain Bacteria; phylum Actinomycetota; class Actinomycetes; order Streptomycetales; family Streptomycetaceae; genus Streptomyces; species Streptomyces afghaniensis. The sequence goes on from KE354427.1 coordinate 57,993, forward strand.
GGTCGGGCGCCCTCACGGCGGCCCTGGCCCTCACTGTCACGACCGTCGGCCAGGCATCCGCCGCCGACGTCAACAACGCCAGGAACGCCGGCTTCGAGTCGGGCCTGAGCGACTGGACCTGCTCGGCGGGCAGCGGTACGACCGTCTCCTCCCCGGTGCACGCCGGCACGGCAGCGCTGAAGGCGACCCCGGCGGGGCAGGACAACGCCCGGTGCGCCCAGACGGTCAGGGTGAAGCCCGGATCGACGTACACGCTGGGCGCCTGGGTCCGGGGCGGTTACGCCTACCTCGGTGTCTCGGGCACGGGCACGACGGACGTGTCCACCTGGACGCCGGACTCCGCTTCCTGGAAGCAGCTGTCGACGACCTTCACCACGGGTTCGTCGACGACGTCGGTGACGGTGTACACGCACGGCTGGTACGGGCAGGCGGCGTACTACGCGGACGACGTGTCGGTGTTCGGCCCCGACGGGGGCGGCGGCACGGACCCGGGCCCGACGGTCCCGTCCGCGCCGGGCGGCCTGAGTGTCTCCGGCACGACGTCCTCCTCGGTCTCCCTCGCCTGGAACGCGGTCTCGGGAGCGACGGGTTACACCGTCTACCGCGACGGCACGAAGGTCACGGCGGTCTCCGGCACCTCGGCGACGGTGACCGGCCTCGCGGCCTCGACGTCGTACTCCTTCCAGGTCACGGCGACGAACGCGGCGGGTGAGTCGCCGAGGTCGGCGGCGGTGACGGGGACCACCACCAAGCCGAACGGCCCGGGCCCCGCGCTTCCCGAGCACGCGGTGACGGGCTACTGGCAGAACTTCAACAACGGGGCGACGGTCCAGAAGCTGGCCGACGTGCCCTCCCACTACGACATCATCGCCGTCTCGTTCGCGGACGCGACGTCCACGCCGGGTGCGGTGACCTTCACCCTGGACTCGGCCGGACTGAACGGCTACACGGTCGACCAGTTCAAGGCGGACATCAGGGCCAAGCAGGCGGCCGGCAAGAAGGTCGTCATCTCGGTGGGCGGTGAACGCGGCACCGTGGCGGTGAACGACGCGGCGTCGGCGGCGAACTTCGCGAACTCCGTGTACTCCCTGATGCAGACGTACGGCTTCGACGGCGTCGACATCGACCTGGAGAACGGCCTGAACGCGACCTACATGACGCAGGCGCTGCGGTCGCTCTCGGCGAAGGCGGGCTCGTCGCTGATCATCACGATGGCCCCGCAGACCATCGACATGCAGTCGACGTCGAACTCCTACTTCCAGACCGCGCTGAACATCAAGGACATCCTGACGGTCGTCAACATGCAGTACTACAACAGCGGTTCCATGCTCGGCTGCGACGGCAAGGTCTACAGCCAGGGCTCGGTGGACTTCCTGACCGCCCTGGCCTGCATCCAGCTGGAGAACGGCCTCGCCCGTCCCACGGTCGGCCTGGGCGTGCCGGCCTCGACCCGGGCGGCGGGCAGCGGGTACGTGGCACCGTCCGTGGTGAACAGCGCCCTGGACTGTCTGACCAGGGGCACGGGCTGCGGCTCGTTCAAGCCGCCCCGGACGTATCCGGACCTCAGGGGCGCGATGACCTGGTCGACCAACTGGGACGCCACGGCCGGCAACGCGTGGTCCAACGCGGTGGGTCCGCATGTGCACGGGCTGCCGTAGCGGCCCCTACTCCCATCGGACGGTAGTGGCCGAGGACCCAGGCCAGCTGCGGGAACCACTCCTGAAGCCGCGTCCTGGGCTTGGCCTCCACCACGCACTCGTAGAACCTGCCGTCCATGTGGACCACGGCGACCATCAGCGCCTTGCCGTCCGGGCTCGCCCGGTAGTGGACGCCGCGGATCTCCGGCCAGCGGAACTCGACCGTGACGGCCTGACGTCTCGAAGGCGACGCCGGACGCGTTCGACGACGACCGCGT
>KE354428.1 GCA_000415505.1 Streptomyces afghaniensis 772
TGTGCTGGACGCGGGACAGCGCGAGGGTGATCTGCCGACCGTGCGGGTTCGCGTGGTCGAGCGGCACCTTGACGGACGCGCACTGGAGCATCGGATAGTCGGTGGTGCCGCACTTCTTCCAGCTGGGTTTCACAGCGCGAAAGGTTTCTTCGGAGTGCGGTGCGCTCGCCTCGGCGGGCACGGCCGTAAGGCTCCCGGCCAGCGCGACGGCGGCGCCGCACAGCACGGCTGCGCGTGTTCTCATGGAGTCCTTCCAGGACGGAGGGCGGGGCCGCGGGGTTCACGGTCCTCGCCGATTCGTCCCGGCAAGCGGCTCTGGAAGAACGTGTTCCGTCAAGACTTGACCCGATTGGGTCGCTGGATGCGCTCGAACGCTCCTATATGAGCGACAGTTGGGTCGGTTCGGACGTCGGTGGCTCGGCCGGTTCGGGCGGCCGGATCCGGCGCGGCGTCTGCGCGCGCGAGGGCCCGATGCCGTACTCCTCGGCCAGCTCGTGCACCTGGCGGGTGATCCGGCGCTGGTACCACTTCGGGGCGTAGGAGCCCTCCGCGTACAGCCGCTGGTAGCGGGGCACCAGGTGCGGGTGGTGCTGCTCCAGCCAGGCCATGAACCACTCGCGGGCGCCGGGCCGCAGATGCAGCACCAGCGGGGTGACGGACGTGGCGCCGGAGGCCGCGATCGCCCGCACGGCGGCCCGCAGTTGGGCCGGCTGGTCGCTCAGGAACGGGATCACCGGTGCCATCAGCACACCGCAGCCGATGCCGTGCTCACCGAAGGTCCGTACGACCTCCAGGCGCCGCTCGGGCGCGGGCGTGCCCGGCTCGACGGTGCGCCACAGCTCCTGGTCGGTGAAGCCGACCGAGACGGAGATGCCGACGTCCGTCACCTCCGCGGCCTGCTTGATCAGGTCCAGGTCGCGCAGGATGAGCGTGCCCTTGGTCAGGATCGAGAAGGGGTTCGCGTGGTCGCGCAGGGCCGAGATGATGCCCGGCATCAGGCGGTAGCGGCCCTCGGCGCGCTGGTAGCAGTCCACGTTCGTGCCCATCGCTATGTGCTCGCCCTGCCAGCGGCGCGAGCCGAGCTGGCGGCGCAGCAGCTCCGGCGCGTTGATCTTGACCACGATCTGGGAGTCGAAGCCCAGGCCCGTGTCGAGGTCGAGATAGCTGTGCGTCTTGCGCGCGAAGCAGTACACACATGCGTGTGAGCAGCCGCGATAGGGGTTGACCGTCCACTGGAACGACATCCGGGAGACCGCCGGCACCCGGTTGATGATCGAGCGGGCCCGGACCTCGTGGAAGGTGATCCCGCGGAACTCCGGCGTGTCGAAGGTACGGGTGGTCACGGCGTCCGCGCCGAACAGCGCGGCGTCGGCCCGGCTGTGTTCGGAGTCCTCGGTGAGGTTGTCCCAGCGCATGACGCCTCCTCGGTAGCACTGCCCACAGAATAGAACACACGTTCCCTTGATCGTGCGAGGGTGTTTTCCGAACGTGTTCGACCGGGTTGGGCGACCCCGATTTGGGGGGCCGGGCGGCGGGGTGGTTGGCTTGCCCCCAACCCCCGAGAACCCATGTCCTGGAGGAAAGCGATGGCGCAGGTCGAGGCCACTACGGAGCGGATCGTCGCGGCGGACGCGGAGACGGTGTTCGACGCCCTCGCCGACTACAGCGGCACGCGCGCGAAGCTGCTGCCCGAGCAGTTCAGCGAGTACGAGGTCCGGGAGGGCGGTGACGGCGAGGGCACCCTCGTCCACTGGAAGCTCCAGGCCACCAGCAAGCGCGTGCGCGACTGCCTCCTGGAGGTCAGCGAGCCCACCGACGGTGAGCTGGTCGAGAAGGACCGCAACTCCTCCATGGTCACCACCTGGCGGGTCACCCCGGCCGGCGACGGCAAGTCCCGGGTCGTCGTGACCACCACCTGGACCGGTGCCGGCGGCATCGGCGGCTTCTTCGAGAAGACCTTCGCGCCCAAGGGTCTCGGCCGGATCTACGACGCGCTGCTCGCCCGGCTCGCCGCCGAGGTCGAGAAGTAGCCTCCCCAAGGCTCAAGCACCCAGGGGCCGTTGTGCCCCTCACCGGTTCGAGTGATCTCCGTACGGCTCGCTCCTGTGCCGTAACTCGTCGCGCTTGCTCGTAGTTGTCGCTTTTACGCGGGAATTGTGCGGCAGCGCGACGAGGGGAGCGGTAGGTGGGCGGGATCACTCTGGCGCAGGACGAACCGGCGGTGGCACCTCCCGAACCTCCCGAGCCACCACGGGCCCCGGCCGCCGAACTGAGCCCGCGCAGGGTGCGGTTGGTCTTCCTCGCACTCCTTCTGGCCCTGCTCCTGGCCGCCCTGGAGCAGATGATCGTCGCCACCGCGCTCCCGAAGATCGTCGGTGAGCTGCACGGCCTGGACCGGATGTCCTGGGCGATCACCGCCTACCTGCTCACCGCGACCGTCGGACTGCCGATCTACGGCAAGCTGGGCGACCTGCTCGGCCGCAAGGGCGTCTTCCAGTTCGCGATCGTCGTCTTCGTCGCCGGCTCCGCGCTCGCGGGCCGGGCGCAGACCATGGACCAGCTGATCGCCTTCCGCGCCCTCCAGGGCGTCGGCGCGGGCGGCCTCATGATCGGCGTCCAGGCGATCATCGCGGACATCGTGCCCGCCCGGCAGCGCGGCCGCTACATGGGCCTGACCGGCGCCGCCTTCGGCCTCGCGTCCGTGGCCGGACCCCTGCTCGGCGGCTACTTCACCGACCATCTCTCCTGGCGCTGGTGCTTCTACGTCAACGTGCCCTTCGGCCTGGTCACCCTGGTCGTCGTCGCCATCGCGCTGAAGCTGCCGAAACCGGCGGGCAAGGCCCGGCTGGACCTCCTCGGCGCGCTGCTGCTGACCGCCGCCTCCACCTGCCTGGTCCTGCTGACCAGCTGGGGCGGCACGGAGTACGCCTGGGACTCGCGCATGATCCTCGGCCTCGGCGCGGGGGCGGCCGTGGCGGCCGTCCTCTTCCTCGTCACGGAGCACTTCGCCGCCGAACCCCTCATCCCGCTGCGGCTGTTCAGGGACTCCGTCTTCAACGTCACCGGCCTGGTCGGCCTGGTGACCGGAGCCGGGCTGTTCGGCGCCGCCAGCTATCTGCCGACCTACCTCCAGATGGTCGACGGGGCCTCCGCCACCGAGTCGGGCCTGCTCATGCTGCCCATGACGGCCGGCATCGTCGGCGCCTCGGTCATCGCCGGGCAGCTCATCAGCCACACCGGCCGCTACAAGGCCTACCCGGTCCTCGGCGGCGCCCTCTCCGTCGCCGGCATGTGGCTGCTGTCCCGCCTCGACGCCGACACGCCCCGGCTGCACTACAGCATCTGGATGGCCGTCCTCGGCGCCGGCATCGGCATGGTCATGCCGGTCCTGATCCTCGCCGTGCAGAACTCGGTGCGCCCCACCGACCTCGGCACCGCCACCAGCGCCAACAACTACTTCCGGCAGATCGGCGGCAGTCTCTCAGCCGCCGTCTTCGGCGCGCTCCTCGCCGACCGGCTCGCCGACGCCCTGACCGAGAGCCTTCCCGCGCGTGCGGGCACCGGACTGCCGGATACCGAGTCCATCACCCCGCAGCTCGTCCACGCCCTGCCCCCGGAGCTGCGCGACGGCTACATCCGGGCGTACGCCGACGCCATGCCGCGGATCTTCCTCTACCTGGTGCCGGTGCTGGTCCTCGGGCTGGTCATCGCCTTCTTCCTCAAGGAGAAACCCCTGGTGTCCCACAACGCCTCCGCCACCGACCCGGACACGGCGCCGGGGACCACCTCGATCCCGCAGGCGCGTGCCGCGTACGCGCCCGGCGTCCCCGTGTGCGGCTCGGTGCAGCACCACGACGGGACCGTCGTGCCTCGCGCCGCCCTCACGCTCATCGACGTCACCGGGCAGCAGACCGGACGCGGCGCGAGCGGCGAGGACGGACGCTACGCGCTGGCCACCCGGGCCCCGGCGCCTACGTGCTGATCGCCGCCGCGGGCGGCCACCAGCCGCAGGCGGTCTCCGTGACCGTCGGCGAGCGCCCCGTCGAACTGGACATCGTCCTCGGCGGCGCGGGGAACCTCGTCGGCAGTGTGGTCACCGCCGACGGCACGCCGGTTTGGGACGCCAGCGTCACCCTCACCAATGCGCACGGCGAGGTCGTGGCCACCACCCGCAGCGGCCGTGAGGGCGGCTACGTCATCACCGATCTGGTGGCCGGCGAGTACACCCTCGCCGCCAGCGCCCCCGCGTTCCGCCCGGCCGCACTGCCCGTCACCGTGCAGGCCGCCCGCGAGACCCGCCGGGACATCGAACTGGCCGGCGGCGCCGTCCTGCGCGGCACCGTCCGGGCGGGCGGCGGCCGGCCCGTGGAGGACGCGCGGGTGACGCTGCTCGACGTGGCGGGCAACGTCGTCGACACCCTCACCACCGGCGCCGACGGCACGTTCCGGTTCGTCGACCTGTCCTCCGGCGAGTACACCGTGATCGCCGCCGGTTACCCGCCCGTCGCCACCGTGCTCCAGGTGGCCGGAGGCGGCCGCACCGAGCGGGACCTCCAGCTGGGACACGAGGACTGAACCCGCACCGGCGCGCGGGGTCGCACGCCGGTGCGAACCCCGCGCGAGGAATTCCCCCATTGCCGCACATGGCAACCGGCGGTCGCCGTACGGTGGTGACGCCGGCACAGATCTTGCGGATCCGTGGGGAGAGAGGGCCTGGGCCATGGACCGTGACACCGAGAGGGACACACCCGGCCCCGCGGCCGGGCACCGCACGGTGACGGAAGCCACCGAGCCCGGCCGTGTCCCCCTGGCCGTGGTCGTCATCGACCGCGAAGGCCTCGTGTCGCACTGGAGCACCGGCGCACGGCGCCTGTTCGGCGTCCCCAAGGACGAGGCCATCGGTCGCGCGGCCCTCGACCTGCTCCCCGTCTCCGGCGCACTCCCCGAGGACCAGGACACCACCCCGTACGAGGCCGACGACGGCCCCGGCCCCGGCCTCGAAGCGTCCCTCGACGGCGGACTGTCCTACCCGGCGGCGGGCCGCGCCCGGCTCACCGCACCCGGCAGCGACCGGGTCGACGTCCTGTGGTGGGCCTATCCCCTGATCGGCCCCGGCCCCGAGCGGCTGCTCGTGCTGGCCGCCGACGCGGACGGGCTGCGGGCCGGCGGCACCGACGGGGCGTTCGAGCGGATCGCACCCGGCTTCGCGCTGCACACCGACTTCCCCGGGTCGGAGGACCTCGCCCGCCGACTCCCCGAGATCCTGCCCAGCATGAGCGTCGGCGAGAGCGCCCGCATCGTCGCGCAGGTCCTCGAACTCGGTTACCCCGTCCTGGAGTTCAGCCAGAACGAGCGGGTGCCCGTCACGCCCGACTGGGGCGTCGCCCGGCGCACCGAGCGCAAGGCACGCCGGGAACGGGCCGCGCGGGCCCTGGCCGCCGGCGAGCCCGTCCCGGAGGAGCTGCGGGACGAGGGCGAGGACCTCGAGTACGCCGCCGTCCGCGAGCGCCTGGAGTTCCTCAACGAGGTCAGCGGCCGCATCGGCACCTCCCTCGACCTGTCCCGCACGATCCTCGAGGTCAGCAGGGCCGTCGTGCCCCGCTTCACCGACGTCGCCGGGACCTACCTGCGCGAACAGGTCGTCGCGGGCGAGGGCTTCCCGGAGGGCGTGCCCGACACGACGACCATGTGGCACCGGGTCGCCGTCGAGCACACCGACGAACCCGGCCGCTGGGACGACGTCGTGCCCGTCGGCGAGGCCATGCCGTTCCCGGCGCACACGCCGTTCTTCCAGTGCATGACGACCGGCGAGCCCGTGCTCGTGCCGCGCATCAGCGAGGAGATGGGCCACGCCATCGCCGCGCAGTTCGAGAAGCGCGACATCCGGCCGCTCATCACGGGCCGCTCCATGCTGATCGTCCCCCTGAAGGCCCGCCATGTCGTGCTGGGCTTCATGATCCTGCTGCGGCACCCGGAACGGCCCGTCTTCAACGACATGGACCGTGTCACCGGTGCCGAACTCGCCGCCCGCGCGGGCCTCGTGCTCGACAACGCGCGCATGTACACCTACCAGGAGAACGTCGCCGAGACGCTCCAGGACAGCATGCTGCCGCACATCCCGCCCCGCATGGCCGGCTGCGACATCGCCACCCGCTATCTGCCGGGCACGCTGCTCGGACGGGTCGGCGGCGACTGGTTCGACGCGGTGAAACTGCCCGGCGGCCGCACCGCGTTCGTCGTCGGCGACGTCATGGGCCACGGGCTGAACTCGGCCGCCATGATGGGCCAGTTGCGCACGGCCGTGCAGACCATGGCCGGGCTCGACCTGCCGCCCGCGCAGCTGCTGCGCAACCTCGACGACCTCGCCCAGCGCCTCGGCGACACCTACCTCGCGACCTGCCTGTACGCCGTGTACGACCCGATCGCGAGCGAACTGCACCTCGCCAACGCCGGTCACATCCCGCCCGTCCTGGTCCGCGCCGACGACGGGCGCAGCGAACTGCTCGACCTGCCCACCGGAGCGCCCATCGGCGTCGGCGGGGTGCCCTTCGAGGCGGTCCGGGTGCGCGTCGGGCCCGGCGACCGGCTGGTGATGTGCACCGACGGGCTGGTCGAGGTGCGCGGCGAGGACATCGGCGTGGGCCTGGCGACGCTCTGTGAATCGGCCGCCCATCCGGCCGCCTCCATGGACGACGCCTGCGACACGATCATCCGCGCCCTCAACACACGTGGCGGCCGCAAGGACGACGTGGCGCTGCTGATGGCCCGCCTGAACGGCATCGAACCGGACGACGTGGCGGAGTGGCGGCTCGCCCTCGACCCGGCCGAGGTCGGCCGGGCCCGCGCGGCGGTCCGCGAGCAACTGCACGACTGGGGCCTGGCGAAGCTGGCCGCGCCCGCCGAGCTGATGGTCAGCGAACTCGTCACCAACGCCGTACGGCACTCCCACGCCCGCCCCGTCGAACTGCGCCTGGTCCGCGGCGACACCCTGCTGTGCGAGGTGGACGACGACGACCACGAACTGCCGACGCTGCTCGGCACGGGCCCGCTCGACGACACCGGGCGCGGTCTGCGGGTCGTCAGCACACTGTCCCGCGAGTGGGGTACCAGCCGGACCAAGGCCGGCAAGACGGTCTGGTTCGAGCTGACCCTGCCGCGCCGCTGAACACCACCGCGTCGACACCCTGGGGAGTGGGCATGAGCGTGACGAGCCGGTACCGGGAGGCCTGGGAGGGGTTCTGGCGGGAGGCGTCCGACGAACCGGGGACGGTGATGTGGGACGCCGAGCCGGCCGTGACCGCCGGCCCGCATCTCGCCCTGTTCGAACCGCACCTGACCGATCCCGCGCTGCCGCTGGTGGACCTCGGCTGCGGCAACGGCACCCAGACGCGCTTCCTCGCCGACCGCTTCCCGCGGGTCGTGGGCGCCGATCTGTCCGCCGCGGCCCTCGACCACGCCCGGCGGGCCGACCCGGCGGGGCAGGCCTCCTACCGGCAGCTGGACGCCGCCGAGAAGGGCGAGGCGCAGGCCCTGCACGCCGAGTTCGGCGACGCCAACGTCTACATGCGGGGCGTGCTGCACCAGTGTGAGCCGGACGACCGGCAGGCGTTGGTCGACGGGATCGCCACGCTGGTCGGCGACCGGGGCCGGGCCTTCCTCGTGGAGCTGTCGGGGGCGGCCAAGGCGGTGCTGCTGGGGCTGGCGAGCGGCCCGGCCGGGCCGCCGCCCAAGCTCGCGCCCGTGTTCCGGCACGGCCTCGCCCCCGGCGAGGTCTCCGACGAGGCCGTACCCGAATACCTGCGCTCGGCCGGGCTCACCGTCCTGGCGAGCGGCGAACTGCCCCTGGTGACCACGGAGTTCGACTCCGACGGCACGCGCATCGAGCTGCCTTCCAGGTGGCTGGTGGCGGGGCGTACGGCCTAGAGGTCCTTGAGAACGGACGGTCAGCGGTCCGGGCCGCCCAGCCGGTCGGCCAGGCACGCCAGGTACAGGGCCATGGCCGTCCGGTGCTCGCGCAGTGGGCGGCCGGTGAGCTGCTCGATCTTGTTCATGCGGTAGACGACGGTGTTGCGGTGGATGTGCAGCGCCGTTGACGCCCGTACGAGGTTGAAGCCGCTCTCGCACCAGGCGGTGATCGTGTCGCGCAGGACCGGCCAGTCCGGCTGCTCCCGCAGCCGCGCGGCGGTCAGGTCGAGCAGCCGGTTGCGGGCGGACTGGCTCACCGCCGCCAGGAGCTGGTGGACCCGCAGATCGCCGATCGCGTGGACGGTGGAGCCGCCGTCCACCCGGGCGCCCAGGCGCAGCGCGTCGCAGGCGTCCTGGTACGAGTCGTGCAGAGCGCCGACGGAGGTGGCCGGTTCGCCGATGCCCGCGCGGGCGGTGAGCCCGTCCTGGGCGGCGATGACGTCCGTGACGCGGCGGCAGTCGGCGGCCGGCGCGTCCGCCGGGGCCCGGGCCGGCAGCCGGTGCAGGACGCCGATCCAGCCAGGAGCCGTGCCGGCGACGATGTCCTGCGGGTCGGCGAAGACGTCCCGGACCGTCCGCAGTAGCTCCGAGCGGACCAGCGCCACGTCCCGGGCCCGGGCACCCCGACGGGCGCCCGAATCCGGCACGGTCACCTCGAAGGCCACCGCGACCCGGCGCAGCCGCAGGTCGAAGCCGAGGTCGGCGGCCCGGAACACCAGGAGGTCGCCTTCCACGACCAGCGGGTCGTACGCGGCGATGTCGGTGAGCAGTTTCTCGGCCGCCCGCTCGGCGAGCAGCCGGGAGCGCAGCATCACCGACTCGCGGATCAGGATCTCCGTCTGCCGCTTCACCAGCAGCCCGAAGCGGCCCACCTGCGCGGGGGTGCCGGTGATCCCGACGGTTCCCACCGCCCGCCCGTCCGTGACCAGGGGCAGCGTGATCCCGGGCCGGACCCCGCGCAGCGACTGGGCCTGGGAGGTGTTGTGCGTGGCGGGTTCCTTGGTGCGGACGACCTCGACGGACGCCTCGTGGAAGGTGCCGACGCGGCTGCTGTCGCCGCTGCCGATGACCATGCCCTCCGCGTCGGTGATCAGCACGTTGAAGCCGATGACCGCGGAGGTGTCCCCGGCGATCTCCTGCGCGAGTGACGGGCTCAGCATGGGCGATTCCTCCCGCCAGGGGCGGTCCGGGCTGGACGCACCGTACAGGGGAGGCGGGGATTCATGCGACAAGTTCGTACGAAGTGAACGGTGACGCGCGGCGGGCCTGTGCCTAGCGTATGGGCCTCACCACCTCCCCGCCGGGTGCACAGTGTCCGGTGAATCGGCGGGATCCTTCAGCACCGAGACGGAAGGCCCGAGCCGATGATCCGTGTGCGCTCGCTCGCTCTCGCTTTGTCCGCGATGCTCCTGATGTCCACCGCCGCCTGCGGCTCGGGCGGGGACGACGCCCCGAAGAACGTGTCCGCCGAAACCGCCGCGCTGGGCACGCTCACGCCCGGCGTCCTGAAGGTCGCCGTCCAGCCCTACGCCCCCTACACCAGCGTCCAGGGCGGCAGAATCGTCGGACTCGACGGCGACATCCTCGCCTACGCCGCCAAAAAGCTCGGCCTGAAGATCGAGCCCGAGGTGACGGACTTCGCCGGCATGCTCGCCGGGGTGCAGTCCCGCCGGGTCGACATCACCATCGGCGGCGTCGCGTGGTCCGCCGACCGGCAGAAACAGGGGCTGTTCACCGATCCGCCCTACTACTCGCCCCCGGCGATGGCCGTCCGCAGCGGCAAGACGTACAAGACGGTCGGGGACCTCGAGGGCCTGAACCTGGGCACCGTCGAGGGCTACGTCTGGGTCAAGTCGATCCAGGCCGTGCCGGGTGGCAAGCTGCACGCCTACCCCGATGCCAACGGCGTCTTCGACGACCTGGGCGCGGGCCGGGTCGACGTCGGCTTCCTCGACCCGCTGATCATCATCGCGGCGCAGAAGCAGCGTCCGGAGCTGAAGATCGACACCCGGTACCTGACGCCGCCGACCGCCGCGCAGGTGAAGGCCAAGCCCGCCTACGCGTACTTCCAGCCGTACCAGACCGGCTTCTACCTGCCGAAGAAGGCCACCAAGCTGGAGCGGGCGATCTCCGCGCAGATCGACGCCATGTACCAGAACGGCGAGCTGGACAAGCTCGTCCGCAAGTACGGCGGCGACCCGAAGCAGTTCCTCGTGCCCGCCGCCGACGTCGCCACGGCCCGCCGCGGCGTGGACCGGCCCAAGGACTGGACGCCCCCGTCCATCGCCCAGTGAAAGCAGCCGCCATGTCCGGTCTCTTCGAGGTCCCCTGGTCCGACTACCGACCCGATCTGATCTCCGCGCTCGGGCGCACCGTGTCCTACACGGTCGTCAGCTTCGCGGGTGCGGTGCTGCTCGGCCTGGCCGTGGCGCTGCTCCGGCTCAGCAAGGCCTGGCCGGCGCGTGCCCTCGCCGCCGTCTACACCGAGGTGTTCAAGAACATCCCGCTGCTCGCCATCATCTTCCTGACCTACTTCGGCCTCGCCTCGGCCGGGATCCGGCTGGACGTCTTCACGGCAGGCTGCCTCAGCCTGATCGTCTTCTACGCCGCCTACCTGTCCGAGATCTTCCGCGCCGCGATCAGCGGCGTGCACGCCGGGCAGACCGAGGCCGGTGAGGCGCTGGGGATCGGCAGGACCGGCATCTTCGGCCACATCGTGCTGCCGCAGGCCCTCCGGCTGGCGCTGCCCGGCACCAACACCATGCTGGTCGACCTGCTCAAGTCCACCTCGCTGCTGGTCACCGTCTCCGCAGCCGAGCTGATGTCCGAGGGGCGGCTCATCACCTCGGCCACCTTCCGGGCCCTGGAGGTGTACCTGGTCATCGCGGCGATCTACTTCGCCCTGTGCTACCCGCTGTCCCAGCTGCTGCTGCTCCTGGAGCGGAAGGTCCGGTCGGGAGTGCCCTTGTCGCCGTGGCGACGGCGGCGCCTGCGGGCGGCCCGTGCCCTGCTGGCCGCCGAGCCGGCCGCCGCCGTCCCCGTGAAGGAGGTGTCCGCATGACCGAGTCAGTGGCCGCGGCGACGCCCGCCACCCGGGCCTCCTCCCAGGCCGTCGTACGGATCGAGGGACTGTGCAAGTCCTTCGACGGCCGGCTCGTGCTCGACCGGGTGAACCTGGAGGTCGGCCGGGGCAGCATCGTCAGCGTCATCGGGCAGAGCGGGGGCGGGAAGACGACCCTGATGCGCTGCGTGAACCTGCTGGAGCGCCCGGACCAGGGCACCGTCGAGGTCGCCGGGGAGGTCGTCCACGAGGGCGGCCGCATGGTCTGCCGCGATCTGCCCCGGCTGCGCCGCACGGTCGGCATGGTCTTCCAGCGGTTCCATCTGTTCCCGCACCTGACCGCGGTGGAGAACGTGGTGCTCGCGCAGCGCAAGGCGGGGGTGCCCGAACCGCAGGCCCTGGAGCGGGCCGTTGCGCTGCTGCGCCGGGTCGGGGTGGCCCACCGTGCCCTCGCCCAGCCCGAGCAGCTCTCCGGCGGCGAGCAGCAGCGCGTCGCCATCGCGCGGGCCCTCGCCCTGAGGCCCGAGGTGCTGCTCTTCGACGAGCCCACCTCCTCCCTGGACCCCGAGGCGACCCGGGAGGTGCTGTCCGTGATGCGCGAACTGGCCGCCGACGGGATGACGATGCTGCTCGTCACCCACGAACTGCCCTTCGCCCGGGAGGTGTCCGACCACGTCGTGTTCGTCGACGGCGGCCGGATCGTGGAGGAGGGCCGGCCCGAGGACGTCCTGGACACCCCCGCCGAGGCCCGCACCAGGGAGTTCCTCGCGTCGTACGGGAACGCGTCATGAGTGCCGTGTCGGGTACGGCGGACCCGGTCGTCGTCGTGGGCGGCGGTGTCGTGGGGCTGTGCACGGCCTACTACCTGGCCGCCGCGGGGCTGCCGGTGGAGGTGGTCGAGCGGCGCCGGCTCGGGTCCGGGGCGTCCCGGGGCAACGCCGGCTGGGTCTGCCTCAGCCACTCGACGCCGGTGCCGGCTCCGGGCGTGGTGCGCTACGCCCTGCGCTCACTCGGCCGTCCCGACTCCCCGCTGTACCTGCGGCCGCTTCCGGACCCGGCGTTCGTGCGGTGGCTGTGGCGGTTCTGGCGCAGCAGCACACCGGCCGTGTTCAAGCGCGGCTACGGGGCGATCGCCGAGCTGAACCGCGAGACCTTCGCCCTGTTCGACGGGCTGCGCGAGGCCGGGGTGGACACGACGCTGACCCGGCCCGGGATGGTGCACGCCTTCCTGTCGCCGGCCGAGGCCCGGCACCACCTCGCGCTCCAGCGGGAGATGGCGGACGGGCACTACCCCGTGCCCGACGACATCGTCACGGGCACCGAGGCGCACCTGCTGGACGAGGCGCTGTCACCGGCCGTGCGCGCGGCCTATCTGGTGGCGGGGAGGGGTCGTCGACCCGGAGGCGTTCGCCCGTGCCCTGGGCGAGGCACTGGCCGCCGCGGTT
>KE354429.1 GCA_000415505.1 Streptomyces afghaniensis 772
GGTCTGCACACCGCTCGGGGACCGGGTGCGGGTGGCGGGAATGATGGAGTTCACGGCGCCCGACCGCCCCGCCGGATCCCCGCCGCATCGAGGCGATCGTCAACTCCGTCCGTGATCTGCTCCCTTCGGCCGACCTCAGCCGTCGCACCGACGAGTGGGCAGGCCCCGAGGCCATGCACGGCGGACGGCCTGCCCCCTGGTCGGCCCGACCGCTCGCCCCGGGTCACGTCTGCGGCGACACGGCATG
>KE354430.1 GCA_000415505.1 Streptomyces afghaniensis 772
TGCAGGCGTCCCCGCGTCCATCGACCGGGGCGTCGCCACGGACCTGGTGGCCATGTTGAGCCGTATCTGAGATCCCACTGGAATCCGGGGGCCGGCCCCGCCGGGTGAGTTGCCCGGCGGGGCGCGAGGATGACCGAGGTTCGGACGGTCAGCAGGGGGAGTTGGTCTGGGTGAGCAAGCCCATCCGCCAGGGCAGGCGTATGTAGTCCGCCCCGTCGGATCTGGGATCCACGCCCTGGTAGACGTACTGCAGTCGGCACGGATCGATGGGCAGGGTCTGGTCGTTGCCGGCGCGGACCAGCTCGCCGTGCTGATGTCCTCGGTCCAGGCACCGTCGAGGAAGGTGACGTTGTTGCGGCGCGAAGGTTCGT
>KE354431.1 GCA_000415505.1 Streptomyces afghaniensis 772
ACCCGTTGATCGACGAGTCCCTCGCCGCGGACGGGCTGACCGGCCGGATCACCGTGCCGCTCCGGGCCCGCGGCGCGCTGCTCGGCGTCGTCGCGTTCTCCCGCAGTGACCGGCCCGAGGCCTTCACCGCCGACGACCTGATCCTCGCCGAAGAGCTGACCGCCAAGGCAGCCGTCGCCATCGACAACGCCCGCCGGTACTCGCGCGAGCGCACGACCGCGCTGACCCTGCAGCGCAGTCTGCTGCTGCAGCAGTTGCCGAGCCAGGAGGCGCTCGAGGTGGCGTCCCGCTACCTGCCCGCCGGGACCGGCGCGGAAGTGGGTGGTGACTGGTTCGACGTCATTCCGCTCTCCGGTGCCCGGGTCGCCCTGGTCGTGGGCGACGTGGTCGGTCACGGCCTGCACGCCTCGGCCAGCATGGGCCGGCTGCGCACGGCGGTCCGCACGCTCGCCGACGTGGACCTGCCACCGGACGAGTTGCTGACCCACCTGGACGACCTGGTCATCCACCTCGCCAGCGACCTCCAGCCCGCCGGCCGCTTCCAGCCGACCGGCGAATTCGGGGCCACCTGCCTTTACACCGTCTACGACCCGGTCTCCCGCCGCTTCACGATGGCGAGCGCGGGTCATCCGCTGCCGTTGATCATCTCCCCGGACGGCACCAGGACCCCGGCGCGCGCCCAGCCGGGACCACCGCTCGGCATCGGCGGACTGCCGTTCGAGGCCACCGAACTCGAGCTGCCCGAGGGCAGCCTGCTCGCCCTCTTCACCGACGGGCTGGTGGGGAGCCGGGAGCGCGACGTCGACCAGGGCATCACCGAACTGCTGCGGGTCCTCAACCATGCGGTCCCCTCGCTGGAGGGCCTCTGCGACACGGTGATGGACGCCATCCTTCCCGAGCGCCGCACCGACGACGCCGCCCTGCTGCTCGCTCGCACTCACGCGCTCGATCCCCAGCATGTCGCCGACTGGGACGTCGTACCGGACCCCGCAGAGGTGCCGCGCGCCAGGAAGTTCGCCCTCGACCAGCTGGACACCTGGGGCCTGGAGGAGACGTCGTTCGTCACCGAACTGGTGGTCAGCGAGCTGGTGACCAACGCCATCAGATACGGCGAGCCGCCGATCAGACTGCGGCTGATTCGCGACTCCTCCCTGATCTGCGAGGTCTCCGACGCCAGCAACACCGCCCCGCACCTGCGCCGGGCGCGCGCCTTCGACGAAGGCGGCCGGGGCCTGCTGCTTGTCGCCCAGCTCACCCAGGGGTGGGCACCCGGCACACCCCCGACGGCAAGACGATCTGGTGCGCGCAGAGCCTCGCCGAATCCCAGCCGCTCCCAGACATGGGATGTTAACGAGTCGGCGACGGAGAGGGACAGAGTGCCGAACAGGCCGTTGAATCAGCGGTGTTGGGACGAAACCGGGCAGAACCCGCCCTTGTGCCACTGCTCTCCGAATTCCCCTCATCCATGGGATGTCCAGACAGCGATAGTGCGTGATATCTGTACGAGTGCGCTCCAGGGGCCGGCCAGGACTGAGCAGTCACTCACAGAAGAGGACACCTGCATGAGAAAGCCTTGGCTTCTCCCTCTGCTCACGCTTGTCACTGCCGCCCTCGGGCTGACGGCGGCCGGTGCGACCCCTGCCTCCGCCGCCCCGAACACGCCCTTGCGGGTCATGCCGTTGGGCGACTCGATCACATGGGGCGTGGGAAGCAGTACGGGCAACGGCTACCGGGCTCCGTTGTGGAACCGGCTCGCGGCAGACGGCCATCCGGTGGACTTCGTCGGCACGTTGCGGGGCGGTTCGATGTCCGACCCCGACAACGAAGGCCATTCCGGATACAAGATCCACCAGATCGCCGCACTCGCCGACGCCTCGCTGACCCGCTACCGGCCCAACGTCGTGACGCTGGAGATCGGCACCAACGACCTCAACGAGAGCTACCAGGTCTCCACCGCCACCGCCCGGCTGAAGTCGCTGGTCGACCAGATCACCGCCGCCGCCCCCGACGCGACCGTCCTCGTGGCCTCCCTGGTCGTGTCCACCAGCGGCTCGGAGGAGCAGTACCGTGCCGCGTACAACCAGGCCATCCCCCGCATCGTGAGCGAGGCACAGGCCGCGGGCAAGCACGTCGCACACGTGGACATGAGCAGTCTGACCACGGCCGACCTGGCCGACACCCTGCATCCCAACGACGCGGGGTACCAGAAGATGGCCGACGCCTTCCACCGCGGCATCCAGGCCGCGGACGGCGCCGGGTGGCTGAGGAACCCCGCTCCCGCCCCCGCACGCGTGTCCTCCGGCATGGCCGGCAAGTGCCTGGACGTCAACGGCGCCGGCACCGCCGACGGGACCGCCGTCCAGACCTGGGGCTGCAGCGACACCGCCAACCAGCTCTGGTCCGCCTACACCGACGGCACTCTGCGCTCCATGGGCAAGTGCCTCGACGCCGCCGGCCGGGGCACCGCGAACGGCACCAAGGTGCAGACCTGGACCTGCAACGGCGGTTCCAATCAGGTCTGGCAGCCCTACAACGGCGGCTACCGCAACCCGGCCTCCGGCCGCTGCCTCGACGTTCCGGGCTCCTCCACGGCCGACGGCACGCAGCTCCAGCTGTGGGACTGCCACGGCGGCTCCAACCAGAAGTGGACCACTCTGACGGCCGGATGACCCGCGCCCCCAGGCTTGAAGGATTGCCTTCATCGAAGCGCTTCGACTCTGCCATTCACCCCGACGGGCGTCAACGGACCAAGCAATAGCTTGCGCATCGCTGTAGGACCCCTTGTTCCATATGAAAATTGTCCGTTACCTTGCGCCTGGCAGTGAAGCGCTTCGACAGCCGCCGAAAGGGACGACATGTCCAAGGAACAAGGGACCTTCCACTGGGGGCACGAGGCCCTTCACCTCGAGATCGTCCTCGATGCCGACGGCAGCCCGCGCCTCACGCATCTCGGGCTGCCCGGCGAAGTGCAGCGCATCCCCGGTGCGTCCCTGCCCCTGGTGGAGGTGACGGCCGCGGGTCACGGCCGTGGCTGGTCGGGCAACCGCCTCGTGGGCACCGATCTCGGCGGGCGGCTGCGCCACCGGACCCACCGGGCGACCCGCGACGGCGACTGGCACACACTGACCGTGCACCTCCACGATCCGGAAACCGGACTGGTCGCTGAGGTGACCTACCGATCACCGGACGGCATCCCCGTGCTCCGCAGCGAGGTGACCCTGCGCAACGAAGGGCGGACCACGCTGCACCTGGAGTCGGTCAGCTCGCTCGTGGTGGGGTGCCTCACCCCGCGGGCCCCGGCGGCCATCGACGCCGCGGACCTGCTGTGGGCGGAGAACGACTGGCTCGCCGAATGCCGCTGGCAGCGACAGCCGATGCGCCTGACCACACCGTCCCTCAGCGGACGCGTGAGCTACGGGCACGGCCGAGCGGGCTTCGCCCTGAACGGGCAGGGCACCTGGTCCAGTTGCGGGCGCCTCCCCATGGGCGGCCTGACGGACCGGATCACCGGCCGCACCTGGGTGTGGCAGATCGAGCACAACGGCGGGGGCTGGCGCTGGGAGTGCGAAGAGCGGGACAACGCGGCCTACGCGGCGCTGTTCGGCCCCACCGACACCCACCACGGCTGGCGGCACCCCCTGGAACCCGGCGCCGTCTTCCGCACCGTACCCGTCGCGTTGTCCTTCAGCGCGGACGGCGGCCCCGACGCCGCGTTCGCCGCGCTGACCCGCTACCGCCGCGTACAGCGCCGCCCGCACGCCGACCACCAGCGCCTGCCCGTCATCTTCAACGACTACATGAACTGCCTGATGGGCGACCCCACCACCGAGAAACTGCTGCCGCTCATCGACGCGGCGGCCGACGCGGGCGCGGAATACTTCGTGATCGACGCCGGCTGGTACGACGGCGACAACGGCGGCTGGTGGGACAGCGTCGGCGCCTGGGAGCCCGCGGACTCCCGGTTCCCCGGGGAACGCGGCATCCACGAGGTGCTGGACCGCATCCGGGAACGCGGCATGGTGCCCGGCCTGTGGCTGGAGCCGGAGGTGATCGGCGTACGCAGTCCCATGGCCAAGTCCCTGCCCGATGAGGCGTTCTTCCGCCGCGACGGCGTCCGCGTCACGGAGGCCGGCCGGCACCACCTGGACCTGCGCCACCCCGCCGCCCGCGCCCACCTGGACCAGGTCGTGGACCGCCTGGTCGGCGAGTGGGGCGTCGGCTACCTCAAGCTCGACCACAACATCGACCCCGGCTCCGGCACCAGCGCCCACCCCGGCGAGGCTCCGGGCGCCGGCCTGCTCGGCCACAACCGGGCGCACCTCGACTGGCTCGACGGCTTCCTGGACCGCTATCCGCACCTGGTCGTGGAGAACTGCTCCTCCGGCGGCATGCGCTGGGACCACGCCCTGCTGTCCCGGATGCAGCTGCAGTCCACGAGCGACCAGCAGAACCTCCACCTCTACGCGCCCATCGCGGCGTCCGCGCCCACCGCCGTCACCCCCGAACAGGGTGCCGTCTGGGCGTACCCCCAGCCGGAGGACTCCCTCGACGAGGTGGCCTTCACCATGGCGAGCGCGATCCTCGGCCGGATCCATCTCTCCGGCCGTATGGCCGAACTCGCCCCGGAGGCCCGTGCCTTGGTCCACGAGGCGGTAGCGGCGTACAAGGCCATCCGAGCCGACCTGCCGCACGCCGTGCCGTCCTGGCCACTGGGTCTTCCCGCCTGGGAGGACCCCTGGATCGCCCTGGCCCTGCGCACTCCCGCCACCACCTACCTCACCGTCTGGCGCCGACCCGGCGCCGACGCCTCTGCGGCGCTTCACCTGCCCCACCTGCGGGACACCGCCGCCCGTGTCGACCTGCTCTACCCCTCGGTCAGCCGGGCCGTTTCCGCCTGGACGCCAGGCACGGCCGAGCTGAGCCTGACCCTGCCCACCGCGCCGTCCGCCGTCCTGCTCCGCATCACCCCCACGGACGCCGGCGCTTCCTGAACCACCCCACGCCCCCAGCACGAATCGACGAGAGGACCTCTCGGGTGCCCCCTCTGAGCCAGCCGGACGGACGCATCGCCCACCCCGCGAACCCCGTGATCCCCGGCTTCCACCCCGACCCCAGCGTCTGCCGCGTCGGCGACGACTACTACCTGGCCTGCTCCAGCTTCGAGTACTTCCCCGGGGTGCCCCTCTTCCACAGCCGTGACCTGGTGCACTGGACGCAGATCGGCAATGTCCTGGACCGGCCGGAACAACTGCGCCTGCCCGCCTCCATGCCGTCCTCCGGCGGGATCTACGCCCCCACCCTGCGCCACCACGACGGCCGCTTCTGGCTGATCGTCACCAACTGCAGCGAGGGCGGCGGAAACCTGATCGTCACGGCCACCGACCCCGCCGGACCGTGGTCGGACCCCGTCTGGGCGCCGGGTGTCCCCGGTATCGATCCCGATCTGGTCTGGGACGAGGACGGCACCTGCTGGTGCACGGTCGCCGGGGTATCGCAGGTCCGTCTCGACCCGTCCACCGGGCAGACGTACGGAACACCGCACAAGCTCTGGTCCGGCGCACCCGGCGCCAAGGCCCCGGAGGCGCCGCACCTGTACCGGATCGGCGACTACTGGTACCTGCTCATCGCCGAGGGCGGCACCGAACGCGGCCACGGCGTGTCGATCGCCCGCAGCCGTACGCCGGGCGGCCCGTTCGAGCCGTGCCCGGCCAACCCGGTCCTCACCCATCGCGGCACCGATCACCCCGTCCAGAACACCGGGCACGCCGACCTGGTCCAAGGCCCCGACGGCTCCTGGTGGATGGTGCTGCTCGGCGTCCGGCCCGGCGGCGGCACGCCGGGCTGGCACGTGCTCGGCCGGGAGACCTTCCTGGCGCCCGTGGCGTGGGTGGACGACTGGCCGGTCGTCGGCGAGGTCGCCCTGGACCTGCCCGAGCTCCCGTGGCCGCTCTCCCCCGGCCCTGTCGAGGAGCACCGGGACGACTTCGAGCTCGCCGAACTACGGCCGTACTGGATCTCCGTGCGCGACCGGCCCGCCGAGCACTGCACCACCAAGGAGCGCCCCGGTTGGCTGACGCTCCGCGCGCGGGGCGGTTCGATGGACGAGCCCGACGTGGTGTTCACCGGCCGGCGCCAGCGGCATCTGTCGTGCCGGGCGCGCACGCTGGTGGATGCCGCGGAAGGCAGTGGTGGCCTCGCCGTACGGCTCGACGAGCGGCACCACTACGAGATCGAGGTGTCCGGCACGCGTGTGCGGGTGGTCGCACGGGTCGGCTCCCTGCGCACGGTCGTGGCCGCACAGTCCGTGCCCGCCGGGCCGGTGGTCCTCGCCGTCACGATCACCGAACCGCCGTCTCCGCACGGGCCGTGCACCGGACCCGACATCGTCTCCCTCGGCATCGAGCAGCCCGACGGCACGTTCACCGAACTCGCGTCCCTCGACGGCCGCTACCTGTCGACCGAGGTCGCCGGCGGCTTCACCGGCCGGGTCATCGGCATGTACGCCGCCGAGGGCACCGTCCACTTCGACTGGTTCGACCACGAGCCCCTCGACGGCTGAACCAGCTCCCTCCCTTTCCGCTCGACCGAAAGGCATGCCACATGAGGGACATGCGGCAACCCGCACACCACCGCAGACGCGGCCCCGGCCGCCTGGCCGGCCTGTTGATGGCACTGCTCGTCATCCTGGGACTGTCCGGCAGCACCGCGCTCGCCGCCCCCGGCGGCACGGCACAGCAGGCAGCCTCCTCGGTCAAGGTTCCGGCCGGCGCCATGGACGCCGTCGCGGCGATGCAGCCCAGCTGGAACCTGGGCAACACCCTGGACGCGATTCCGGACGAGACGTCCTGGGGCAACAAGGCCACCAGGGAAGTGTTCAAGACCATCCGGGCGGAGGGCTTCCGCAGCGTCCGCATCCCGGTGACCTGGAGCGCCCACCAGTCCGCCACCGCGCCCTACGCCGTCGACGACGCGTACATGAACCGCGTCAAGCAGGTGGTCGACTGGGCGCAGGCCGAGAACCTCTACGTCGTGCTCAACGTCCACCACGACTCATGGCAGTGGATCTCGAAGATCTCCACCGACCACGACAAGGTACTCGCCCGCTACGACGCCCTGTGGACTCAGATCTCCGCCGCATTCCGGGACGAGCCGCGCACCCTGCTCTTCGAGAGCGTCAACGAGCCGAGCTTCGACAACGCCACGGCCGCGCAGAAGACCCAGCTCCTGAACGAGCTGAACACCTCTTTCCACAAGGTCGTCCGCGCGTCGGGCGGCGGGAACAAGGGCCGCCTGCTCGTCCTGACGACGCAGAGCGGCACCCCGTCCCAGAACCTCATGGACGACCTGTACACCACGATCAAGTCACTGAACGACCGTCAGCTGGTCGCCACCGTGCACTACTACAGTTGGTATCCGTTCAGCGTGAACGTCGCGGGCGGCACCCACTACGACGACGCCGCCCGGAACGACCTCGACGACGCCTTCGCCCGCATGCGCGACATCTTCGTCGCCCGGGGCATCCCCGTCTACCTCGGTGAGTACGGCCTGCTCGGCTACCCCGACCACAACCATCCCTCCCGTGTCGAGCGGGGCGAGGCGCTGAAGTACTACGAGCACCTCGGATACGCGGCACGCCTCGTCGGTGTCACCACCGCATTGTGGGATCCCGGAACTTGGGCCTACCTGAACCGGGAGACGCAGAAGTGGACGGACCCCGCCCTGTTCGCCTGGATCAAGTCCAGTTGGACCACCCGGTCGGGAACGGCCTCCTTCGACAAGGTCTTCCTGGAGAAGAAGGAGCCGATCACGGCCAAGGGGGTCACCCTGAATCTGAACGGGACCAAGTTCCGGGGCCTGTGGCACGGCGAGACGAAGCTCGTCGAGGGACGGGACTACACCCTCTTCGACAAGACGCGGCTCGTCCTCACGGCCGGCGCGCTGACCCGGCTGTCGGGCGACCGCGATTACGGGGTGAACGCCACGCTCCAGGCCCGGTTCTCCCGCGGGCTGCCCTGGCAGATCGAGGTGGTCACCTACGACGCCCCGGTGCTGTCGAACGCCACGGGCAAGACCGACGCGTTCACCATCCCCACCCAGTACCGGGGTGACGTGCTGGCCACCATGGAGGCCAGGTACGGCGACGGGAGCAACGCCGGCCAGACCGACTGGACTCCGTACCAGGAGTTCAACATGGCCTTCTCGCCGGACTACCCGAACGACACCATCATCCTGACCCCCGAGTTCCTGAAAGCGCTGCGCGACGGCGAACAGGTGACGCTGACCTTCCACTTCTACAGCGGCGCCAAGCTCATGTACCACGTCAAGAAGTCCGGGGACTCCGTCACCGGTACGGCCGTCAAGGAATCCTGACCGACCGGCCCTCGCCCTGGTTGCCCACCTCCCCGGGCAACCAGGGCACTTCTCGAACCGCGGTCCCTCACGCGCGCGTCCACTTCTGGTTGGCCTGGCCGTTGCAGGTCCACAGGACCAGCGGGGTTCCGTTGGTGGTGCCGGCCCCGTTGACGTCGAGGCACAGACCGGCGTGGACGTTGCGGATCGACCCGTCGGAGCCGACGGTCCACTTCTGGTTGTCCTGGCCGTTGCACGGCCAGGTGACGACACGGGTGCCGTTGGCGGTGCCCCGGTTGTGGGCGTCCAGGCACTTGTCGCCGAAGACGCGGATCTCGCCGCCGGCCCAGGTGGTCCACAGCTGGTTGGCCGCCGTGTGGCAGTCCCAGATCAGCACCGTGGCCCCGGCCGCGGTGGAGGCGTTGTCCACGTCCAGGCAGCGGCCGGACGCGGTGCCGCGCAACCGCGAGGTGGTGGCGGCCAGCGGGCTGCCCCCGCTCACCCGGAACACGGCCACACCATGCGCGGGGACGCTCGCCGAGATCTGCCCGGACGTGCTCGACGTGGAGCCGGTCCACAGGTCGGTGAGGGTGAACGGCCCGCCGGACAGGCCGACTTGCGCTGCTGTCGTGGTGACCGTCGCGGTGCCGCCTCCCCGGTTGAACAGGCCCACCGCGACCGAGCCGTCGGACAGGGGTTTGGCGAACACCTCGGTGCTGCCGTCGTCGCGCACCCTGCGCCCGCCCGCGCCCAGCGGGTCCTGGTTCACCGCCAGCAGACGCGGGTTGCGCAGGATCGCGCTCACGTCGGCGGACATGGTGCGGATGTCGTTGCCGGCCATGAGCGGTGCGCTCAGCAGCGCCCACAGGGCGAAGTGCGAGCGGGACTCGGTCAGCGACAGTCCGGGGCGGCCGACGACCAGCATGTCGGGGTCGTTCCAGTGCCCCGGCCCCGACTGCGCCGCCAGCGGCGCGGTGACGTCCAGGACGTTGCCGACGCCCATCGGATAGCTGTTGGTGTTGCCGTTCTGCCAGATGTCCAGCAGGTCCTCGGTCGTCCGCCACAGGTCGGCGACCTCGCCCCAGTTGTAGGTGGCGCCGGTGATGGCGTGGAAGCTGTTGGGGTTGATGCTGTAGACGATCGGCCGCCCGGTGGCGCGCAGGGCGTCGCGCATGAGCGTGAACCGCGCGACCTGCTCGTCACGGGTGCCCTCGGAGGAGCACCAGTCGTACTTGAGGTAGTCGACGCCCCACGAGGCGAACGTGGCGGCGTCCTGGGCCTCGTGCCCCTTGCTGCCCGTCGCCCCGGGATAGGCGCCGGTGGTCTGCGCGCAGGTGCGTTCGCCCGGCACCTGGTAGATGCCGAACTTCAGGCCCTTGCTGTGGATGTAGTCACCGAGCGCCTTCATCCCGCTCGGGAACTTGGTCGGGTTGGCCCGCAGCTTGCCCGCCGCGTCCCGCTGTGGGTCGAACCAGCAGTCGTCGACCACCACGTACCGGTAGCCGGCCTCCCGCATGCCCGAGGACACCATCGCGTCGGCGGCCTGACGAACCTGAGCCTCGGTGATCCCGCATCCGAAGCTGTTCCAGCTGTTCCAGCCCAATGGCGGGGTGAGCGCCGGGCTGCCGGGCGCGGCCGAGGCGGTGGAGGGAGCGGAGGCCGTCACGGACGCGGTGATCGTCAGCGCGGCGGCCACGATGAGACGGAGCAGTCGTCTGCCTGATCGTCTGGGCACAGTGGGTTCCTTTCGTCGGCAGGCCGGCACAAGACAGGGGATGGCTGCTGCAGCGCCATTCAGCTTTAGCAGGTACATGACACTCTCGGCCATCCGAAATTTCGGCCTGTTTTCGGATCATTGACGCCACGGATACTAGGAAGGTAGTCGAGCTTGTCAACTCCGGCGACCACCTCGTCAGCGAAATGTTTCGATGTTTTTGACGAATCATGCGAGACATATTGACGGGAGCTCTGAACCCCCTAGCATCCAGGATGCTCACCAGTCGATTACCGTCCGTCATCCCGAACACCACAGAGGGAGCGACACATGGATATGTCATGCCCTCGTCAATCAATGAGCCGCCGCCGGGCGCTGGCCGCCGGCACCGGCCTGGTCACCGGTGCCCTCCTGCCGCCGGCCGGAGCCTCCCGGACCGCCGCGGCCGCCCCGGCGTACACGAACCCGGTCATCTGGCAGGACTTCGCTGATATCGACGTGATCCGCGTCGGTGCCACCTACTACGCCTCGGCCTCCACGATGCACTACTCGCCGGGCGCCCCTGTCCTGCGTTCGTACGACCTGGTGAACTGGGAGATCGCCGGCCATTCGGTGCCCACCCTCGACTTCGGTGCCAAGTACGACCTGAACGGTGGCCGTGGCTATGTCAGAGGGATCTGGGCGTCCTCGCTGGCCTACCGTCCGAGCAACAGGACCTTCTACTGGCTCGGCCAGATCGACTTCGCCCGGACGTACATCTACACCGCCACCGCGGTCGAGGGACCGTGGAGCAGACTCACCACGATCGGCACGCCGTACTACGACGCGGGACTGCTCGTCGACACCGACGACACCCTGTACGTGGCGTACGGGAACACCACCATCAGCGTGGCCCAGCTCTCGCGCGACGGCCGCACCCAGGTGCGCACGCAGCAGGTGTTCACGACACCGTCGAGCGTCGGCACCCTCGAAGGCTCCCGCTTCTACAAGATCAACGGGCAGTACTACATCTTCCTGACCCGTCCGGCCAACGGCCAGTACATCCTGAAGTCGTCGGGCGGCCCCTTCGGTCCGTACACGATGCGGCAGGTCCTGCTCGACCTGCGCGGACCGATCCCCGGCGGTGGCGTCCCGCACCAGGGCGGGCTGGTCCGGACGCAGAACGGCGCCTGGTACTACCTGGCCTTCGTGGACGCGTACCCCGGCGGCCGGGTGCCTGCCCTGGCGCCGGTCACCTGGACTCCGGACGGCTGGCCCGTCGTGCAGCTGGTGAACGGCGCATGGGGCACCTCGTATCCCAGTCCGGCCGTGCCCACCCCGCCCCGCCAGGTCACCCCCATGACCGGCGTCGACACCTTCGACGGTACGACCCTCAAGCCGAGGTGGGAGTGGAACCACAACCCGGACAACACCAAGTGGTCGGTCGACAACGGGCTGACCCTGCGGACCGCGACCGTCACCAACGACCTGTACTGGGCCCGCAACACCCTCACGCATCGCATCCAGGGACCCACCTCCACCGCGACGGCCCTGTTCGACTTCTCGGCGATGCGGGACGGCGACCGGGCCGGACTCGCGCTGCTGCGTGACTCCTCCGCCTGGATCGGTGTGCAGCGCGACGGCGGCGCGACGCGGGTGGTGATGGTCAACGGGCTCACCATGGACGGCAACTGGAACACCACCGGCACCGGCACCGAGGTCGCGAGCGCCACAGTCTCCGGCGGCCGGATCTGGCTGCGCGCGAGCGTGGACATCCGCCCCGGCGCGGCACGCCCCGGCACCTTCTCCTACAGCACCGACGGCACCACCTTCACCCGCCTCGGCCCCGCCTTCTCCATGGGCAACGACTGGCGGTTCTTCATGGGCTACCGATTCGCCCTCTTCAACCACGCCACACGGGCGCTCGGCGGCGCGGTCCGCGTCGCGCGGTTCGAACTGTCGACGCCCTGATCCGATCCCACCGACCGCACCACCCAACCCCCCGCCAACCGCAGAGGAGAACCATGAACCCGCTGACGCGGCTCGGCCGTCGCCGAGCCTCGGTGTTATCCCTGGTGGCCGTGGCCGCCCTGGTGACACCCGTCGCCGCGACCGCCGCACCCGACGCCGTCCGGGCCTCCACGCTCGGGGCCCAAGCGGCCCAGTCCGGACGGTACTTCGGGACCGCCGTGGCCGCCGGAAGGCTCGGCGACGGCACGTACACCGGCATCCTGGGCCGCGAGTTCAACTCGGTCACACCCGAGAACGAGATGAAGTGGGACGCGACCGAGCGGTCCCGCGGACAGTTCACCTTCGGCGCCGCCGACCAGATCGTGAACGGCGCGACAGCCCGTGGCCAGCGCGTGCGGGGCCACACGCTGGTGTGGCACTCCCAGCTTCCCGACTGGGTCAAGGGCATCAGGGACGCGAACACGCTGCGCGGCGTGATGAACAACCACATCACCACGGTGATGAACCGCTACAAGGGCCGGATCCACTCCTGGGACGTGGTCAACGAGGCCTTCGCCGACGGCGGCAGCGGCCAGCTGCGCGGCTCGGTCTTCCGGGACGTCCTGGGCACCGGCTTCCTCGAGCAGGCCTTCCGCACCGCACGGTCGGCCGACCCGGCGGCCAAGCTCTGCTACAACGACTACAGCATCGAGAACTGGAACGACGCCAAGACCCAGGGCGTCTACCGCATGGTCCGCGACTTCAAGGCCCGCGGCGTGCCCATCGACTGCGTCGGTCTCCAGGCCCACTTCGGCGCCGGCGGTCCCCCCGGCAGCTTCCAGACGACGTTGTCGAACTTCGCCGCACTCGGCGTGGACGTCCAGATCACCGAGCTGGACATCGCCCAGGCGCCGCCGAACGCGTACGCGAACACGGTGCGGGCCTGCATGAACGTGCGGCGGTGCACCGGCATCACCGTCTGGGGCATCCGCGACAGCGACTCCTGGCGCAGCGGCGAGAACCCCCTGCTGTTCGACCGCAACGGCAACAAGAAACCGGCCTACCAGGCAACGCTCAACGCACTGGGCGGATCGGCCGCGGCACAGCGCGCCGACACCCGTTCGCCCCGGTCCGCCGCCGCACTCCCCTCCTCCTTCCGCTGGAGCTCGAGCGGATCCCTGATCTCCCCCAAGTCGGACGCGACCCACAGGATCGCCGGGATCAAGGACCCGTCGGTCGTCCACCACAACGGCAAGTACCACGTGTTCGCGAGCACCGCGAACTCCTCCGGGTACAACCTGGTGTACCTGAACTTCAGTGACTGGTCGAAGGCGGGTTCGGCCACGCACCACTACCTCGACCGCACCGCCATCGGCGCCGGGTACCGGGCCGCGCCGCAGGTCTTCTACTACGCGCCGCAGCGCCTGTGGTACCTCGTCTACCAGACCGGCAACGCCTCGTACTCCACCAACCCCGACATCAGCAACCCCAACGGGTGGAGCGCCCCGCGCAACTTCTACGCGTCGATGCCGGACATCATCAAGCAGAACATCGGCAACGGACACTGGGTCGACATGTGGGTGATCTGCGACAGCGCCAACTGCTACTTGTTCTCGTCCGACGACAACGGGCACCTGTACCGCTCCCAGACGACCGTCGGCCAGTTCCCGAACGGCTTCACCAACACCGTCATCGCGGCGCGGGACTCCAAGTACGCCATGTTCGAAGCGAGCAACGTCTACAAGGTGCAGGGCAGTAACCAGTATCTGCTGCTCGTCGAGGCCATCGCCTCGGACGGCCGGCGCTACTTCCGGTCCTGGACCTCGAACAGCCTCGCCGGCTCCTGGTCACCGCTGGCCGCGTCCGAGGGCAACCCGTTCGCCAAGTCGAACAACGTGACGTTCCCCGCCGGTACCTGGACCCGGGACATCAGTCACGGCGAGATGATCCGCGCGAGCAACGACCAGACGCTCACGATCCCGGCCTGCAAGCTGCAGTACCTGTACCAGGGCAAGGATCCCAACGCCGGCGGCGACTACAACAGCCTGCCGTGGCGGCTGGGCCTGCTCACCCAGACCAACTCCACCTGCTGATCCGTTGACGACGTGGGCCCCGCCGCTCGTGCGGGGCCCCTTCGTCCAGCGGCACTTCAAGAAGGGCATGCGCACGGGGGCCATCAAGGGCTGACGCCAGTGGGGCGACGGCGAGCACGGCCCTCACCGGCATGGCGGCACGCCGCTGAAGGACCTCCGCGCGGTGTGGCTCCTCCGGGCTGCGGATCTCCCGGGTCCCCACGAACGCTTCGAGGCGGTGCCGGGCGTGGTAGCGCACGTGAGCCTCGGCGGCCCGGCGCAGCCGCTCCACCACGTCCTCACAGCCCGCGACGGCAGCGCGGTGGTTGCGCAGCAGGTCGTCCATCGTGCCGGTCATGATCTGGGTGAGCAGTTCCTGCTTGGACCCCACGTGCTTGTACAGACTCGGCCCGCGCATCACCACCGCTTCGCCGATGTCGGCCATCGTGGTGGCGGCGTACCCTCGCTCGGCGAACAGGACGAGGGCCGCGTTCCGGATCTCCACCGCACGCGGTCCCGGAGCCCGACCGGCCGCCGTACGGCCCCGGGCGGTCACCGCCGACTGATTGCCGCGCTGTGACGTCACACTTCCCTGCCTTGTCCGCCGGCCGGCGACACGTAGCCGCATGCCCCATCCACTCCGCCCAGCTCACCGTGAGCCATCCGAGGTCGAACCCACCCCGGGAGGCCGCCCGCTGCGGCGATCACCAACTGGCCAGGAGCTTGAGCCGGTCTTCGGAAGAGGTGCCGGGCTCGGCGGTATAGACGGTCAGGTCGTACACCGCGCGGTCGGACAGCGGCAGATCCATGGATCGGTACGCCAGCTCCACTCGTCCGACGTCGGGGTGCCGCAGCCGCTTGATGCCGTAGTGGCGGATGCGGACGGGGTGTGCGGCCCACTGGGTGCAAAACCGGGTGCTGAGCGTGGACAGTTCGCCGATGAGCTCGCGCAGGGCACGGTCGCGGGGTTCGCGAGCGGCCTCGGCGCGTATCAGCGCGACAGTGGTCACGGCGGCGGCCTCCCAGTCGACGAAAAGATCGGCTGAGCCCGGATCGAGGAAGATGTAGCGGGCGATGTTCGGCCGACCGCGCCGGTCGGTCGTGTCGCTGTCGAACATCGGCGCGTTCAGAGCACGGAACAGCGCGTTATGGGCGATGACGTCCATGCGGCCGTTCCGCACGAAGGCCGACGACTTCGTCATGGAGTCGAGCATCCACTGGACGGAGGGCGGCACCTCGACATCCCTGTGGCGGCAAGGTGCGCTCCGGGCGGGACCGGCCGCCCGGACCAGGTCGAACAAGTACCTGCGCTCGTCCTCGTCCAGGTGCAGGGCTCGGGCGACCGCTTCCAGCACGGAGACGGACGCCCTCATGCGCCCCTGCTCGACCCGGGTGTAGTAGTCGGTGCTGATGGAAGCCAGCTGCGCGACCTCCTCGCGCCGCAGCCCGGGCACCCGGCGTGGGCCGCTGGTGGGCAGTCCGACCTGCTCCGGGGTGATCCTGGCTCGTCGGCCGGCGAGGAAGTCCCGGATGTCGGCGCGGTTCGCGGCGAGGTGGTCGGGGCTGGGGTCCCCGCGATCCGCGCCATTGGTGGATCGCCGCCCGGCAGAGCTCGGCGACGCGCCAGCACGGCGGACTGGGGTGCCGATCGGCCCGGGACCGGCTTCACCAGGCATACGCCTGCCGGGCTTCCTCTGGTCCCGGCCAGATACGGTCGAGGCGTTCCATGACCTCGATGCCGAGGTGGCGCGGCGCGGGGAGGCCCTGCTCCGAGGTCAGGCCCAGGAAGTGCCGTGCGGTGGCGACTGACTGGGCGAGGGCCACGTTCCAGCCGGCGAAGTTGCTGCTGCCGACGCAACTGGCCGCCGGCTGCGGGCCGCGAGAGTGAGCCTCGAAGGCGCGCATCACGCCGCCGCGCATGGAGGGCTCCTTGCATACGGGGGACCGGCCGCGTCTGACGACCGGGCCGCTGACTGCGACGGCATCCAGGTAACAGGTGTCCCGGGCGGGCAACCAGTTGCTGATGAACCACGTACCGGTAGTACGTCCCTGAGCCCGAGCCGGCGGCGTACGGCCCGGGTGTGGACCTCTACAACTCCCTGACCTTCGACATCGACCCCAGCGTCACCGCGATCAGCGCGATCCTCATCGCCTTCGCCATCCTCGCCCTCGGCCTGATGGCCCTGGTGCGCTGGCTCGGCTCAGGACGGCAGAACTCCCTGCTCTCCGTCGAGACCGCGACAGGCATCGCCGCACCCGGAGGTGAGGCCCTATGACCACTCATGCGATCTGACTGTCGACACGTCCTGGCGGCCGACAGTCCTCGTTCACCGGCGGAATCTCTGGCATGGGGGTTGCCTGCCTCTGTCACGGGGCAGGCCCCTCGCGCCGCGGGCGTGAGGGGCCTGCCGGTGCCGGGTGGCGGTGGCGCTACTGGCCGGCCGGCCCTCAGTTGAAAATGTCCAGGAGGTCGGGCGCGGCTCTGAGTAGGTTGCCGCTGCGGCCCTCGCGCGGACGACTTCCGGCCCGCCGCACGCCTCGACCGCGAAGGACGCCGAAGACCTTGGCGAACGCGGCCGGGTCGCGAAACTCCACCCCGAACGCCCGGCCGTCCAGCAGCGACAGACCAGCGCGTCGCCCCACGACCGGAGCAGCCCGCCGTCCAACAGGTACAGGGTCCTCATCTGTCAAAGCACTCCCCCGCGGGGTCGTCGCCCGTCTGCCTATTGCGCGAAGAAGAGCGAGCGTCCATTATCAGGAATCCTGTTATTTTAAAGTTGTAGCGAAGGGTGGCCGAGGCATGCCATTGAGTCCCGGAATCCAGGCCAGGGGGATCCAACTGCTGCTCGGTCGGATGATGTCGCGGGTCCACAAGGACCTGCGCTTCGCGGACATCCCGAAGCGGACCGAAGCCCTCTTGGTGGAGACCGGCGCCGGCCCGGTGCCCTGCACGGTCTACCGTCCGCCGGCCGACACCGGAACTCCTGCCCCCGTGTACGTCAACTTCCACGGCGGCGGTTTCGTGGTCGGCCGCCCGGAGCAGGACGACCACATCTGCCGTTACATAGCCGCCACGGCCGGCTGTGTCGTGATCAACGTGGACTATGCCGTCGCCCCGCAGCGGCAGTTTCCGGTGCCCGTCACCCAGGCGTACGACGTGACCGAGTGGGTCGCCGAGAACGGTCCCGCGGGCGGCTGGGACGGCTCGCGCCTTGCCGTGGGCGGACACAGCGCCGGGGCCAACCTGACGGCCGCCGTCTGCCGCATGGCCCGGGACCGCGGTAGCTTCTCGCCCCGGCTTCAGATCATCGACTCCGCTCCGCTCGATCAGCTCGCCGACCCTGCCACCAAGCAGTCCCCCATCGCCAAGCCGCTGCTCAGCCCTCAGCTCATGCGGGTCTTCACGGCCGCCTATGTCCCCGAGCCCGCCCACCGTGCCGATCCCCTTGTCTCACCCGCACTGGCCGATGATCTCGCCGGGCTCCCTCCCGCCCTGGTCATCACCGCGGAGAACGACCGCCTGCGTGAGGAGGGCGACGCCTACGCCAAGGCTCTGGAGGCCGCCGGCGTTCCGGTCATCCACCGTGTCTTCGAGGGAGTCGATCACTACTTCACCCACACCGGTCCGGTGCCGGCGGGGAAGGCCGCCATCGACATCATGGCAACCACCTTGCGCACCGCATTCAGCATCTGATGCCGTGGCGGGTGTGGCGGCGGCCTTCGGCACCGCTGACCAGGGCGGCCGAGCCACCCCGGCCCGGACCTCATCGGATGTGCTTCGCCGGCTCGTACTGCCGCTGTACCGGCTGGACGCCAAGCCACTGGCGCTTGTCGCCGCGGGATGTGCCCTGATCGGCCCACAACTGCTGTACGTGCTGCGGCCGGTGGTCGGCGATCGTGCGTTCCCCACCGTCGGCCAGGCCGACGGCATCGTCTCGCTGCTCTTCACCGGCGGCTACCCGGCTCTGACCTGGGTCCCGTTCGTCCTCGCCGGCATGGCCGTCGCCCGCCTCGACCTGGCCGCCACCGCCGTACGCATACGCCTCGCCCTCACCGGCGTCGCCCTCGCCGTCACCGGCTACGGCGGCTCCTGGCTGGCGCTGCGCCTCGTGCCCGGCGCCGCCGAAGCCCTCCGGAAAACCGCATGGGGCAGGGCATGTCGTCCGCATCGCCCGGCAGTGACGGCATTTTCGGCGACACCCCGGCCGGGATGCTGGTCGCCTCCCCGCACAGCGAGGCGACCCTGTCCATCGTGGGCAACACCGGTGTGGCGATCCTGGTGATCACCGTGTGCCTGGCCGCCATGGACGCCTTCCCCCGGCTGCGCCGCCTGGCCGGGCCCGTCATCGCGGTCGGCTCGATGTCACTGACCGCGTACGTCTGCCACATCGTCGCCATCTGGTTCCTGGACACCGAGGAAGCGACCGTCCCGCCCCCTGTACATCCTGCTCGGCTTCATCGCGTCCGTCACCGTCCTCGCCACCGTTTGGTCCCGCTTCTTCCAAAGGGGGCCGCTCGAACGGCTGATGGGCAGGGCGACCGGGATCGCCCGGCGCATTCGATGAGACGAACCCGCGGCCGACACATGGCGCTCATGACGCCGTGTCGGCCGAGGCAGCGTCGCGCAGGAAACCCGCGAAGGCCTGGGCGGCAGGCGTGAGGACGTGGTCGCTCATGCGGACCAGGAGGATACGGCGTACGGGGGCGGGTGGTTGGAGTGGCAGGACGCTGACGCCGGCTCGGATGCCTTCAAGGGCGAGGGTGGGCGCGAGGGCGACGCCGATGCCCGCGGCGACCATGGCCTGGGCCTCCTGGTAGTCATGGGCCTCGTAGGCGATCTGCGGTTCGAAACCGGCCGCGTGGCAGCTGCGGGCGAGGGCCTCGGCCACCGGGTGGTGGTCGGCACGGGTGATCCAGGGGTCGTCCGCGAAATCGGCGAGGGCGGCCGAAGAGCGGTCGGAGAGGGGGTGGTCCTTGCTGACGAGGAGGGCCGGCGGGTCGTCGGCGAGTGGGGTGACGACGATGTCCTCGCGGTCGATGCGGTTCCAGTCGTAGTCCCACATCAGGGACATCTCGACCTCCCGGTTCTCCAGCATCGCCCACAAGCCCGCGATGCGGGCGCTGCGCACGGTCAGCCGCACGTCGGGGTGCGCTTCCCGGAATGCGATCACGGCCCGCGGGAGGAGGGAGGCGCCGACGGTGGGGAAGGTTCCGACCCGGAGAGTGCCCGCGCGCAGTCCCGCGAAGTCGGCGAGTTCGTTCTCCGCGGCCGTCAGTTCGCGCTCGATCCGCTCCCCGCGTTCGGCCAGGGCGCGGCCCGCGTCGGTGAGCGTGACGCCCCGCGCATGGCGTTCCAACAGGGGCTGCCCGGCCTCCGCTTCCAGGCGGCTGACCTGCTGGGACACCGCTGACGGCGTGTAGTTGAGGGCCCGCGCGGTCGCGGTGACCGAGCCTCGGCGGGCGACTTCGGTGAAGAGCAGGATGCGCCGGACGTCCAGCACCACAGCACCTCCAGCATTAACTACAGCTTAATAGCTGTGCAGATTTCCGAGATTGTACTTCACGCTCTTCGCGCCCAGTGTGGATCGCACCCCGCACGGAAGTGCCGTCGGGGTTGCCATGAGGAGTCTGTTGTGTTGCGTCTGCAGGGCGAGATGATCCGCGGCGGTACGAGCAAGTGCTGGATCTTCGACCACCAAGCGGTGGCCGCGACCGGTGTGGACGCCGACACCCTGCTGCTCGCCGCCTACAACGCCGCCGACCCCCGCCAGATCGACGGCGTCGGCGGCGCCTCCTCCACCACGTCCAAGGCCGCGATCGTCCGGATGTCGGCCGAGCCGGGCGTCGACGTCGAGTACGCCTTCGCCCAGGTCGGCATCGGTGACGAGCGCGTGGAGTGGGCAAGCAACTGCGGCAACTGCGCCACCGCCGTCGCTCTGTACGCCGTCCACAACGGCCTGGTGCCGGTCACGTCGGAGTCCACCACGGTGCGGATGCTCAACGTCAACACCGGGGCCCGGCTCACCGGCACCATCCCCACCCCGGGGCGCACGGCTCCCGACGAGGGCACGGCCGCGGTGCCCGGCACCGCCGCACTCGGCGTGCCGGTCCTGCTCGGCTTCGAGGACCCGGCGGGTTCGACGACGGGTCGTACCCTTCCGACCGGCCGTGCCCTGGACACCCTGAGCGGGCCGACCGGCCGGGTCGAAGCGTCTCTGGTCGACGCCGGTGCCCCGGCCGCGCTGTTCGAGGCCAAGGCCTTCGGTCTGCAGGGCACCGAATCCCTGGCCGAGTTCGCCGCGGCGTTGCCCGCGCTCACCGTGCTGCGCCGTCAGGCCGCCCTCGCCATGGGCCTGGCCAAGGAGCACGATCCCGTCAGCCACGCCGTGCCGAAGGTCGGCGTGCTCGCCCGGCCCGCCCCCTACCGCACCTCCGACGGCACCCCGGTCGGAGAGGACGACCACGACCTGGCCGTACGCATGGTCTCCATGCACGCCCCCCACCGGCGATCGGCCTCACCTCAGCCGTCGCCCTGGCCACCGCGGCCGCCATCCCCGGCAGCCTCGCCCACCGCGTAGCCCGGCAGACCGCCGACGGCACGCTCCGCCTGGGCACCCCGGCCGGTGTCATCACCGCCCGAGCCGTACCCGCGGCGGACGGCGCTTCCCGCACGGTGCTGCTGCACCGCGCCGCCCGCCGCATCGCCCGAGCCGAACTCCTCGTTCCCGTCCTGGAAGGACGCCCCGCATGAGCCGCAACGACGCCGCCCCGGGTACCGTCGCCGCGCTACCCGGCCGCATCCGCCGCGCGCTGTCCCTGCTCTACGTCCAGTGCCTGATAGGCGTTCTCGCCGGGGCCGCCGTCGGCTGGCTGTGGCCGTCGTTCGGAGCCGATCTGAAACCGCTGGGCGACGGGTTCATCGCCCTGGTGCGCATGATGATCGCGCCGGTCATCTTCTGTACCGTCGTCCACGGCATCGCCTCCATGGGCAACGCGCGTGCCGTCGGCCGCGTCAGCCTCAAAGCGCTGATCTACTTCGAGGTCCTGACGACCGTCGCCATGGTGATCGGCCTGGTCGTCGTCAACATCGTCAAGCCGGGCAGCGGACTGCACGTCGACCCCTCCACCCTCTCCACCGAGGGCCTGCCGCCGGAGGCGACCCAGAGCCACGAGAGCGTCTCCGCGTTCGTCCTCTCCATCATTCCGGACACCCTGCCCAGCGCGCTGACCGGCCACGAGATCCTGCCGGTGCTGCTGATCTCGGTCCTGTTCGGCTTCGGGCTGAACGCCGCCGGCGAGGCGGGTGCGGGAATCACCCAGGGCGTCGAAAAGCTGTCCAAGGTCCTGTTCACGCTCATCCGCTGGGTCATGCGGCTGGCCCCGATCGGCGCCTTCGGCTCCATGGCCTTCACGATCGGCAGCTACGGTCTGGACACCCTGCGCCACCTCTCCCTGCTGGTCGGCTCCTTCTGGCTCACCGCCCTGTTCTTCGTCCTGGTCGTCCTCGGTACGGTCATGCGCATCAACGGCCTGCGTCTGCTGCCCTTCCTCCGCTACATCAAGGAGGAGCTGCTGATCGTCCTGGGTACCTCGTCCAGCGAGCCGGTGCTGCCGCGCATGATGGCCAAACTCCAGCACGCGGGCGCCTCGAAGCCGGTCGTCGGCATCACGCTGCCCGCCGGGTACTCCTTCAACCTCGACGGCACCGCGATCTACCTGACCATGGGCTCGGTCTTCCTCGCCCAGGCCCTGGGTATCGACCTCAGCCTCACCCAGCAACTGACGATGCTCGCCGTCATGCTGCTCACGTCCAAGGGCGCCGCCGGCGTCACCGGCTCCGGATTCATCGCCCTGGCCGCCACCCTCAGCGCCGTTCCGCACGTCCCCGTCGCCGCCCTGGCCCTCATCTTCGGCATCGACCGCTTCATGTCCGAGGCCCGGGCCCTGACCAGCGTGATCGGTAACGGTGTCGCCACCCTGGCGGTGGCCAAGTGGGAGGGACAGCTCGACGAGGACCGCGCCAAGGCGGTCCTCCGCGGCGATGTCCCGTACGCCCCGGTCCCCGAGGACGAAACCACCGCCGAGCCGCAGGCCGCCCCCGTCCCCGGTGAGAAGCCCGCGGAGGCCGGCCCGAAGCCGGGGGCAGAGA
>KE354432.1 GCA_000415505.1 Streptomyces afghaniensis 772
CGGAGCGGCCCGCTCGCGGAGCGCAGCAGGCCGCGGATCCCGCAGGTCGTTCACCGGCTTGCCAGGGATAGCCCTCCAGCAGATCGCCGTACGTCGACGTCGAAGCGCAGCTCGGCGAGATCCACCGAGCGGCCGGAGGCGAGGACGAGGCGGGCGAGCGCCAGGGCCGGCGATGTGACGTGCTGTCGCATGGAGGTCTTTCGGTGTTCATGGAGGGGTACCGGGCCTGACGCCCCTAGCTCACGGCCGGTGCCCCGTCAGCCGCGCCGCCGACGCGATCGTCGCCCGGGCCTCGCGCTCGGACAGGCCGGTGCCCCGGGCGGCGTCGACCAGCGCGTCCACGAGCGCGGGGCCGATGCCGTCCTCGTAGGCCCGGCAGGCCGCCCAGAACAGCCGGGTGTTGCGCTGGCCCTCGTGCGCGGCGAGGACGAACTGGACCAGGCCCCGGCCGTGTCCGCCGGTCGCCGGGGGCTGGGGTGGTGGGCGCGGGGCGGCGGGAGGAGCAGGCGCAGGAGGGAACGCGGGCAGGGGGGCGGGGGCAGGTGCGCAGTCCCCGGGGCCGCGGCGTACACGCCCTGGCCGGTGCGGGAGCCGGGGCCGACGAGGTAGCCGCCGGCGCCCCGGATGTCGATGCCGGGGGCGAGGCGGCCCGCCGAGTTGGGGACGACCACGTCGGGCGGGCCGCTCAGCCAGAGGTGGCGGCCGCCGGACGGGGTCACGACGACCACCGTCGGCGGGATGGTGAACAGGTGCCGCAGCGCCAGCTCGCGCAGGGCGGCCGAGGAGTCCGTGCCGGTCTTCACGTCCAGGTCGACGCCGATCAGATGGTGCGGGGGCAGGCCGCAGGCGATGCCGTAACCGGTCGCCCAGGGCGCCGCGGCGAACAGTTCGCGGATGCGGGCCGGGTCGCTGGACGCGTCGTAGACCCCGTGGCCGAGCCGGCCGCACTCGCCGTGGCAGGGCGAGGGGTCGGGGTCGTCGCGGTGCGGGGAACGCAGCGCCGGGAGCTTGGTGCGGGACAGGGGGAGGACGGCCAGTCCGCGTTCGGCGGCTGACAGGGCGTGTGCGAGGGCCAGCGTCGTGGCCTGCCGGTCGGTGGTGGCCATGCTCCTAGTTTCGTACGTACGTTCGAAAAAGGAAAGAGGGGGCGGGTGTGACGCGCCGGGGTGGAGGGCCGGGCGGCAAAACGCGGGAACGCTTCGGCCCTTGCTGTACCTGGGTTCGCGCGCCCCCTTCTGCTCTCGTCCGGGACGGAAGTGACGCGAAGGGGTTTATCGACTTTTCCTCACGCTTGAGTGCGAAAGGAAGCTTTCGGTGTGGTTCGTCGTGATTCGGTGGGCAAGTCTGGACTCGCGACGTCGCTCACCGCACCGGGGCGGTCGGCCAACTTCCCTGGTAGCAGCCGTACTTCTGAAGTCCTGGAGGGACAACAACATGGCACGTACCCGTACCGGCCGCGTCATCGCCGCCGTCTCCGCTCTGCCGCTCGCGGCCGCTCTCTTCGCCGGTGTCGCGACGGCGGACAACGGCTCCATCGCGGACAACGGATCGAACGCGTCCGCCACGGAGGCCGAGCAGGGCCTCCTCGGCAGCGGCGTCGGCGGCGACAACTTCGGCAACGCGGCCACCACCCAGCAGCAGGCCCTCGGCGAGGGTGCCTCGACCCAGAGCAACACCGCCCAGGTCAACGGCACGGAGCCCACGACCGTCAACCAGGGCAACGCCAACACCGCCGTCACCTTCTCCCCGCTGTGGTGGTGAGCTGAGCGGGCCGGTGCACCGGCATCGGCCCGCGTCCTGTGGGTGTGCTTCGTGGGGTGACGAGCGCCTGTGCGGCGGTACTCCGGTACCGCCGCACAGGCGTTTTCGGCGGCTGCGAGGTCTTGACGGCACCACGGATCTGACGGACAGTCAGAAACCGTGAGTGGTGACCCGGAGATCCACGAGGAGAACGAGGGGTTCGAGGCGCGCCTGAAGGCCTACGAGGGCCGCCCGGCCGCCGCCACCGGAGTCGGCCGGGACCCCGTCAACGAGCCGATGATCAGGCACTGGTGCGAGGCGATGGGCGACACCAACCCGGCGTACACGGGCCCGGACGCCATCGCTCCCCCCACCATGCTCCAGGCGTGGACCATGGCCGGCCTCTCCCGCCGCCCCGAACGCACGGCGGCCTACGACGAACTCCTCACCCTGCTCGACGCGTCGGGCCACGACGCGGTCGTCGCCACCGACTGCGAGCAGGAGTACCTCCGCCCCCTGCGCCCCGGGGGCGAGATCACCTTCGACTCGGTGATCGAGTCGGTGTCGGAGCGCAAGACCACAAAACTGGGACCGGGCTACTTCGTCACCACGCGCACGGACATCAGGGCGGACGGCGAACTCGCCGGCACCCACCGCTTCCGCATCCTGAAATACACCCCCGCACACCGCCCGAAGAAACCGCCGAAGAAGCCGGAGGAGCGCCGCCCCCGCCCCGTCGTCAACCGCGACAACGCCGGCTTCTGGGAGGGCGTGGCGCGCCACGAGCTGCTGATCCAGCGCTGCACCGGTTGCGGCACCCTGCGTTTCCCCTGGCTGCCGGGCTGCAACAGCTGTGGCTCCCCGGACTGGGACACCGTCGGGGCGAGCGGCGAGGGCACGGTCTACTCGTACGTCGTCATGCACCACCCGCCCTTCCCGGCCTTCGCCCCTCCCTTCGCGGTCGGGCTGATCGAGCTCGCCGAGGGGGTGCGGATCGTCAGCGACGTGGTGGGAGTGCCGTACGACGAGGTGCGGATCGGGATGCCGGTGCGCCTGGAATTCCGGCGGTACGACGACGAGCTGGTGCTGCCGGTCTTCCAGGGGGTGACGAGGTGAACCCCGGGGCGCCTCCCGCCGCTGGAGATCCCGATCACCCGCACCCTGATCGTCGCCGGGGCGATCGCCTCCCGGGACTACCAGGACGTGCACCACGACCCGGAGCTGGCCCGGCAGAAGGGCTCCCCCGACATCTTCATGAACATCCTGACGACCAACGGCCTGGTCGGGCGCTACATCACCGACCGGTTCGGGCCCCGGGCCGAGCTGCGCCGGGTGGCGATCCGGCTGGGCGCGCCCAATCACCCCGGGGACACGATGGTGCTGACGGGCACGGTCGAGGAGGTCGACGGGGACATGGTGACGGTGCGGGTCGTCGGCGCGAACGGCATCGGCAAGCACGTCACGGGCACGGTGACGGTGAGGGTTCCGGCATGACCCCGAGAGGGCGGGACGGTCTCGGCGGACGCGCCGCCGTCGCCGGCATCGGGGCCACCGAGTTCTCCAAGGACTCGGGCCGCAGCGAACTGCGCCTGGCCGTCGAGGCGGTGCGGGCGGCCCTGGACGACGCGGGCCTCACCCCGGCTGACGTGGACGGGATGGTCACGTTCACCATGGACACCAGCCCCGAGATCACCGTCGCCCAGGCGGCGGGCATCGGCGAGCTCTCCTTCTTCTCCCGGATCCACTACGGCGGCGGCGCGGCCTGCGCCACCGTCCAGCAGGCGGCCCTGGCGGTCGCCGCGGGCGTGGCGGACGTGGTCGTCTGCTACCGGGCGTTCAACGAGCGCTCGGGCCGCCGTTTCGGCTCCGGGGTGCGGCACCGGGAGCCGTCGGCGGAGGGCGCGGCGCTCGGCTGGGTGCTGCCGTTCGGCCTGCTCACCCCGGCCTCGTGGGTGGCGATGGCGGCCCAGCGCTACCTCCACACGTACGGGCTGACACCGGAGGCCTTCGGGCACGTGGCCGTCGTCGACCGCAAGTACGCGGCGACCAACCCGGCGGCCTACTTCCACGGCCGGCCCATCACCCTGGCCGAGCACGCCGCGTCGCGCTGGATCGTCGAGCCGCTGCGGCTGCTGGACTGCTGCCAGGAGACGGACGGCGGACAGGCACTCGTCGTCACCTCCGTGGAGCGGGCCCGCGACCTGCCGCACCCGCCCGCCGTGATCGCGGCGGCCGCCCAGGGCGCCGGACGCGCGCAGGAGCAGATGACCGGCTTCTACCGCGACGACCTCACCGGCCTGCCCGAGACGGCGGTGGTGGCCCGGCAGCTGTGGCGCACCTCGGGGCTCGCACCGGCCGACATCGACGTGGGGATCCTCTACGACCACTTCACCCCGTTCGTGCTGATGCAGCTGGAGGAGTTCGGCTTCTGCGCCCCCGGTGAGGCGGCCGACTTCGTGGCCGAGGAGCGCCTGCCGCTCAACACGCACGGCGGGCAGTTGGGGGAGGCGTACCTGCACGGGATGAACGGGGTGGCGGAGGCCGTCCGGCAGATCAGAGGGACGGCGGTGAACCCGGTACCCGGTGCGGAGCGGGTCCTGGTGACGGCGGGGACGGGCGTGCCCACCTCGGGACTCGTACTGACAGCCGACTCTCAGGGTTGACCCGCAGTACTCCGGGTCCTCCGCTCCACCTACAGGAGGTGCGGCGAACCCCACCCCTACAACCTGAGGGGGACCCCGCTTCGGGACCTGCGGCCGATCCGCTGACGGCGGCCCCGCTCATAGCGTTGAGCCATGACCACACTCGTCTGCACCAGCGCGTCGAAGGCCGCTGCACCAGCGGCGCAGACCCTTCCGTACCCGTCGTTCTCGTCGTACGTCAGGGCCCGCCAGCCGGTGCTGCTGCGTACCGCCCGCTCGCTCACCGGCAACCCGAGCGACGCGGAGGACCTGTTGCAGACCGCGCTCACCAAGACGTATGTCGCCTGGGAGCGCATCGAGGACCACCGCGCCCTCGACGGCTATGTCCGCCGGGCGCTGCTGAACACGCGGACGTCGCAGTGGCGCAAGCGCAAGGTCGACGAGTTCGCCTGCGAGGAGCTGCCCGAGCCGGAGCCGGTGCCCGGCGGTGACGACCCGGCCGAGCAGCAGGCGCTGCGTGATGCGATGTGGCGGGCGATCATGCGGCTGCCTGCCCGGCAGCGGGCGATGGTGGTCCTCAGGTACTACGAGGACCTCAGCGAGGTCCAGACGGCGGAGGTGCTCGGTGTCTCGGTGGGCACGGTGAAGTCGGCCGTCTCCCGTGCGCTCGGCAAGCTCCGTGAGGACGCTGAGCTGGGGCTTGTGCGTCAGTGAGCGGATCTGTCGGTCCCCGCTGAGCGGTTCCGTCGACAGCCGTGGGGTGATCGATCGCCCGGTCCTAGTGACATACCGCGCGGTATGTGCGCAGAATCAGCGCAACCTTTACCACCGCGTAGGCAATGTCGCCCAGGAGGACGCCGTGCTGAGCACCATGCAGGACGTACCGCTGCTGATCTCGAGGATCCTGACCCATGGGTCGACGATCCACGGGACGTCGCAGGTGACCACCTGGACCGGTGAGGACGAGCCGCACCGCCGCTCCTTCGCCGAGATCGGCGCCCGCGCGGCCCAACTCGCACACGCCCTGCGCGAGGACCTCGGCGTCGCCGACGACGACCGGGTCGCCACCCTGATGTGGAACAACGCGGAGCATGTGGAGGCCTACTTCGCGATCCCCTCCATGGGCGCGGTCCTCCACACCCTGAACCTCCGGCTCCCGCCCGAGCAGCTGGCCTGGATCGTCAACCACGCGGCCGACCGCGTGATCATCGCCAACGGTTCGCTGCTCCCCCTGCTCGCCCCGCTGCTCCCGCACCTGAAGACGGTCGAGCACGTGGTCGTCTCCGGCCCGGGGGACCGCTCCCTGCTCGCGGACGCGACCGCGCGGGTCCACGAGTACGAGGACCTGATCGCCGGGAAGCCCACCGCGTACGACTGGCCGCAGCTGGACGAACGCCAGGCCGCCTCCATGTGCTACACCTCCGGCACCACCGGCGACCCCAAGGGCGTGGTCTACAGCCACCGCTCCATCTATCTGCACTCCATGCAGGTCAACATGGCCCAGTCGATGGGCCTGACCGACGAGGACACCTCGCTGGTCGTGGTGCCGCAGTTCCATGTGAACGCCTGGGGCCTGCCGCACGCGACCTTCATGACCGGCGTGAACATGCTGATGCCGGACCGCTTCCTCCAGCCGGCCCCGCTCGCCGCGATGATCGAGGGCGAGAGGCCGACCCACGCCGCCGCCGTCCCGACCATCTGGCAGGGCCTGCTCGCCGAGCTGACCGCGCACCCCCGCGACGTCTCCTCCCTCACCCAGGTCACCATCGGCGGTTCGGCCTGTCCGCCGGCCCTCATGGAGGCCTTCGACAAGCTGGGCATGCGGGTCTGCCACGCCTGGGGCATGACGGAGACGTC
The DNA here is from genome assembly GCA_000415505.1 of Streptomyces afghaniensis 772. Lineage (GTDB taxonomy): Bacteria > Actinomycetota > Actinomycetes > Streptomycetales > Streptomycetaceae > Streptomyces > Streptomyces afghaniensis. Next base: position 6,240 of record KE354432.1, read on the forward strand.
CCCGCTCGGCACGGTCGCCCGTCCCCCGGCCGGTGTGGCCGGCACGGAGGAGGAGTTCGCCTACCGCCTCACCCAGGGCCGTTTCCCGGCCGGCGTCGAGGCCCGGCTGACCGGCCCGGGCGGCGAGCGCCTCCCCTGGGACGGCGAGTCGGCCGGTGAGCTGGAGGTGCGCGGCCCGTGGATCGCCGGCGCCTACTACAACGGCCCGGACGCCGATCCCCTCCGCCCCGCCGACAAGATCAGCGAAGACGGCTGGCTCAAGACGGGCGACGTGGGCACGATCTCCTCCGACGGCTACCTCACCCTCACCGACCGGGCCAAGGACGTCATCAAGTCCGGCGGCGAGTGGATCTCGTCGGTGGAGCTGGAGAACGCCCTCATGTCCCACCCCGAGGTGGCCGAGGCCGCCGTCGTCGCCGTCCCCGACGAGAAGTGGGGCGAGCGCCCCCTGGCCACGGTCGTCCTCAAGGAGGGCGCCACCGCCACCTTCGAGACCCTGCGCGCCTTCCTCGCCGACGAGGGCAGCATCGCCAAGTGGCAGCTCCCGGAGCGCTGGACGGTCATCGAGGCGGTGCCCAAGACGAGCGTCGGCAAGTTCGACAAGAAGGTGCTGCGCAGGCAGTACGCGGAGGGCGAGCTGGACATCACCCGGCTCTGAGCCTGCAGTACGCCCGGGTGGCCTGACCGCCGTCACCGCCGTACGGCGGTCAGCCCCGCTTCTGACCGCCGTCACGTCGTACGGCGGTCAGACCCCACCCCAGCACCAGCCACACGCCCGCCACCGCGCACACCCCGCCCCAGCCGGAGTGGCTGAAGGCGAACCCGGCGAGGGCCGAGGCGCCGGCGCCGCCCGCGAAACCGGCGACGACATAGGCGGTGTTGGCGGTGGCCGGGGTGGACGTGGCGGTCAGGGCGAGGGTCTGGTTGGCGACGTGGGACGCGACCAGCGCCGCGTGGATCAGCACCGCGGCGGCGAAGAGCGCGCCCAGCGTGTGCCCGCCGAGCCAGAACAGCGGCACGGACACGGCCGCGAGCAGATACGCGGACCGCACGACACGCGCCGCCCCGAACCGGTCGACGAGCCCGCCGGCCGGCGGTGCCACCGCACTCGCCGTCAGTCCGAACAGCCCGAAGAGCCCGGCCGTCGCGGTGGACAGCCCGTACTCCGGCCCCGTCAGCAGCAGGGCGAGCGAGGTCCACAGCGCGCTCCACGCCCCGAACATCCCGGCCTGCCGCAGGCACGCGCGCCACAGGTCGGGCGAGTGGCGCAGCACCGAGGGCAGCGCGGCGAGCCCGGCGAACAACGGGCCTTCGCGCCGCCGCTGCGACGGCAGGACGAGGACGGTCGCGAGCCCGAGGACGAGGGTGAGCACGGCCGCGCCCGCGAACACCCACCGCCACCCGAAGGCCTGCCCGGCCAGTCCGCCCAGCACCCGGGCGGCGACGATGCCGGCGAACAGGCCCGCGATGACGGCCGCGACATGGCGGCCACGCCGCTCGGCCGGGGCGCGTTCGGCGACCAGCGGGACGAGCAGCTGAGGGATGACGGTCGCCGCCGAGGCGACGAACATGGCGACCGCGAGGGCGGTGACCCCCGGGGCGGCCGCACTGGCGACCAGCGCGGCGGCGGTGACGAGCGTGAGCCCGCCGACCAGCCGCCGCCGGTTCGCGCTGTCGCCGAGCGGGGCGAAGAAGAGCAGGCCGACCGCGTAGCCGAGCTGAGCGACCGAGGCGATCCAGGCGATGGCCGAGGGCGCCGAGCCGAAGTCGCGGGCCATGAGCGAGAGCAGCGGCGCGGCGAGGTAGATGTTGGCGGCGGTGACCGCGCTGCACACGGCGATCAGGGTGAGGAAGAGGCCGGGTGCGGGCGTGGGCGCCTGCCGCACGGGGGCTGTGCCGGCCCGGGGTGACGTGGTCGTGGTCGCTGACGGCATGGGAGGAGGACTCCTTGGAGTCGGCTCTAACAACTAACTGGTTGGTTGGACGATCGGGCAACAGTGTGAGCCGCCCTGCGATTCCCTGTCAACCAAACGGTTGGTTACTCGGCGCGCTACCCTCTCCCCCATGGGAGCAAGGGACCCCGAGGCCACCAAGGCCCGGATCTTCGAGGCGGCGGTCGCCGAGTTCGCCCGGCACGGCATCGCCGGCGCCCGCATCGACCGCATCGCCGCCGAGGCGAAGGCCAACAAGCAGTTGATCTACGCCTACTTCGGCAACAAGGCGGAGCTCTTCGCGATCGTCCTCGAGAAGAAGATGCTCCACCTCGCCGAGGCCGTCCCCGTCGACCCGGACGACATCGGGGGCTGGGTCGACCGCCTGATGGACTACCACGCCGCCCACCCGGAACTGCTGCGCCTGCTCTTCTGGGAGGGCCTGGAGTACGGCAGCGACGAACTGCCCCACGAGTCCGACCGCCAGGAGCACTACGCCCGCAAGGTCGCCGCCCTCCGGGACGGCCAGGACCGCGGAGTCGTCACCGACGCCATCCCGGCGGCCGACCTGCTGTTCCTGCTGACGGCCCTGGCCAACTGGACCGTGGTCGTGCCGCAGATGCGGCGCATCCTGGTCGGCGGCGAGGAGCCCGACGGGGACCGCCTGCGCAGGTCCGTCAAGGAGGCGGCGCGCCGCCTCACGGCCCGATAGCGCGCTCGGACGGCCCTGGACGGCCTGGACGGCCTGGACGGTCCTAGTTGGTGCCGATCCGGGAGAGCAACTCGACGATCCGGGTCTGCACCTCGCCGCTGGTGGACCGCTCCGCGAGGAACAGCACCGTTTCGCCGGAGGCCAGCCGCGGCAGGTCGGCCTGGTCGACGGCGGCCGTGTAGACGACGAGCGGGGTGCGGTTGAGCTGCCCGTTCGCACGCAGCCAGTCCACGATCCCGGCCTGCCGCCGGTGCACCTGCATCAGGTCCATCACGACCAGGTTCGGCCGGAACTGCCCCGCCAGCGTCACCGCGTCGGCGTCACTCGCCGCCCGCGCGACCTGCATGCCGCGCCGCTCCAGCGTCGCCGTCAGCGCCAGCGCTATCTCCGCGTGCTCCTCGATCAGCAGCACGCGCGGCGGGTGCTGCTCGCTGTCGCGCGGCGCCAGCGCCTTCAGCAGGACGGCGGGATCGGCACCGTACGCCGCGTCCCGCGAGGCCTGCCCGAGTCCGGCCGTGACCAGGACGGGCACCTCGGCGGCGACGGCGGCCTGCCGCAGCGACTGCAACGCCGTACGCGTGATCGGCCCGGTCAGCGGGTCGACGAACAGCGCCGCGGGGAAGGCTGCGATCTGCGCGTCGACCTCCTCGCGCGAGTTCACGATCACGGGCCGGTAGCCGCGGTCGCTCAGCGCCTGCGAGGTGCTGACGTCCGGCGCCGGCCACACCAGCAGCCGCCGCGGGTTGTCCAGCGGCTCCGGCGGCAGCTCGTCGTCCATCGGCTGCGGCAGCGGCGGATCGGCCACCTCGACCGCACCGCCGGGCCCGTCGAGCGGCTCCGGCCCCTCGGCGGCGTTCTCGTCCGGCGCGCCTATGGCATACGACCGTCCACCGCCCTCGGTCATCTGCGCGAGCCGCGACTGCCCGGCG
>KE354433.1 GCA_000415505.1 Streptomyces afghaniensis 772
TGCGCGAAGCGCGCGGCGAGCAGAGTCCCGGTGCCGGGGGCGGAGCGGGGCGACGGTCAGAGCGGCGGCAAAGAGGACGAGGCCCGCGGTGAGGGCGCGCCGCCCGCCGTAGCGGTCGGCGAGGCGTCCGCCGAAGAGCAGCAGTCCGGCAAAGGTCAACCCGTAGGCGGCGCTGAGCAGGATCAAGTCGGCGCGCTGCAGGCCGAATTCGTGCCCGATGGCGGGCAGCGGTACGGCGATCGAGGCAAGCGTGAAGATCAGCGTGGTCTGGACGCTGCCGAGGAGGACGAAGACGCACCGCTGCTGTGTGGCGGCAGCGGCTGCGGCGTCCGTGGCGGTCATGCTCCCCCCTGATTTTTGACCGATCAGTCCAGTATTTGGCACGCCGAAGGCCGCCCGGTGCTGCGGCGGGTGTCGTTCAGT
>KE354434.1 GCA_000415505.1 Streptomyces afghaniensis 772
CAGTGTCGATCTGGTCCTGAACAATCCGCCGTTCCACTCCCATCAGGCGACGACGGACGCCACGGCCTGGCGGATGTTCTCCGGGGCACGGCGTGCGCTGCGGCCGGGCGGTGAGCTGTGGGTGATCGGCAACCGGCATCTGGGCTACCACGTCAAGCTGCGCAAGCTGTTCGGCAACAGCCGGCTGGTGGCGAGCGACCCGAAGTTCGTGGTGCTGAAGGCCGTCAAGCGGTAGCCGCGCATAGGGTCTGGAGGGTCCGCGCCACTGTCCGGGTCATGGCCTCCCGGGCGACCGTCAGGTAGCCGCGCGGGTCGACCGCCTCGGGGCGGTCGGCGAGGAACTCCCGGATCGCGCCGGTCAGCGCGATGTTCAGGGCCGTGCCGATGTTGACCTTGGTGATGCCGCCCGCGACCGCCGCCGTGAGTTCGCCGTCCGGGACGCCGGAGGAGCCGTGCAGGACGAGCGGGACGTCCAGCGCGGCCGACAGTTGCTTGAGGAGGGTGTGGTCGAGGGTGGCGGTGCGGGTCGTCATGGCGTGGGCGCTGCCGATGGCGACGGCCAGGGCGTCCACGCCCGAGTCGGCGACGAAGGCCCGGGCCTCCTCGGGGTCGGTGCGCGCGCCCGGGGCGTGCGCGTCCAGCGGGGGTCTGCCGTTCTTGCCGCCGATCTGCCCCAACTCGGCCTCGATCCACAGCCCTTGCGCGTGTGCCCAGTCGACCGCCGCCCGGGTCGCGGCCAGGTTCTCCGCGTAGGGCAGCCGGGCAGCGTCGTACATCACGGAGCTGAAGCCGGCCTCAGCGGCTTGGTACAGCAGGGTCTCGCTCTGCACGTGGTCGAGGTGCAACGCGACCGGTACGACGGCCCGTTCGGCCGCTGCGACGGCCGCGCGGGCGAGCGGGAACAGCTGTCCGCCGTGGAACTTGACCGCGTTCTCACTGACCTGGAGCACGACGGGGGCGGGCACGGACTCGGCGCCCGCGATGACGGCCTCGACGTGCTCCAGTGTGATGACGTTGAAGGAGGCGACGGCCGAACGGGCTGCGGCGGCACGGGTGACGAGCGCGCCTGTGGTGGTGAGGGGCACGGTGCCTCCAGGGTCAGTGGGCGAGGATCACCGAGCGGGTGAGATGGCGCGGCCGGTCCGGGTCGAGGCCGCGGGCCGCGGCGACGGCGACCGCGAGGCACTGGGCCCGGACGAGTTCGGCCAGGGGGTCGAGCCGGCCCTCGATCCACAAACCGCCGGTGGAGCGCACCTGGTCGGCCAGCCCGGCGGGTGCCTCGCCGAACATCCAGGTCGCGGTGCCGCTCGTGGTGACGCTGATGGGTCCGTGCCGGTACTCCATCGCCGGATAGGCCTCCGCCCAGGACAGCGACGCCTCGCGCATCTTCAGCCCGGCCTCGTTGGCCAGGCCGACGGTCCAGCCACGCCCCAGGAAGGTGAACTGGGCGCAGTCCACCAGGTCTTCGGGCAGGGGCTCCGTCAGGGCCGTGCGCGCGTCGGTGACGGCGGTGTCGGGGTGCAGGCCGAGGTGGGCGCGGAGGAGGGTGAGGGCCGTGGTGGCGAACCGGGTCTGGACGACGGAGCGTTCGTCCGCGAAGTCGAGGACGGCGAGCTTGTCGGCCGCCGTCCGCACGGGTGTGTCCGGGTCGGCGGTGATCGCGGTGGTGCGGGTGCGGCCCTTCAGCCTGCCGAGCAGTTCGAGGACCTCGGTCGTGGTGCCGGAACGGGTGAGGGCGACGACCCGGTCGTAGGCGCGGCCGTAGGGGAACTCCGAGGCGGCGAACGCGTCGGTCTCCCCCTGGCCCGCGCCCTCGCGCAGGGCCGCGGCCGCCTGCGCCATGAAGTACGAGGTGCCGCATCCGACGATCGCGACCCGCTCCCCCGGCGCCGGCAGCACCTCCGCATGGTCGGCCGCCTGTGACGCGGCGCGTGTCCAGCACTCGGGCTGGCTCGTGAGCTCGTCCTCGACATGTGTCATGCCGCACCCTCCGCTCTGATTGTTCCTGCAAGATATCGCCAGCTTTCGAGCATCATCAAGCATGAGGGCCGGATCGGGTGCGTTAGGGTCGCCCGGAGGTCGAGTCGTGGAGGTGCGGATGTCGCGCGACGCCCGCTGGAAGGCGCTGCTGGAACTGCTCGTCGAGCGCGGCCGGCTGGACGTCGAGGAGGCGGCCGGGGAGCTCGGGGTGTCGGCGGCGACGATCCGCCGCGACTTCGACCGGCTCGCCGAGCAGCAGATGCTCGTGCGCACGCGGGGCGGCGCGGTGGTGCACGGCGTGTCGTACGAGCTGCCGCTGCGCTACAAGACGGCCCGGCGCGCCTCCGAGAAGCAGCGCATCGCGAAGGCGGTCGCCGATCTGGTGGCGCCGGGTGAGGCGGTCGGGCTGACCGGGGGCACGACCACCACCGAGGTGGCGCGGGCCCTGGCCGTGCGCGGGGACCTGGCGTCCGGCTCGCCCGCGCTGACCGTGGTGACGAACGCGCTGAACATCGCCAGCGAGCTGGCCGTACGGCCCCAGTTCAAGATCGTGCTGACCGGCGGGGTGGCGCGGGCCCAGTCGTACGAGCTGGTCGGGCCGCTCGCCGACGGGGTGCTCGGGCAGATCACCGTCGACGTGGCGGTGCTCGGGGTGGTCGCCTTCGACGTGACGCACGGGGCCGCGGCGCACGACGAGGCGGAGGCCGCGATCAACCGGCTGCTGTGCGAACGCGCGGAGCGCGTGGTCGTGGCCGCCGACTCCAGCAAGCTGGGGCAGCGGGCCTTCGCCCGGATCTGCGCTGCCGATGCGGTGGACACGCTGGTCACGGACACGGCGGCCGACGCGGAGACGGTGCGGCGCTTCGAGGAGGCCGGACTGCGGGTCGTCACGGTGTGATCCGCGCTCCCGGCCCCTTCACCGGTCCTCCGCCTAAGCTGGGGCTGAGGCGTGTACCGGCCAAGGAGGCGGCCATGGGCGGAGCAGCGCAGGACCACGACGTGCCGGGCGGCCGGCGGTATCTGCCGATCGCCGAGCACGGGCTGATCGGCGACCTGCGCAGCGTGGCCCTGGTGGGGACCGACGGCACGATCGACTGGTACTGCTGCCCGGCCTTCGACGCGCCCAGCGTCTTCGCCTCGATCCTGGACGCGGAGCGCGGCGGCTGCTTCGAACTGGCGGCTGCGGTACCGGCGCGGACCAAGCAGTTCTACTTCCCCGACACCAACGTGCTGATCACCCGGTTCTTCACCGAGGACGGCGTCGGCGAGGTGCAGGACTTCATGCCGCTCGACGGCGAGCCGGCCGAGGCCGAGCGGCACCGGCTGATCCGCCGGGTGGTGTGCGTACGCGGCTCGATCCCGTTCCGTACCCGTGTCGCTCCCCGGTTCGACTACGGCACCCGGCCGCACACCGTCCGGCTGACCGGGGAGACGGCGGTCTTCGAGTCCGCGGGGCTGGCGCTCGCGCTGACCGCGACCGTGCCGCTGGAGACGGACGGGCCGGACGTACGCGGGGACTTCAAGCTCTCCGAGGGCGAGTCGGCGGTGTTCGCGCTGGACAAGGTGGGCGGCGACGTGGCGCCCCGCCGGTGTGCGCGCACGGAGGCGGAGGAGCAGTTCGCGGCGACGGTGGCGTACTGGCGGCGCTGGCTGGCGGCGTCCAAGTACCGGGGCCGCTGGCGGGAGATGGTGCACCGCTCGGCGCTGACGCTGAAACTGCTCACCTACGCGCCGACCGGGGCGATCGTGGCCGCGCCGACGACGAGTCTGCCCGAGCGGCTCGGCGGCGAACGCAACTGGGACTACCGGTACGTGTGGGTGCGCGACGCGGCCTTCTGCGTCTACGCCCTGCTGCGGCTGGGCTTCACCGGCGAGGCCGAGAAGTTCATGGACTTCGTGACCCGGCACGTCAGCCCGGGTGACGGCAAGCCCTCCGGCCCGTTGCAGATCATGTACGGCATCGACGGGCGAACCGAGCTGCCCGAGACGACCCTCGGCCATCTGGAGGGCCACGAGGGTTCCGCGCCGGTGCGGGTCGGCAACGCGGCGGCCGACCAGCTCCAGCTCGACATCTACGGCGCGCTGATCGACTCCATCTATCTCTACGACAAGTGGGCCAAGCCCATCTCCAGCGGTCAGTGGGACGACGTGTGCGCGCTGGTGGACTGGGTGTGCGAGAACTGGGACCAGCCCGACGAGGGGATCTGGGAGACGCGGGGCGGGCGCAAGAACTTCCTGTACTCGCGGCTGATGTGCTGGGTGGCGATCGAGCGGGCCATCCGGATGGCCACCCGGCGCGGCCTGCCGGCCGACCTGCCCCACTGGCGCCAGTGCCGCGACACGATCTACCGGCGGATCATGAGCCGGGGCTGGTCCGAGGCGCGCGGGGCCTTCGTCCAGCACGAGGACGGCGACGTGCTGGACGCGGCCGTGCTGATGATGCCGCTGACGAAGTTCATCGCCCCGACCGATCCGAAGTGGCTGTCGACACTGGACGCGCTCACCGAGGAACTGGTCTCCGACTCGCTGGTCTACCGCTACGACCCGCAGTCCAGCCCGGACGGACTGCGCGGCGACGAGGGCACGTTCTCCATCTGCTCGTTCTGGTACGTCGAGGCCATGGTGCACGCGGGCCGGATCGACGAGGCGCGTCTCGCCTTCGAGAAGATGCTGACGTACGCCAACCATCTCGGCCTGTACGCCGAGGAGATCAGCCACACCGGGGAGCAGCAGGGCAACTTCCCGCAGGCGTTCACGCATCTCGCGCTGATCAGCGCGGCCTTCAATCTGGACCGGGCGCTCGGCTGACCACCATTCGGGGGGTTTTCGGGTTCTGGCTGTGCGAAGGGGAGGCACGGGAAATACTCGAAGAATGGCGGGGGAAACGGGAGCGGCCGTGCGTGGCGCGTCGCTGGGGCATGGGGAAGGTCCGCGTTGAGTGCCCGGGGGCAACGCGATCACGACCGCTCGAGGACTGATCCGCCGGCCACGTCTTCGTCCGGGGACCGATCGGCCGCCGTGGGCGGGGACGCGGGTCAGGTTGTCACCGGCGACGGCGCTGCTGCGGTTCACGTCGAGAACATCGAGCGGGCGGTTCTGCTCCCGAAGGAGGCGTTTGCGCAGGCCGCGTATCACGAGCGGTCGGCCGCAGCGGCGTTCCCTTCGCATGTGGACCTCACCTCGATCCCGCTGGCTGTTCCCCAGCGACGGGTCGCCGCGGACCGGCTGCGCGGGCGGGACGGCCTGGTGAGGGCGCTGACCGGCGACATCGGACGCCATGTGGGTGACAGATCGGACGACCGCCGCGTCCATGTGCTGACCGGGCTCGGCGGCTGCGGAAAGACCACGGTGGCTCTGGAGGTGGCACACCGGCTCTCGCCCATGGCGGGCCACGTGTGGTGGGTGTCCGCCGCCGACCGTGAGAGCCTCTGGGGCGCTTTGCACGCCGTCGCATTCGACGCCGGCGCCGACAGCGGAGAGTTCGTCCGCGCTCACGCCGCCGATGTGCTGTGGAAGCGGCTCAACGCGCTCACCGAACCATGGCTTCTCGTTCTCGACAACGTCGACGATCCGTCCTTCCTCAGCGCCCGGTCACAACCCCTGGCACGTGGCGTCGGCTGGCTGCGGCCGCCCGGCACCCCGCACGGGACGGTACTCGTCACGAGCCGCGAATCGCGTCGGGAGCGATGGGCGCCGTGGATACAGCTGCTGCCGGTGGACGTGCTCGACATCGACGACGGGGCTCGCATCCTGCTCGACCTGGCACCGGACGCGGGCGATGAGCAGGAGGCGAAGAAGCTGGCCCGGCACCTCGGCGGCCTGCCCCTGGCGCTGGACCTCGCCGGCTCCTACCTCGCGCTGGCAGCCGACGAGCCATGGCCCGTGCCCGGAACGCCCGAGACTTTCGCGGAGTACCGCCGTGACTTCGACGGACGGATCGCGGAGATGGCCGCCGACCCGGACTCCTCGCTCGGGGAGGCGGAACAGGCCCGCCGGGCCATCCTGACGACCTGGGAGATCTCGCTCGATCTCCTCCACGACCAGGGCAACGACCTCGCCCGGCCGCTGTTGCGCCTCCTGTCGGCGTTGGGACCGGCACCGATTCCGCACCAGCAACTGCTCGACCCGGAGTTGCTCGCCACCTGCGACCTGTTCCCCACTCCGACCGACAAACGGATCCAGGCCGCACTGAAGGGGCTCTCCGGTCTGCGACTGGTCAGTCTTCAGAGCGTGAGCCCGGAACCGGGCAGAGGTGAGTCGTCCGACGCCGACATCCGCCGGAAGCTCGACATCCACCCGCTGGTCCGCGCCAGCAACCGGGCACACGCCGACTTCACCACGCACACCGGGAAACTCCTCGGCCTCGTCACGGCCCTGCTGGAGCGGGCCGTGAGCCCGCTCGAACCGGACAATCCCACGCACTGGCGCCGATGGCGCCATTTCGCCCCGCACTGCACCGCGCCCCTGCACCTCCTGGAACTGGTCGGCTCCGTGCCGGACGACGTGACCGTCGCCGCCACCGAACCCGCCTTGCGCGCCGCACAGAGCCGCAACTTCCTCGGCCTGTACTCCCTGGCCGTCACCGAGCTCAGCACCGTCGTCGCTCTCCGGGAGAGCCGCCTGGGTCCCGACCATCCCGCGACGATCGAAAGCCGTCTGAGCCTTGCCCTGGCTCTGCGCGACGACGCGCAGTTCCGTGAGTCCGAGGCCGTGTACACGGCGATAGCCGAGGCTTGCGAACGGACGCTGCCGTCCGACCACCCGTATCTCCAGTCCGCCCGAGGCGGCCGGGCACGGGTGCTGTGTGCACTCGGACAGCCGGACGTGGCGGAGAAGGATCTGCGCGCCGTCCTCGCGATCCGGCTGCGCGAACCGGGACCGCACTCCCGCAAAACCCTTCGTACCAGGTACGACATCGCCACTGTCCTGCACATGCGTGGGCTGCTCAGGGAATCCGCCGACGAAATGCGAGAGATCCGACGAGCAGGGCGAGAACTGTTCGGACACCGCGATCCGCTGACACTTGCAGTCGGTGCCAGCCTTACACGGGTGTTGCGCGATGCCGGGGAGCTCGACGAGGCCGAATGTGTCGGAGCGGAGGTGGTCGCGGACTCGGTGAGCCTGCTGGGTTCCGCCCACCCCGACACACTCATCGCCCGTCACGAACAGGCGCGCATCATGCGGGACAAGGGCCGGCTCGCCGAGGCCGAGGCCGAGTTCGCCGAGATCTGGAAAATCAACAAGCGGCGTTTCGGCGAAGACCACCCCGACGCGGTCGCCAGTCGGCACGAGCTCGCCACCACTTTGCATCTGTTGGGCCGCCCGACCGAGGCGGCGGATCACTTCCGTGCGGTGCTGGACGCCAACGTTCGGCTCCTGGGCGAGGAACACCCCGATGCGCGGACCAGCAGCCGGAACCTCGCGCTTGTCCTGAACGGCGCGAACGAGGAGGACGACGCAAGGATGGCCCTGGACGAGGCACTCGCAGCCGACAGCGACGAACCGGCCCCCGATGTCCGTCGAATCCTTGAAAGGTTTGCCCGACCACGGCAGAGCAAATCGGGTGAGGGACCAGGCGGTGGCGGATACTCGGCAGGCGGCTACTCCTACCCTCCACATCCGCGTTCGCGACCCGTACTTTCTTACCGTTCACAGTCCCGTTTCAAGGACAAGTCCACCGTACCGACGATCGACACGAGAATCAGGCCGGATACGCTGCGTGCCCTGGCTGCCGGACGGGAGACCCGCAGCGGCGTCGAAAAGCTGTGCGCCCATCAGCGCAAGATCCGTGTCCTGGCGCTGAGGGAGATCCTTGCCTGGTACGCCCGGTCGGATGGGGCCCCGTGGATCCGGCAAGTGCGGGCGTTGCTCGTGGAAGCCGACCAGGCCGACCCGGTCCTCATGGACAAACTCCTTCTGCACCCCGGTACAGGCCGGTGGATGAGCCGTACGCTGCGTGCGCTGGAGGACGACTCCGCAAAGGCCGACCCCGGTCATCTGCGGGCACTCGCGGCCACGGCCGGCATCAACGCCGAGTTGTCCTTCACCCTCCGGATTCCGGTACACGAGGGCCTTGCCGTCCTGCCGACCCTCGGCTTCGCCGACCTCGGAACCGACCGGCACACGACGGAAGCGGACGTCGTGGCGGAGAACGGCCGGAGGTGCGTCCGGGCCGCAGGCAAGGAGGTGCGACTTCCCACCTCGCTGGAGGCCGGGTCCCCCGGGTGGCACCCGATGCGCCGCATCGAAGCCCGTACCGCCGGTGAAACCCTCCGGGTCTGCCTCGACGATATCGACCCCTATCGCGTCGTCGACCCCGGCATGGCGCCCCGCCCGCTCACTCCCGAGCAGGCGGACCGCTGGCAGGAACTGCTCGGTGCGGCATGGAACCTGCTGAACCACACGGACGGCGTGGACGCCGGGGCACTCGCTGCGGCTCTCACCACGCTCACGCCGCAGGCCCCGGCGTCCGGCGGCGCGCCGGCTTCGCTGACGTCGAGCGACGCGTACGGCGGGATCGTCCTCACCGAACCGGAGGACGCGCTACAACTCGCCGTGACACTCGTGCACGAGGTCCGGCACATGAAGCTCCACGCCCTCCTCGACATGGTGTCGCTTCACAGTGAGCAAGACGGTGAGGAAGAGCTGTTCTACGCGCCCTGGCGGGATGATCCGCGGCCTTTCGACGGGCTGTTCCAGGGGGTGTTCGCCTTCTTCGGGGTGGCCGAATTCTGGCATGGGCGCTGCCTTCGGTCGACCGGCGATGACCTGAGGCGCGCGCAGTTCGAGCTGGCCTACTGGCGCATTCAGGTCTGGGAGGCGTTCACGGTGGTGAGGTCCTCGCCTCGGTTGACGGACACGGGCCGGCAGTTCGTCGCCGCGATGGCGGAGAGCGCCGCCGCGTGGCGGGCAGAGCCGGCCGTACCCGCCGACGTGGCCGCGGCAGCCCGGGCGGCCGCCCTCGCCCACCGGGACCGGTGGGAACAGCTCCACGGCCGGCCTTGACCGAGGCGGCGGCTTGAGCGGCTACCGGGCGGCGCGGTTCGGGGGCGGCTCGCTGCCGGCCCTCGCGGCCCTGGGACTCAGTGCCCGTGGCCGTCGTCCGCATGCCCCTCGGGGGTACCGGAGCCGGCCGCCGCTCCCCCGGCCCTGACGGTGAACGCCGCCGTGTGGACCTTTCCGTCGTGCTGGAAGTCGAGGAACAGGCGGTAGGAGCCGGCGCTGGGGGCCGTGGCCGTGAAGGAGATGTCCGGGCCGGGCCTGGTCTTTCCGTCGCCGGGTTCACCGTTCGGGTGGACGTGGAGGTAGGCGAGGTCGCCGGAGCGCAGGGCGACCAGGTGGCCGTACGCGCCGAGGTAGGGCTGGAGGTCGGTGACGGGCCGGCCGGCGCGGGAGACCTTCAGCTTCAGTTCGCTCGCCTTGCCGGGGCGCAGGGCGCCGGACAGCTTGACTTCGTAGCCGTTGGTGCTGGCCGTGGAGGCCGGTGCGGGCAGTTCCTTCGGCTGGTACGGGCCGGAGGCGGCGAGGTCCGCGCCGAGGGTGAGGTTCCGGGCGTCCTTCTCGGCCGGGGTGAAGTCGGCGAAGACGCGGTAGCCGCCCGCGCGGGGCAGGTCGACGGGGGTGCTCCAGGTGCCGTCGGCGGCGCGGGTGGGGTGCAGGTGGCGGTAGGTGACCAGGTCGCGTGAGGCCACGATGAGGTGCAGTTCCTTTTCGTGTTCGCGCTGATAGGCGGTGACGGCGCGGCCGCTGCCGTCCCTGACCGTGAAGCGCAGGTCGGCCCGCTGCCCGGCGGTGACGCTCGGGGTCTCCAGGTCGAGGGTGTAGCCGTCCTCGGAGATCTGGAGCCCGCCGGCCGGGGGCGTGTCGTGGCCGGTGTGGCCGCCGGCCTCCTCGGGTGGCGCTGCGGGCCGGGTGTGCCCGTCCTTGTGTTTCGGCGGGCTGTCGGCGACGACGGGGTCGATGCCCTGGCCGACGCCGTAGGCCGTGCCGAAGGTCGCTGCCAGGGCGGCGGCGAAGGTCGTGATCTTCAGTCCGGTGTTCATGGCCGGCATCTCCTTCAGAACCGGGCCTCCCACTCCTGTGCGGGGCCTCCATACAGCTCACCATACCCCTGGGGGGTATAGAGTCAAGCGGTGCTCGCGTTTGCATCTTATACCCCTTGGGGGTATACAGGAACTCGGCGAGGACATACCCCCGCCCCGTATTCGAGAATCGCGACCCCACCCAGGAGGCACGCCATGCCCGCCACCACCTACGCCGTCTCCGGAATGTCCTGCGGCCACTGCAAGGCCACGCTGACCAAGGCCATCGGCGAGCTGGACGGCGTCAGCGGTGTCGAGGTCGATCTCGACACCGGGCACGTCACCGTCACCACTGCCACCGAACCCGACGACGCCCTGATCGCCGAGACCGTCGACGAGGCCGGCTACGAGCTGACCGGGCGGGCGTGAGCCATGATCACCGACACGACCGACACCGGCGCCGAAGTGGAACTCGCCATCGGCGGTATGACCTGCGCCTCCTGCGCGGCGCGCATCGAGAAGAAGCTCAACCGCATGGCCGGGGTCACCGCCACCGTCAACTACGCGACCGAGAAGGCGAAGGTCAGTTACAGCGGTGACGTCTCCGTCGGCGACCTGATCGCCACCGTCGAGGCGACCGGGTACACCGCCCAGGAGCCGGCTCCGCCCGCCGGGCGGGAGGAGCCGGCCGAGGAGCCCGACGAACTGCGGCCGCTGCGGCAGCGGTTGGTCACGGCCGTGGTGCTGGCGGTTCCCGTCGTCGCCATGGCCATGGTCCCGGCCCTGCAGTTCGAGTACTGGCAGTGGCTGTCGCTCACGCTGGCGGCGCCCGTGGTGACGTACGCGGCGTGGCCCTTCCACAAGGCGGCGTTCACCAACGCCCGGCACGGCGCCGCCACCATGGACACGCTGATCTCGGTGGGCACCTCGGCCGCGTTCCTGTGGTCGCTGTGGGCGCTGTTCTTCGGCACCGCGGGCACGCCGGGCATGACGCACCCCTTCGAGCTGACCATCGAGCGCACGGACGGCGCCGGGAACATCTATCTGGAGGCCGCCGCGGGCGTGACCGCCTTCATCCTGGCCGGGCGCTACTTCGAGGCCCGCGCGAAGCGCAAGGCGGGCGCGGCGCTGCGGGCGCTGCTGGAGCTGGGCGCGAAGGACGTCACGGTGCTGCGCGACGGCGGCCGTGAACAGACCGTTCCGGTCACGGAGCTGCGGGTCGGTGACCGTTTCCTGGTCCGGCCCGGCGAGAAGATCGCGACCGACGGGACCGTGGTCGAGGGCTCCTCCGCCGTGGACGCCTCGATGCTCACCGGCGAGTCCGTGCCGGTGGAGGTGGGCTCGGGCGATCCGGTCACCGGCGCCACGATCAATGTCGGCGGGCGGCTCGTGGTGCGCGCCACGCGGGTCGGCGCCGACACCCAGCTCGCCCGGATGGCCCGGCTCGTGGAGGACGCGCAGAACGGCAAGGCCGCCGCGCAGCGGCTCGCGGACCGGATCTCCGCCGTGTTCGTGCCGGTGGTGATCGCCCTCGCACTGGGCACGCTGGGCTTCTGGCTCGGCAACGGCGCCGGGCTGACGGCCGCGTTCACCGCCGCGGTCGCCGTCCTCGTCATCGCCTGCCCGTGCGCGCTGGGTCTGGCCACGCCGACCGCGCTGATGGTCGGCACCGGACGGGGCGCGCAGCTCGGCATCCTCATCAAGGGCCCGGAGGTGCTGGAGTCCACGCGCCGGGTCGACACCGTCGTCCTCGACAAGACCGGCACCGTGACCACCGGCCGTATGACCCTGCTGGCCGTGCACATCGCCGACGGCACCGACGAGGCAGAGGTGCTGCGGCTGGCCGGGGCGCTGGAGCACTCATCCGAGCACCCGATCGCCCGTGCCGTCGCCGACGGGGCACTGGCGAAGCTGGGCGCGCTGCCCACGCCGGAGGACTTCGCCAACGTGCCCGGACTCGGCGTCCAGGGCGTCGTCGAGGGGCACGCGGTGCTCGTCGGGCGGGAGAGGCTGCTGGCCGACTGGGCGATGGAGCTGCCGGAGGGGCTGGCCCGGGCCCGGGCGGCGGCCGAGGACGCCGGGCGCACCGCCATCGCGGTCGCCTGGGACGGCGAGGCTCGTGCGGTGCTGGAGGTCGCCGACGCGGTGAAGGAGACCAGCCCCGAGGCCGTCCGGCGGCTGCGCGATCTCGGACTGATCCCGATCCTGCTGACCGGGGACAACGAGGCGGTGGCCCGGTCCGTCGCCCGCGAGGTCGGCATCGCGCCGGAGCACGTCGTCGCCGAGGTGCTCCCGCAGGACAAGGTCGAGGTCGTCAAGCGGCTCCAGGCCGAGGGCCGTTCGGTCGCCATGGTCGGAGACGGCGTCAACGACGCGGCGGCTCTCGCCCAGGCCGATCTCGGTCTGGCCATGGGCACCGGCACGGACGCCGCGATCGAGGCCGGTGACCTGACCCTCGTCCGGGGCGATCTGCGGGCCGCTGCGGACGCCATCCGGCTCGCGCGCCGCACCCTCGGCACCATCCGCTCGAACCTGTTCTGGGCGTTCGCCTACAACGTGGCGGCTCTGCCGCTGGCGGCGGCCGGTCTGCTCACGCCGATGATCGCCGGGGCGGCCATGGCCTTCTCCTCGGTCTTCGTGGTGGGCAACTCGCTGCGGCTGCGCACGTTCCGGGCCGCCGGCTGAGGCGGTGGCGGGTCAGCGGCGGTGCCACACCAGCGTGTACCGCCAGAGCAGGCGGCGGCGCAGGCGTGCGCCGGGCAGGACGGTCCGGGCCTCGCGGACGATCTCCGGGAAGGTCATGTCCGGCGGACGCGTACGGGCCGTCATGGAGACGGGGCGAGGCACCGGGCGGCCCCGGTTCTTGAGCAGGGCCATCACGATGTTGAGCGGGATCGACGCGACGCCGAGCAGGTGGTCGACGGGTGTCCGCTCCCGGGCGACACCGACGATCACCAGCGTGCCGCCGGGGGCCAGACGGTCCCGGAAGGCCTCCAGCGCCTCGGTGAACGGCAGGTGGTGGACCACGGCGACGCAGGTGATGACGTCGTACGGGCCGGCGGGCAGCCCGGCCGGCGCGTCGGCCACCGTGTACGTCACCGGGGTCGCCGTGGGGGTCAGCTCCCGCGCCCGGGCGATGATCGCCGGGTCGGCGTCGACCCCGTGCACCCGCTCGGCCCGGCCGGCCAGCAGCCGGGCGAGATCACCGCTGCCACATCCCACCTCCAGGGCGCTCCCGACACGCCTGGGGAGCCGGCGCAGGATCCAGCGGTGGAAGTGGGCGTTGTGATCCCGAGGGGCGGGCGGCGTGGAACCGTTCGAGTGCGTGCAGGACCCGGCGTGTCGAGGGCGTCATGTCCTCAGTTCAGCAGACGGGTTCAGTCGCCCTGCGTGGGCACTCGGGAGGTACCGGCTCGCAGGGGCGCCGAGCGTGCGCCCGGCGTGAGCCGGTACCTTGCTGGGGAAGGCCACTGCGGGGAGAAGCACATGACCGATCCGACGACCACAGACGAGGACGCCCTTCGTCCGCTCCCGGCGGACGGGAAGCCCTCGGGCGGGCCCCGCCGGCTCCTGAGCGCCGTCATGGGCGATCTCAGGGCCGTGGACGGCGCCCTGTACGCGGCGGTGGCCGCCACTCCCACGCCCACGCTCGACCGGACGCTGCGCCATCTGTCGCACGCGGCCGACCACTCCAAGATCTCGTTCGGTATCGCCGCGGCCCTGGCGCTGGGCGGGAAGCGGCCGCGCAGGGCCGCGTTCGCCGGCGTCGGGGCGATCGCCGTGGCCTCGGCCTCCGCCAACCTGCTCGGCAAGCGCCTGGTACGCCGGGCCCGGCCGGACCGGGAGGCGGCCCGGGTGACGGTGGACCGGCACGTTCCGATGCCGACGTCGGCCTCGTTCCCGTCCGGGCACACGGCGTCGGCGGTCGCGTTCGCCACCGCCGTCGGCGTGGTCCTGCCGCCCGCCGCGGTGCCGCTCGGGGCGCTGGCGAGCGCCGTCGGCTACTCCCGTATCCACACGGGCGTGCACTATCCGGGCGACGTGGCCGCGGGCGCGGTCCTCGGCATCGCGAGCGCCGCGGCGGCCCTGGCGGCGGCAGCGGCGGCCGCTACTCCCTCGGAGCGGACACAGGCGCTCCTCACCGCGGCCCGTTCATGGCCCCGGATCAGCATCGGCGCAGCCCTACGGCACTGAAGCCGCGGGCCCGCTCCAACGGAATCGCAAGCGCCACGGCGGCCCCGGCAGCGGCGGCCGCCACTCCGTCGCCGTCACTCCGTCGGAGCGGACACAGGCGCCCCTCACAGCCGCCCGCGCATGGCCCCGGATCAGCATCGGCGCAGCCCTACGGCACTGAAGCCGCGGGCCCGTTCATCGGCCCCTCGGCGCTTCGCTATTCCAGGAGAACGGCAGCGGACCTGCGTACGTCGACGGCCGTGAGCGCCAGGGCCAGCGGCCCCGGGGCCAGGAAGGCCAGGGGCAGCAGCATCCAGGCGCACAGCGCGGCCGTCGCCACGGCGAGCAGGACCAGCCCGCTGCCGCCCGCGTCCGCCACGGCGTCCCGGG
>KE354435.1 GCA_000415505.1 Streptomyces afghaniensis 772
CAGGGCGACCGCCCCGCAGCAGGTCACCGGCCCGCAGCCGTTGCCGCAGCAGGGCGACGTACCTCCCGGCCGTGACAGGGCGGTCCTGTCCGGCGCCGCGCAGTACGGCGCACGCGGTCGAGAGCGCGGCCGGTGCCGTCACCAGCGGCAGGCACGCCACCGACGTGGCGAGGCCGACGCTCAGCACGTCCGCGAACAGCGTCATGCGCGGCCCGAACACCTCGCCGGCCTCACGTGTCCGCATCCCGCTCACCCCTTCAGTCCGGAGCTGGCCATGCCCTCCACCAGGAACCGCTGGAAGGCGAGGAAGAACAGCACGATCGGCAGCAGCGCGATCACCGACATCGCGAACATCGGGCCGAACGCGGAGGTGCTGGAGGCGTCCACGAAGGACCGCAGCGCGAGGGTCAGCGTGAACTTGTCCGGGTCGAACAGGTAGATGAGCTGGGTGAAGAAGTCGTTCCAGGTCCAGATGAAGGTGAAGATGGCGGTGGTGATCAGGGCCGGCCGGGTGAGCGGCAGCACGACCTGGAAGAAGCTGCGGAAGGGTCCGCAGCCGTCGATCCGCGCAGCCTCCTCCAGTTCGCGCGGCAGACCGCGCATGAACTGCACGATGAGGAAGACGAAGAACGCCTCGGTGGCGAGGAACTTCGGAAGGATCAGCGGCCAGTAGGTGTTCACCAGGCCGAGCTGGTTGAAGATGATGTACTGCGGGATCAGCACCGCGTGGTGCGGCAGCATGATCGTGGCGATCATGAAGGCGAACAGCGGCCCGCGCAGCCGGAACCTGAGGCGGGCGAAGGCGTAGGCGGCGAGCGAGCAGCTGATGACGTTGCCGAGGACCGCGCCGCCGGCGATCAGCAGGGAGTTGCCGAGCAGCCGCCAGATGGAGACGTCGTTGACGCCCTCCATGGCGGTGGAGTAGTTCGACCACTCCAGGTGGCTGGGCAGCAGGTTGAGGCTCGCGATGACCTCGTCCGCGGGCTTGAGCGAGGTGGCCAGCAGCCACGCCAGCGGGTACAGCATGACCAGCAGGGCGGCCAGGCAGCCCAGGTGGACGGCGACCCGCCCCCAGCGGACGGGCATGCGGGAAACGGCGGTCGAGGTCATCGGTCCCCCTCGGAGGCGTAGAAGACCCAGGAGCGGGAGGTGCGGAACAGCACCGCCGTGACCACTCCGATCACGAGGAGCAGCACCCAGGCCATGGCGGAGGCGTAGCCCATGTGGGAGGCGACGAAGCCGCGGTCGTAGAGGTACATGGTGTAGACGAGGGTCGAGTCGGCCGGTCCGCCCTTGCCCGCGCTGACCGCGAAGGCGGGCGTGAACACCTGGAACGCCTGGATGGTCTGGAGGACCAGGTTGAAGAACAGCACCGGGGACAGCATCGGCACGGTGACGGACAGGAACTGCCGCCATTTCCCGGCCCCGTCGACCGCCGCCGCCTCGTACAGCTCGGCCGGTATCTGCTGGAGACCGGCGAGGAAGATGACCATCGGCGCGCCGAACTGCCACACCGTCAGCAGCGCGACGGCGAGCAGCGACCAGCCGGGCTTGTTGACCCAGCCGCCGGTGCCGAGCAGGTTGTCCACCGTGCCGCCGTCGTTGAAGACCGCCCGCCAGACGAGGGCGATGGACATCGACGCGCCGAGCAGCGAGGGCGCGTAGAAGGCTGAACGGTAGAAGGCCTTGCCGCGCTTCATGCCTTTCAGGGCGAGCGCGACGACCAGGGCGAGGGCCAGTTGCAGGGGCACGGCGATGACGACGTACGTCACCGTCGTCACGACCGAGCGCCAGTAGCGCGGGTCCTCGGTGAACATCTGGACGTAGTTGCGCAGGCCCACCCACTTCGGCGGGTTGAACAGGTCGTAGTCGGTGAACGACAGGTACAGCGACACGGCCATCGGCAGCAGGGTCAGGACGATCGCGCCGAGGACCCAGGGCGAGAGGAACACCCAGGCGGCGCCCTCGCGTTCGCGCTTGGGGCGGCGCTTCGGGGCGGCGGCGGGGACGCGTTTCGTCTCCGTGGGGATCGCGGTGGTGGTCATGACCTCAGCTCCGCCTTCGCCTCGGTGATGTAGTTCTCCGCCGCCTCGCGGGGCGACATGCGCTCATAGGACACCTGGTCGTAGTCGCGCTGGAAGGTGCTCTGGAGGGCGTTGTCGCCCGCCGGCGGTGCCTGGGGCGGGTCCTTGAGCTTGCCCTCCAGGGACGCCTGGAAGTCGGCGATGGTCTTGTCGAAGTCCTTGAGCTGCGGGCCGATCTCGGCGCGGATCGTCTCGTTGACGGGGATGCCGCGGCTCGCACCGAGGATCTTCGCGGCCTGCCGGTCGTTGATCAGGAAGTCGACGAGCTGTGCCGCCTCCTTCGGATGGGCTGTGTTCGCGGAGACTCCGACGAACATGGACGGCTTGAAGTACTGGCCGGGGGTGCCGTCCTCGCCGGACGGCATGGGGGCGAGCGCGACGCCGCCCTTGACGAGGGCGAGGAAGCCGCTGGCCGGGGCGTCCCAGTTGGCGTCGGTGACGGATGTGCCGCGTCCCAGCGGGGTGTTCTCGACGGAGCCGTCGAGCTGGGTGGTCTGTTCGGCGGGCGAGACGGCGCCCTCGCGGCGCAGCTTGTCGGTGAAGGTCCACCAGCGGGTGAGGTCGTCGGCGGTGAAGCCGAGCCCGCCGTCCTCGGTGTAGAGGGTCTTGCCCTGCCCGCGCAGCCAGACCTCGAAGGCGTCCTCGCTCTGGCCGGGGTCGGTCGCCCCGGGCTTGCCGGTCTTCTTGGCCAGGGCGCGCATGGTGTCGGCCCACTGGCTCCAGGTCCAGCTCTTGCCGGGGAGGGGCACGCCCGATTTCTTCCAGGTCCCGACGTCGTAGGCGACGGTCTCGGTGCCGCGGCCCTGGGGGATCGCGTACTGGACGTCGTCCACGCGGCCGGTGGCGAGCAGGCCCTGGTCGATCTCGGAGGTGCGCAGGACGGACTTCTGCTTCGCCAGGTCGAGCAGGACGCCACCGGAGGCGTACTGGTCGATCTGGCGGTAGTCCAGCTGCATCACGTCCGGCGCGTCCCCGCCGGCGGCCTGGGTGGCGAGCTTCTGCTTGTAGGCGTCGTAGCCGGAGAACGACGTCGTCACGTCGACGTCCGGATGCTGTTTCTCGAACAGCGCGACGGCCTGCTCGGTGCGTTCCGCGCGGTCGGGGTTGCCCCACCACGTGTAGCGCAGCACGACCTTGCCGCCGCCGGCCGATTCCCCGGATCCTCCGCAGCCCGCCAGCACGGCACACAGTGCCAGTGCGGCGGCCGACGCGCAGAACCCCGTTGTCCTGTGTCGCGGCATGCCGAGGTCACCTCTTCCTTTCCTCGGACTTTCTGTGGGCCCCCCTCGCCCCCCTGCTGCGTTACTCGCTCTGGTGCGGCAGCGTCGTCCCGGGCAGGTTGTACTCGTCCCGCCGTCCGCACATGCCGAAGCCGCCGAGCCGGGTGGGCGCCGCCTCGTAGGCGGTGGCCTCGCCGAGGTAGGCGGGTTCGCCGCCGGCCAGCGCGTCGAGCTGGGCGCCGGTGCGTTCGGCGGTGGCCAGGGCGCCCGCCCGCCACAGGGCGCGCCAGGTGGGCACCTTGTCGCGCACGATCCGGGCGGCGGCCCGCTGGAACTCCAGGTACGGGCCGTTGTCGCCGGCGACGAGCGCCTCGCGCAGGGCGAGGTAGCCCTCCACGGCGAGGTCCCGGCGGCGCTGGGCGGCCGCCGCAGTCTCCGGTCCCGTGCCGGGCGGCAGGGCCGCCGCGGCGGCGTACCGCTCCGGGTCGGCGAGCACCTCGGGCGGGAAGGTGAACACGGCGTCCCCGGCCTCGGGCAGGCCGCTGTTCTGCATCAGCACGGTGATGCGCAGATCGCCGCCCTGCACCATGCGGTGGACGGTGCCCGGCGTGAACCAGGCGAGGGAGCCGGCCTCTAGGGGGATGTCCCGGTAGCCGTCGGGGCTGAGCGTCTGGACCGCGCCCCGGCCGCCGGTGACGACGTACGCCTCGGTGCAGACCAGGTGCAGATGCGGGCTGCCGCCGCAGACGCCGTCGGCGGCCTCCCAGTCGTAGGTGCTCAGATGGGACAGGCCGATCGCGCCGGGCAACGGGTGCGGCAGGGCGGGCTTGGCGTCGTTCACCACGGCAGACCCTCCAGGTGCGTGCCGACCCGGTCGCGGTCCCAGGCGCCGTCGGCGACGACGAGCCGGTAGCGGAAGGCGAAGGACCCGCCCGGCGGGAGTTCGAACTCCTCGAAGAACGCCCAGGAGAAGGCGACCGTCGGGAAGGGCTCGGAGCGGACGAACCAGTGCGACTCGTGGATCGCGGACGTCTGGTCGAGGTTCTCGGGCGCGTGCGCGAAGACGAGGGTGGAGTGGCCGTCCACGTCGTCGTGCTCGGTGGTGAAGGCGAGCCAGGGGCCCTGGGTGCCCATGAGCTTGCCCGCGTCGGCGTCGGTGTCCGGGGCGAAGACCGTGCCGCCGGTGAAGTCGCGCGGGCCGCGCCACTGGAGTCCGGTGTAGCCGGCCATCTCCCGGCCGGCGGTGGTCGGGGAACCGAAGGCCAGGGGCTCGGAACGGACGTTGGTGAGGCGGATCGACCAGTCCAGGGCCCAGGCGCCGGCCTCCTCGTCCACCGAGTGGACGGTCAGCCCCCGCACCTCGCGCGCCCACTCCTCGCCGCCGTTCTCGACCCAGGTGAGTTCCTCGGTGAAGGCGAGGCGGTCGTCCTCGACCGTGAACTCCGGGAAGCCGTCGTGCCGCATGGAGCCGACGCGCTCGGGCAGGGGCAGATAGCCCTGGCCGTGGACGTAGCAGTTGCCGCCCCAGAAGTTCTGGCCGGACAGATGGCTCGCGGTCATCTGCAGGCCCTTGTGCCAGCGGTGGTCGTTCGGGCGGTAGCCGGTGACCGTGCGGCCGGACAGGGTGCGCACCGGGTGGGCGTACGGCTTGCGCGACTCGAAGGGATTCGGGTCCGGGCGGTAGACGTAGCGGAGGATCTCCGTGCCGTTCGCCGCCGTGACGGCGATGTCCTCGCCGTGGGTGTGGGTGACTCGGATGCTCATGCGCGCTCCTTGGGGGCCCAGTCGGGGTACTCGCCGTGCATGGCCTCGTAGAAGGGGTCGCCCGGGCCGATCTCTCCCGCGTGCACGGAGCGGCCGGTGAACGCCGCCTTGTACAGGGCGGCGGCGAACTCCAGGGTGGCGCGGGCGTCCTGGCCGCTGCCCGGTGGCCGGGTGCCGTTGTCGTAGGCATCCAGGAGGGCGCCCAGCTGGGCGGTGTGCGAGCTGGGCACGTCGTTGGAGGGGGTCCGCCAGGCGATGGCGCGGTCGGAGGCGACGTGCGGGGCCGGGGTGTAGACCCAGCTGTCGTTGGAATGGCCGTACAGGTGGGTGAGTTCGACCGTGGCGTCCGCGCAGTCGATGCGGATACGGCTCACCTCGTCCGGGGAGAGCACGCTGTTGACGACGGTGGCGAGGGCACCGCTCCGGAAACGCACCAGGGCGGTGGAGACGTCCTCGCTCTCGGTGTCGTGGACGAGCCGGGCGGCCATGGCGCGGATCTCCTCCCACTCGCCGAGCAGGTGCAGCATCAGGTCGTACTGGTGGATGCCGTGACCCATGGTCGGCCCGCCGCCCTCGCTGGCCCACTTGCCGCGCCACGGCACGGCGTAGTAGGCGGCGTCCCGGTGCCAGGTGGTCTGGCAGTGCGCCACCAGCGGGGCGCCCAGCTCGCCGCCGGCGATCAGCTCGCGGGCGTGTACGGCGCCGGATCCGTAGCGGTGCTGGAAGACGACCGCCGCGTACGCTCCGGAGGCCTCCTCGGCGGCGGCGATCTCGTCGTACTCGGCGAGCGACAGGGTGAGCGGCTTCTCGCACAGCACCCAGGCACCCGCCTTGAGCGAGGCCACCGTCTGGTCGCGGTGCAGGGCGGGCGGCGTCCCGATGAGGACGAGGTCGGGGCGTACGGCGTCCAGCATCGCGTCCACCGAGGTGTACCCGGCGACCTGGCCGCCGGCCAGCTCGCGGAAGGCGTCGAGCCGCTCCTGGTCGACGTCGACGGCGGCGACCAGTTCCACCCGGTCGGAGTGGGCCCGCAGCGCGGGCAGATGACTGCCGCTGACGATCGCACCGGTGCCGACGACGGCCACGCGGCGGCGGGCGGGGGACAAGGACATGCGGCGCTCCTCGGACGGCCGGCGGACACACGCTGGGACAGCACTTGGAAAGCGCTTGCACCCGGAAGGCGACCCTAGGCGTGAGCGAATGTCTGGACAACCCCCCTGCAGCGACCTGCACAAGGTCTGCCCGAGCGTTCTCCCAGCTCGGGGGTGAGATTCGGGTTGCTGTCACCACCATGGACGCTGGTGCTGACCCCACCAGGAACCGGGCTGCCAGCCGGAGTGATCGAACCGCGGCCCGTCCCTAACGTTCTGTCGCACCGAGCCCTCCTCTCCGGCATGTCCCTGCCATTCACGAGGGGGCATCGGCGACAGAAAGGACACCCACCCCGTGTTATCCCGCTTCCCGGGAACCGCGCGACGAGCCACCCTCGCCCTGACGGCCGCCGCCCTCGCCCTCACCGCACTGCCCGCCACGGCCGGGGCGAGTCCCGGCTCCGACCCCCTCGCCCGCTACCACCACCAGCGCCTCGCCTGGAAAAGCTGCGTGATCGGACCGGACGACACGACCGGCAAGGAACTGGAGCAGGCGGGCGCCCGCTGCGCCGACGTGACCGTCCCGCTGGACTACTCGGACCCCGGCGGCCGCACGATCACCGTCGCGATCTCCCGGATCCCCGCCACCGACACCGACCGCCGCGTCGGCCCGCTGCTGCTCAACGGCGGCGGACCCGGCGGGCAGACCCTCGGCGACCCGCCGTGGGTGCGCAAGGCGATGAAGGACGTCGCCGCCCGGTACGACGTGGTCGGCGTGGACCCCCGCTTCGTCGGCCGCAGCACACCCCTCGACTGCCACTGGCCGACCGGCTCGGCGTGGCGCGGGGCGGGTGAGGACCGGGCCGGCTTCGACCGCATGGCCGCGTTCTCGAAGGACCTCGCCGAGCGCTGCCGCACCCACGCGGGCGATGTCCTCCCCCACGCCACCACCCGCAACACCGCCCGTGACATGGACGTCGTCCGGGCCGCGCTCGGCGAGCGGCGGATCTCCTACCTGGGTTACTCGTACGGCAGTTACCTCGGCGAGGTGTACACCACGATGTTCCCCGGCCGGACCGACCGGGTCGTCCTCGACGGTGTGATCGACCCGGACCGCTACGGTGCCCGGCTGTGGCTGGGCGTCGAGCGGGCCAACCGCCAGGCCCTCAAGGGCTGGGCCTCCTGGGCGGCCGCCCGCGACGCGACCTACGGTCTGGGCCGTACGCGGAGCGAGGTGCTGGCCACCGTGGAACGCGTCCGGCGCGCCGCCGCCCGCACCCCGCTGCGGCTCGGCGAACACCGCCTGGACGAGCACGTCATGCCGATCGTCGCCCTCAACGGCCTCTCGCAGGACAATGACGCCGCCTACGGGGACTTCGCCCAGGGCGTGCGAGACATGCTCCGGGCCTCGGAGGGGCGGAAGGTGACGCCGTCCCCGTGGCTCGCGGGGGTGCTCGAATTCGTGCTCACGGGCACCGACTCCCCCTACGGCAGCGCGCAGACGGCGATCGTGTGCGGTGACGGAGCCGCTCCGCGTGACCCGGAGATCTACTGGCGCGACGTCCAGCGCACCCGCGCGCAGGACCCGCTCTTCGCGCCCGTGACGAACAACCTCAACCCGTGCGCCTTCTGGGACCGGCCGCGCGAGCGCCCGACCACGATCCGGGACGACCTGCCGGCCCTGCTGGTCAACGCGACCGGGGACCCGCGCACCTACTACGACGGCGCCCGGGCAGTCCGCGGCATGTGGCCCTCCTCGCGGCTGATCACCGTGACCGGCGCCGACCAGCACGCGGTGTACGGCGTGTACGGCGTGCCGTGCGTCGACGACACGGTCAACGCGTACCTCGCCACGGGCCGGCTGCCGGCCCGGGACGTGGGCTGCGCCGCGCCCGCCCGGTGAGGCCGGGGGGGGCGCACGACGCGAACGTTGTGCGCCCCCTCCCCGCGTCGTGGCCGGGACAGGTGGCGGCGGACGTGTCACTGTGCTCGCATAGGGTCCCAACGGCTTCTGGGGACAAGGGAGTTCACAGTGATCGAACCGGCGGAGGCGACAACCGTACGGGGCGTCGTACGGGCGGTGGTGACCGAACGCGCATCCCATGAGCTGCCGCTCCTCGAGGCGCTGTGGCCGCTGGACGACGAGCGGGCCGTCCGGATCCTGGCCGGGCAGGGCGTGCGCAGGGAACCCCTCGGGTTCGGTCTGGCGGAGGCCACCGGGCTGGTCACCGCCGTGGTGTGGCTGGTGCTGGATCAGGCGGCCCGGCGGGCGATCGACACGGCGGCCGACAGCGCGATCGAGCGGAGCCGGAGCGGACTGCGCCGGCTGCTCCGCCGCGCTCCCGCCGAACCGCCCCGGCTCGTGCCGGAGTGGGACCGCACCGAGCTGGCCACCGTACGGGCACAGATCGTCGAGCGGGCGGCCGAGCGCGGCATCGACGGTGCGGAGGCACAGGCCCTCGCGGATGCCGTCGTGGCACACCTCGCCACGGCGGAGCCGGAGTCCCCCGAGCCCTCCGACCGCGCGGGCGGCACCACCTCCACGGCCGCCGGGGACGGCACGTGAGCACGCCGCCCTCGGTGACGGCCGCCGCGCGTGCGCGCACCGGGCGGTACGGGCTGGCCGACACCGGCCCGCGCTTCGCGCTGCTGATGACGGTCGTCGTCGCGTCCAGCGTGCGCATGCTCAACGGGGTCCTGGCTCCGGATCCCAACGACACCCCGGGGGACCCGCTGGGCTGTCTGCTGGCGGCCGGGATGGATCCCGACGGGCGGAACCTGGACAACGTGCTGGTCACCATGCGCCGTCCGGAAGCGCTCGCGGAGTGCATGGCCGGCGTGCCGAGGGTGGAGTACTGGAAGGGCATGGCCGCGACGGCCGCCCTGCTGGCGGTCGCGGCCCTCGTGTACTGGTGGCAGCCGCTCCTGCGTGAGCGGTGGCGGCGCACGGTGCCGGCCGAGTCTCTGGACACCGACGGTTCCCTGGTCCCGGAACTCCGCGCCCTGCGCGAGCTCGCCGGCCTCACGTCGGGCGTGCGGTTCCGGGTGGATCCGACGCGGACGACCTCCGGGGCCGTGGTGTACGGGCGGTTCGGGGAGTACACCGTGTGTCTGCACGCGGGGCTGCTGGTGCGGCGGGCCACGGATCCCGAGGGCTTCCGCGCGGTCGTGCTGCACGAGCTCGCCCACATCCGCAACCGCGACGTGGAGTACGCCTCGGCCAGTACCTCCCTGTGGCGGGTTTTCGTCGTGCTGGCTCTGCTGCCGTACCTCTGGCACGAGGGCACACTGCTCGTCGACGGCCTCACCGGCCGGACCACCTCGCCGTTCTGGCCTGGGGTGGCGTCCATGCTCACCCGATCCGTCCTGGCCGGGCTCCTGCTGGTCGGGCTGGTACACCTCGCCCGTGCCGACCTGTTGCGCCGGCGCGAACTGTACGCCGACGCATGGGCTGTGGGCTGCGGCGCACCGGCCTCCGCGTGGGCCCACCGGGACCGTGACAGCGCCGTCGCCACCTCGGTCCGGCGGGTGACCGCGCTGCTGCGGACTCATCCGAGCTGGGCCGAGAGACGGCGTGCCCTGGCGGAGCCGGGACGGCTGTCGGGGGTGGGCGCGCTGGCGATGCTGCTGGTCGGGGCGAGCGGAACGCTTCTGGTCAACACTGCCGGGGACGTGGTGCCCCGGGCATCGACGAGCGAGGGCGGTGCATGGCTGACGACGGCGTTCCTCGCCCCGGTGCTGTACGTCTCGCTGGCCCGTTCGGTGACGGCGGCGCAGATCTCGGGCCGGAAGGAGTCCGGGTTCCGTGCGGGGCTCTGGCTCGGCTGCGGCCTGGTGCTGGGCGAGCTCGCGAACGGCAAGCACGGCACCGACTGGCTGGGTCCCGAACCGGGCTTCCTGCTCGGTCTGCTCCTCACGGCCGCCGTCGCGGCGGCATGGTCGGCGCAATGCACACACCTGGCGCTGGGTCTGGCGAGGACATGGCTGCGCCGCGCGGCCGGGCTGCTGAACCTGCTGGTCACCGCGGCGCTGCTGTGGGGCGGGCTGTACTGGTGGTACGTGGTGGGCTGGTACCAGACGACGGGCGTCTACAGCCAGGTCGAGGAGCACCGCGACATGGTGCGGCAGGTGAGCCCGGGTTCGTGGGACGCGTTTTCCCGTGAGCTGTCGGCCATCACCCAGGCCCTGCCGACGCTCACGACGCTCAACGCCGGCGTGCTGCTCCTGGTCGCAGCCCCGGTTCTGTGGATCTTCCCCCTGGTGCTGCGCGTGTCGACGTCCGCGGCGTCCGGGCTGCGGCTGCGCCGGACGCTGGGTGCGGGCGTGGTGGGCGGGCTGCTGTGCTGGGTGCTGCTGTTCGCGGTGAACCTGTTCCAGCGCCAACGCCGTCCGGCCACCTGGGCGGAACGCACCGGGCCGTACCTCTTCGTTCACCGCTGGCTGCTGATCGCCGCTGTTCTCGCGGCCTGCCTGCTCACCGCCGCGGCCGTGGCCGCTCTGTCCCGGCACCTGTGGCTGCCGCGGGCCCTGGCGGCCGTGGCCGTCACCCAACTCTTCGGGTATGCCGCGATATTCGTGATGTTCTCGGCCGACGGCTGCCTCGGACCGTTCAGCGCGTTCGTGGACCGGTGTGCCTGGGTGCCCCCGGCCGGCTGGCCCTTCGCCAGACGGATCGCGCTGAACGCCCTGACCCCGGCGGTACTGCTCGCCGCGTGCGCGGCGGTGGGCGGTGCGGGGGTGCGTGGGGTGGTCGGGCGGCTGGTGCGGCTGCGCCGCAGGCAGCCGGAACACGCCGCTCGGCCAGGGGCGGACGGGGTCACGCCGGGGGCTCCGATGACAACGTACGGGGTCACCCCGGGCACCCCCGCGACGGCGGGCGGGTCCACGCCGCACGCCCCCGCGAAGGCGAACGGGGTCGCCCTGGGCTCACCGGTGACAACGGACAGGGCCGCCCCACATGACCCTGAGGCGGCGGACCGGGTCGCCCCGGGCGCACAAGTGACGGCGGGCCGGGCCGCCCCGTCCGCCCCCACAACGACGGACGACACCACCC
>KE354436.1 GCA_000415505.1 Streptomyces afghaniensis 772
TGACGCCGGACAAGGGGGCGCACGGTCCCGTCGCCGGGCCCGTCTCGCGGTGGCGGCGGCTCGCTCCCGCCGGTGCGGTCGTCGCCCTGGTCGTGCCCACTCTGCTGCTCACCGCCGCCGCCCACTCCGCGCCCACCAAGTCGTCGTCGGCCAAGAAGGTGGACGCGTCCGGCGTGCCGGGCGACACGGTGACCGATGTCGTCGAAGCCCCGCCGCGCGCCAGATCGGCCAGGATCCGCGCGTGGCAGGCACTCGCCTGGCTCGCGCACGGCGGCCTCGATCACTTCGCTGCGATCAACACGTCGGCAGGGGAGTTCGGCGAAGCACTCATCGCAGCCATGGAGAAACCCGGCCCGAACGGACAGGCCCGGGTGGAGAAGAAGGAGTTCCACCGCATCTGCGGCACACTGGTCCGCCGCACGGAGGACGCCATGGCCTACTTTCCCGTGCCCGACCAGGGCATACAGAAGAAGTGGTCCGAGACCCTCACCGCGCTGTCGCACCACGCGAGCACCTGCCGGGACGCGACGGCCCCGGGCGATGAGACGTACCGGACCGACGCCGAGCGTTCGCAGGCGTTCACCACGTCCGTGGAAGGTGTGCAGAAATCCACCGAGGCCCTCGGTGAGCTGCTGACCGAGATCGAGAAAGTGGCCCTGCCCGCGAACAAACGCGGGGACACCTGACACGGCACCCTGCGACCGCAAAGACCAAAACCTCCGTTGGTTCCGCAAGCGAGACACCTCGTCGACGTCCGGGCACCATGTGGCCCACGTCACCCTCCCCCACAGGGCCTTTACCTACCCGCAACGACGTACCGACAGGTGGTGGCACTCGTGCGCCTGCGCACCCCCCTCGCCCTGCTCGGGGCCGCCGTGCTCGTGCTCGTCGGACCGCCGCTGCTGACCACCGGCAGCGGCTCCGAGACCGGCACACAGATCCCGGGCCTGCGTTTCATGGTCCCCAACACGCCCGGCGGCGGCTACGACATCACGGCCCGGACGGCCGCGAAGAACGCCGAGGACGCCAAACTGACCCACAACATCGAGGTGTTCAACCTGCCCGGCGCCGGCGGCACCGTCGGCCTGAGCCGGCTGGTCAGCGAGCACGGCAACGGCAAGCTCGCCATGTCCATGGGCCTCGGGGTCGTGGGCGCCGTCCGTTCCAACGACGCGCCGAAGACACTCGGCGACACCACGCCGATCGCCCGGCTCACCGAGGAGCAGGACGTCGTCGTGGTCGCCAAGGACTCCCCGTACAAGACGATCGACGATCTCATCGGCGCCTGGAAGGAGAACCCGGGCAAGCTCCCGGTGGGCGGCGGCTCGTCGCCCGGCGGGCCCGACCACCTCGCGCCGATGCTGATGGCGCGGGCCGCCGGGATCCCCCCGAAGCAGGTCAACTACATCCCGTTCGACGGCGGCGGCGAGCTGCTCGCGTCGATCCTCGGCAACAAGGTCGCCTTCGGCGTGTCCGGCGTCGGCGAGTACCTGGACCAGATCAAGGCGGGCGAGCTGCGTCTCCTCGCGGTCACCGGCCCCGAGCGCGTCGAGGGGCTGGACGCGCCCACGCTGAAGGAGGCCGGGTACGACGTGAACTTCACCAACTGGCGCGGCATCGTCGCCCCGCCCGGACTGACCGACGGAGAGCGCGACAAACTCGTGCGGCTGCTCGAGGAACTGCACGGCTCGGACGAATGGCGCAAGTCCCTGGCGCAGAACGGCTGGGACGACGCCTTCCTCACCGGTGAGAAGTTCGGCGCGTTCCTCGACGCCGAGGACAAGCGCGTGGTTTCGGTGCTGAAGGAGCTGGGACTGTGACGACGCAGACCACCGACATTCCCCCCGCGGAGCAGGGCGAGCAGCGCTCGTGGCTGCGGGAGCACTCCGAACTCGGCGTGTGCGCACTGCTGCTCGTCCTGGGCGTGCTCGTCCTGACCGACGCGCTCACCATGGACGTCGACATCGCCCAGCGCGGCCCGGTCGGCCCGAAGACCGTGCCGGTCGTGGTCGGCGCCGGCCTGCTGGTGATCGCCGCGCTGCTCGCCGTGGACGTGCTGCGCGGCGGCCGGGGCCAGGCCGAGGGCGGTGAGGACATCGACCTGTCCGAGCCCGCCGACTGGCGCACGGTGCTGCTGCTGTCCGGGGTGTTCCTCGGCTCGGCCGTGCTGATCGAGCCGCTCGGCTTTCCCATTGCCGGCGCGCTGCTGTTCTGGGGTGCGGCGTTCGCGCTCGGCAGCCGCAGGATCGACCGCGATCCGCTCATCGCGGCCGGGCTGTCCCTCGTCACCTACGTCGTCTTCAACAACCTGCTCGGAGTGCCCCTGCCCGGCGGTCCGCTGATGGGAGTGCTGTGACATGGATGCCTTCAACTCCCTTCTGGACGGCTTCGGTACGGCCCTCACCCCGGTCAACCTGCTCTGGGCCGCGATCGGAGTGCTGCTCGGCACGGCGATCGGCGTGCTGCCCGGCATCGGCCCGGCGATGGCGGTGGCGCTGCTGCTGCCGGTGACGTACGGGCTCGACCCGATCGGCGCGTTCATCATGTTCGCCGGTATCTACTACGGCGCGATGTTCGGCGGCTCGACCACCTCCATCCTGCTCAACACGCCCGGCGAGAGCGCGGCGGTGGTGGCGGCCATGGAGGGCAACCCCATGGCCAAGTCCGGGCGCGGCGCGCAGGCCCTGGCGGCGGCCGCCGTCGGGCACTTCGCGGGCGGCCTGATCGGCACGATCCTGCTGGTCGCGCTCGCCCCGACGGTCGCCGAGCTGGCCGTGGACATCGGCGCGCCGGACTACTTCGCCATCATGGTCCTGGCGTTCATCGCGGTGACGTCGGTGCTGGGCTCGTCCCGCATCCGGGGCCTCGCCTCCCTGCTGATCGGTCTCACGCTGGGTCTGGTGGGCCTGGACCAGATGACCGGCCAGCAGCGTCTGACCTTCGGCTCGCTCCAACTGGCCGACGGCATCGACGTGGTGATCGTCGCGGTCGGTCTGTTCGCGATCGGGGAGGCCCTGTGGGTGGCGGCGCACCTGCGGCGCAGGCCGCCGGAGCCGATCCCGGTGGGGCGTCCGTGGCTGGGGCGCGGGGATGTGAACCGGACCTGGAAGTCGTGGCTGCGCGGCCCGTTCATCGGGTTCCCGTTCGGCGCGATCCCGGCGGGCGGCGCGGAGATCCCGACCTTCCTGTCGTACGTGACGGAGAAGCGCCTGTCCAAGCACAAGGACGAGTGGGGCAAGGGCGCCATCGAGGGCGTGGCCGGGCCGGAGTCGGCGGCGTCGGCCTCGGCGGCGGGCACGCTGGTGTCGATGCTGACCCTGGGCCTGCCGACCACCGCGGTCGCGGCCGTGATGCTGGCCGCCTTCCAGCAGTACGGCATCCAGCCCGGCCCGCTGCTCTTCGAGCGCGAACCCGACCTGGTGTGGGGCCTGATCGCCTCGCTCTTCGTCGGCATGGTGCTGCTGCTCGCGCTCAACCTGCCGCTGGCGCCGCTGTGGGCGAAGCTGCTGCGCATTCCGCGCCCGTACCTGTACGCCGGGATCATGTTCTTCGCGGCGGTCGGCGCGTACGCGGTCGGCGGTGAGGTGATCGACCTGGTCATCCTGCTGATCATCGGCCTGATCGGCTTCGGCATGCGCCGCTACGGCCTGCCGGTGCTGCCCGCCGTCATCGGCGTGATCCTCGGCCCGAACGCCGAGCAGCAGTTGCGGCGCGCGCTCCAGATCAGCGACGGCAGCGTGACGGGGCTGTTCAACACGCCGTTCGCGGTGACGGTGTACGCGGTGATCGTGCTGCTGCTGGCCTGGCCGCTGGTGAGGAAGGCGGTGACGCGGGGCCGCGCCGCGGCCTGACCCGGTCATCGCGGCACCCGTTCCCGGGTGCCGTCCGGGAAGCGGATCTCCACGTCGCCGGTCGCGGCGACCCGTACGCGTGGTCCTGAACGCCGCGCGTGCGGGTCGCCGTTCGTCTCCGGGTCGGCGCTCAGCACGACCAGGGTCACCAGAAGGTGGGTGCCGCCCGGGTGGGCGGGCAGGGTGAGGTACGGAGTCGCCGAGTGGTGGCCGCAGGCATTGGTGCCGACCGCCTGTGCCACCGCCGTCCCGGCGTCCTGCCACCCGTGAAGGCCGACGACCGTGCTGGTCAGCCCGTCCGCGCGCCGGGCCAGCGCCCAGCCGGGGCCGGTCGACGCGACCGGCGGCGCACTGTCGTCGGCGACGGCCCAGCCCCCTTCGCGCACGGGTGTGCCGGGCGGCGCGTCGACGCGGTGCACGCGGACCTCCCAGGGGCCGTGCACCACGCTGACCGTCTCGATGCGGTGGCCTTCGCCCTCGCCCGGGAGCAGGGCGCGGTGCCAGGAGGCTGCGCGGGAGCCTTGGACGCCGAGGGGGTGGATACGCCCGCGGGGGGTGGATGTGCCGTCGGGGGCGAGGAGCGCGATGTGGTTGTCGGGGCCCGGTGTCTCGGGCGCCGTCGCACTGGAGTAGGCGAACCGGGCGTAGTGCGGGCTGTCCTCGGCCGTGGCAGGTGGGGGCGGCAGCCGGTCGCTGCCGTGGTTGACGAGCCGGACGATCCCGTCGGCGGCGGTGGAGTGCAGCAGCCAGCCCGGCGCCGGTAACTCAAGGCGCACGTCGGCCGTCTCCACCGGTCCGGGTTCCTCGGGCGCGGTCCACACGGGGTGGTCGGCGGGCAGGAGCAGGCCGAGGAAGGCCTTGCTCGCCCAGTAGGGGGAGGCCGGGCCCGAGTACCGCTGGGTGACGGGGAGGAACGGCCCGTACCAGCCGAGCGTGAGCAGTCCCTGCGCGTCGGGCACGCCGCGTTCGGCGAAGTGCTTCAGCGCGCCGGAGGCGAGACGGCGGGTGCGGCCGGGCGGCAGCGGGGTGGCGTCGGCGAGGGCACCCGCCCACAGCGGGGCCGCCGTCGCGAACCGGTAGGTGAGCGAGCGTCCCTGGTGGACCGGCGCGCCGTCGGCGCCGAAGAAGTGCTGGTGGTCGTGGAGGAACGACCGCAGGCGCGTGCGGTGTACCGCCACCAGCCGGGGGTCGGCGCGCGGCCCCGCGATACGGGCCCACAGGACCGGATAGAGGTGCAGCGCCCAGGCGTTGTAGTAGTCGAACTTGCGGCCGTCGCCGTCGGTGTACCAGCCGTCGCCCCGGTACCAGTCCTCCAGGCGTGCGAGGCCGGCGTCGATCTCGGTGCGGCTGTGCGGGGCGCCGACGGAGGCGAGGAACTCCTCGGTGATGACCTGGAACAGCCGCCAGTTGGAGTCGTTGACCACGGCTCCGACGAAGCCGCCGAGCCAGTCGGCGACCCGCTGCCGTACCCGGTCGTCGAGCCGGTCCCAGATCCACGGGCGGGTCTCGTGCAGGGCGATCGCGAGGGACGCGGCCTCCACCATGGGCTGGGAGCGGTCGGTGATGGGCGGCCAGCGGTCGGGCCCGTGCGGGTCGGTGCCGGCCGCGAGCCCGGCCGCGTACCGCTCGATCAGGCCGGGCACGCCCTGCCCGCCTGCACCGGCGATGCGGAACGCGGCCAGCAGGAAGGAGCGGGCGAAGCCCTCCAGCCCGTCCGACCAGGGCCCGGAGTGGCTGGGCGGCCGGGCAGCCGGTACTGGGCCAGGCCCGGGGAGGCGTAGGGCGTCAGGGCGTCGAGGAGGCGGTCGGCGATGGCCTCCCAGTGGGCGCGGGTCCAGCCGGTGAGGGGCGAGGTCAGCGGGTCGGGGGGTGGCAGGTGGGGCAGGTTGGGGAGGTGCGTCGGGTCGGGGAGCGACACGTGCGGCGCGCTCATGCGGGTGCGGTTCCTCCGTTGGTCACAGGGCGCGCCCGGGCGGGGGCGCGCCGACGCTGTCGCGTACGACGATGTGGGTGCCGAGCAGATGGTGGGCCCCGGCGGCGTGCTCGGGGTCGCGCAGCGCGATGCGCACGGCGGCGCGGCCGAGTTCCTCGGCGGGGGTGCGGACGGTGGTGAGCGGCGGGTTGAAGTCCTCCGCGAGCGGGATGTCGTTGTAGCCGACGACGGAGATGTCGCCGGGGACGCGCAGTCCGGTGTCGGCGATGGCGCGCAGGGCACCGGCGGCGACCATGTCGTCCCCTGCGAAGACCGCGGTGAACTCCCGTTCCGACTTGAGGAGTTCGGTCATCGCACGGTGGCCGGCGGCCCGGCCGAGTCCGCAGTCGACGACGTGTGCGGCCTCGGGTGGCAGCCCGTGCTCGGCGAGGGCTGCCCGGTAGCCGGCGACGCGGGCGTCGAGGGCGGTGTTGCCGGGCAGTCCGCCGAGGAAGACGATCCCGCGGTGGCCGGCCGACAGCAGATGGGCGGTGATGGCGCGGGCCCCGGCCTCGTTGTCGAACTCGACGACGAGCGCCGGGATCTCCGGGTCGGGCGCGGGCCGGCCGCAGAGCACGAGCCGGGCTCCGGAGGAGTCGAGGGCGTGGGCGTAGTGGGCGACACGCTCGCGGTAGGCGTCGTCCTCGACGACCCCGCCGACCAGGATCACCAGCCGGGCGCCCTCCTCCCGCATGAGCTGCACGAACTCCATCTCGCGCTGGGCGTCGCCGCCGGTGGCGCCGACCACGCAGAGCCAGCCGCGGTCGGCGGCCTCCGCCTCCACGCCCTCGGCGACCTGGGCGTAGAAGGGGCTGGTGACCTGGCGGACCACGACGGCGGCCATCTTGCGGCCGCCGCCGACCAGGGCGCGGGCGTGCGCGTTGGCCACGTAGTCGAGGTCGCGGGCCGCGCGCAGGACCCGGGCCCGGGTCGCCGGGGGCACCGGGTGGTTGCCGCTGAGCGCGCGGGAGGCGGTGGCCGTCGACACGCCCGCCCGCTCGGCGACCTCGCGGATCGTGACCCGTCCCTTGGACCCCATGTCGTTCTCCATCCCCCGCGTCTCCTCTTCCGACCACCGCTGTTCAGGTGTTGGCCGCGTAGTCCTTGGCGTATTCCTCGGCCATTCTGTCGCCGCCCCGGCTCCGCCACTTCTTCACGGCCGCGTCCCACTCGGACATGGGCAGGCGCCCGGCGATGATTCCGGTGATCGTGTCGTCCAGGAAGGTCTTGAGGGTGGCGCCCTGGGAGTTGTTCGTCGCGGACTGGAGCCCGAAGGAGGCGTCGCGGATGGCGTGCGGTACGACCTTCTGCTGCCAGGCGTGCAGGGCGCGCACGGCGTCGGGCATGCCGGGCACGAACAGCACCTGGGGGCCTTCGGCGAGGTACTTGAGGGGCAGGTTGGTGTTGTTCTCGACCTCGCCGAGCTTGGTGAACTCGGGCGAGCCGTCCTTGGCGCGGGTGAAGTGGACGCCCTCGACGCCGTAGTGGACGAGTTCCCACTCCTGACTGCCGAAGGGCGCGGCGAGGTAGTCGAGGATGCGCAGCAGCAGTTCGATGCGCTCCTTCTTGGCCTGCTTCAGGACGGTGTAGCCGAAGGAGCGGCGGGCGGCGACGATGCCGCCGGGCTCGCCGCCGACGCTGTACGGCAGGGCCGCGGCGGGGCTCATCTTGCCCTGGGACTCCCGGTACTTGGGCAGGTAGGCGCCGAACCCGTCCTGCATGGAGCCGACGGTGCCGTTGTAGTAGAGGGTCGTCAGGTCGATCTGGGAGATGGACGTGGCGTCGGGGTGGTAGGAGCCGTTCTTGCGCAGCTGTGCCTGGAAGGCGATGGACGCCTTGTAGCGCTCGTCGGCGGCGGCCGGCAGGAAGGTGCCGTCCTTGGTGACGGCCCAGCGCTGTGGCGCGTTGTGGGCGGCGGAGTGGAAGCCGTTGCCGAACAGGGAGCCGTTGGCGGCGCCGAGCATGTACGTCCGGCCGCGGGTGCCCTGCCGGGCCACGGCGGTGAAGTCGTCGGCGGTCCAGCCCTCCTTCATGCCCGCGTCGGCGAACATGTCCTGGTTGATCCAGAGGGTCGAGCCGGGCAGCGGGCGTTCCAGCGGGATGCCGTAGATGCGGCCGCCGATGCGGCCCATGTCGCGCCAGGCGTGGGTGGGGATGCCCGCGAGGTTGGGGTAGTCGACGATCGCGTCGCCCGACAGGTACGGCGTGAGGTCCTGGGCGCGGCGCTGCACGAACTGCGCCTCACGGGGCAGCGTGAAGCCGGCGAACATGTTGATGATGTCGGGCAGGGCGTCGGCGTCGCCCGCCATGACCGTCGCCATCTTCTTCTGGTAGTCGGCCTGGGAGATGATCGTGTACTCGATCTTCACGCCGAGGGCCTTCTCCACGGCCGCCCAGAAGCGGTTCTGCGAGGCGGGCTTGGGCGGGGTGCCGAAGGAGACGGTCATGACGCGGACGGTGGAGCCGTCGCCCGGGGTGCGGGAGACGGACTTGACCAGGTCGGACGGGTAGGTGGTGTATCCGGCCTGGACACCGGCGTCGGTGGGGGCCAGGTCGGGCTTGGGCCCGGCGGCGGGCCGGTAGGCGGGCCAGGGGGCGAGCTTCTTGCCTGCGTTGGAGACGTCGCTGTCCCCAGAGTCCGAGGAGGAGCAGGCGGTCAGCAGACCGGGGACGGAGACGGCGGCACCACCGGCGGCCACGGTACGCAGCAGCGTGCGTCGGGACATGCTGGGCATGGGTGAATCACCTCGTGTCGGCTTGGGTCAGCTCTTGATGGCGCCGGTGAGCACGCCCTTGGTGAAGTACTTCTGCAGGAAGGGGTAGACGAGCAGGATCGGAACGGTGGCGATCACGAGCACCGCCATCTGCACGGTCTGCGGAGCGGTGACGGTGGCCTCGCCGGTGGTGGCGTCGGTGAGTCCGGCACCGGCCACCACATAGGTGCGCAGCACCTGCTGGAGCGGCCAGTGGTCGCTCTCCAAGTACAGCGAGGCGTAGAACCAGGAGTTCCAGTAGGCGACGGCGTAGAACAGGCCGACGACGGCGAGTGCGGCCTTGGACAGCGGCAGCACCACCGACACCAGCACCCGCCAGTCCCCCGCCCCGTCCAGCCGGGCCGCCTCGTACAGCTCCTCGGGGATCGACTGGAAGAAGCCGCGCAGGACGACCAGGTTGAACACGTTGACCAGGACGGGCAGCACGAGCGAGGCGTACGAGTCGAGCAGGCCGAGTTCCTTGACGAGCAGGAAGCTCGGGATCATGCCGGGCGGGAAGAGGAACGTGAACAGCACCAGCAGCAGGACCGGTTTGCCGCCGAAGACGCCCGGGCGGGACAGCGCGTAGGCCAGGGCCACCGTGCAGGCGAGGCTGAGCAGGGTGCCGACGATCGTGACGCCCGCACTGACACCGAGTGCGTGGGTGACGATGCCGCCGTCGAAGATGTCGCGGTAGGCGTCGAACGAGGGCTCGGTGGGCCACAGCACCCAGCCGCCGTTGTCGACGACCTCCCGGGTGGACGCCAGCGAGGTCGACACGATCACCAGGAACGGCACGCACACCAGCAGCACGACCGTGGCGAGGGCGAGGGCCTTCGCGGCCTGGGTGAGCGGCCGGGGTTTCTCCATCCAGCCGGGCCGGGCGGACGCGCTCACTTGTAGACCCCCTGTTCGCCGAGGCGGTGGGCGACCTTGTTGGCCGCGTAGACGAGGAGGGCGCCGACGACACCCTTGAACAGGCCCGCTGCGGCCGCGAATCCGTAGTCACCGCCGACGATGCCCTGGTAGTACACGAAGGTGTCGATGACCTCGGCGGTCTCCGGGCCGACCGCGTCACGTTGCAGCAGCATCTGCTCGAAGCCGACGGAGAGGATGTCACCGAGCCGCATGATGAGCAGCAGCACGACCACCGGGCGGATGGCGGGCAGGGTGACGTGCCAGAAGCGCCGCCAGGGCCCGGCGCCGTCGATGGCGGCGGCCTCGTACTGCTGCTCGTCGACCTGGGCGAGCGCGGCGAGGAAGATGATCGTGCCCCAGCCGGCGTCCTTCCAGATGACCTGGGCGACGACGAGCGGCTGGAAAGCGTCGGGGTTGCCGATGATGTCGACGGTGTGCAGACCGGCCCCGCTCAGGCCGCTGTTGAGCAGGCCGGTGTCCCCCAGCACCTGCTGGAACAGCGCGACGACGATCACCCACGAGATGAAGTGCGGCAGATACGCCACCGACTGCACGAACCGGCGCACCGAGCTCCAGGTGAGGGTGTGCAGCAGCAGGGCGAGACCGAGCGGCACCGGGAAGTAGAAGACCAGCTGGAGGACTGCGATCCAGAGGGTGTTGAGGACCGAGTCCCAGAACGCCGCGTCCTCGAACATGCGCTGGAAGTTGCCCAGGCCCACCCAGGGGCTGCCCCACAGGCCGTCGAACGGCACGTACTCCTTGAACGCGATGACGTTGCCGACGAGTGCGCCGTAGTGGAACAGCAGGAAGTAGGCGACGCCGGGCAGCATGAGCAGGAACAACGTCCGGCTCTGAAAACCTTTACGCTGACGCTTCACCCCATCAGGATCGCGTCGACCCGGGCTCACCCCCTTTGTACCTGCTCGTTCCCGTAAAGCAGTTGCCACGGCTCCCCCTCACCTCGGCGTGTCCGGTGAAGGGAAGTTAAAACGCTTTCACTGTGCGGTCAACACTTCTGACACAGGCGGGACTTCACGCCAGGACTTTGGGATCTCAGGCCGGGACGACGGGACTTCAGGCCGGGACAACGGGACTTCAGGCCGAGAGCAGTCCCCGGCCGAGCCAGTCGGAGGACGAGCGCACGCCGGGCAGGGCGAAGAAGTATCCGCCGCCGGTCGGGGAGATGTAGTCGACGAGGGGTTCGTCGATCAGCCGGGTCTGCGTGGCCTCGAACTGGCGCCGTACGTCCTGCTGGTAGCAGCAGAAGACCAGGCCCATGTCGAGGTCGCCGACGCTGTCGACGCCCCGGTCGTAGTTGTAACCCCGGCGCAGGATGCGGGAGTCGTCGGTCGCCGTGGTGCGCGGGTTGGCCAGGCGGATGTGGGCGTCGAGCGGGATGGCCGTGCCGTGCGGGTCCTTGGCGTAGTTCGGGCTGTCGGTCTCCTTGGCGCCGTCCAGCGGGGCACCGGTGTCCTTGCGCCGGCCGAACATCTGCTCCTGCTCGGTCAGCGAGACCCGGTCCCAGAACTCCACGAGCATCCGGATGATCCGGACGACCTGGTAACTGCCTCCGGTCGCCCAGCCGGGTTCGCCCTGCCCGTCGCCGACCCACACGAGGTGGTCCATCTCGCGGGCCGACGCGACGTCCGGGTTGACGATGCCGTCCTTGAAGCCCAGCAGGTTGCGCTGGGCGCCGCTGGGCCGCGGCTCGTTCTGGAAGCCGTCGACACGCCAGCGGATCTGCATCGCGCCCCGGGTGTGCTTGGCGATGTCGCGCAGCGCGTGCAGCACGGTGTCCTGCCGGGCCGCGCAGATCTGGAGGGACAGGTCGCCGTGGCACTGGGCCGGGTCGAGGTTGTCGTTGGGGAAGGTGCGCATGGGCGTCAGCCGGCGCGGCTTCGCCTCGGCGAGTCCGTAGCGGTCGTCGAAGAGGGAGGCGCCGACGCCGACGGTCACGGTGAGCGCGTCGGCCGGGACGACCGGGCCGAGGATGCCGTTGTCCGAGGGCGGGGCACCGACCCCGAGGTCGGCGGGGGTGCCGCCGGCGGTGAGGAAACGGGCCCGCTGGGTCAGGGTCCGCAGCAGGTCGGCCAGTTCCGCGCGGTCGCCGGCGATGACGTCGAAGGAGACGAAGGCGGCGGCCTTCTGCTGAGGGGT
This sequence comes from Streptomyces afghaniensis 772, assembly GCA_000415505.1. Taxonomy (GTDB): domain Bacteria; phylum Actinomycetota; class Actinomycetes; order Streptomycetales; family Streptomycetaceae; genus Streptomyces; species Streptomyces afghaniensis. The sequence continues at coordinate 11,652 of KE354436.1, forward strand.
GAGGATTCCGGCCTGGTGGGTGCCGTGGAAGGGCACGGCGGCGGCATTCGCCTCCTCGGACGCCCCGGCCGCCTGTGCCGTGCTGCCGCCCGTCTCGGCGAGGGCCGCGCCTCCCCCGGCGAGGACCGCGCCCGCGGCTCCGGCGCCCAGGGCCGTCTTGACGAAGGAACGGCGGCCGGCGTGGGCGGGGCAGCCCTGCGGAGGGGTGTCGGCGGACGGCATGGGGACGTTCCCTTCGGTGTGTTCGTGGTGCCCGCGGCGTCCGGTGCTCACGCGGACTTCCTGATCTCGAGCAGGTCCGGCACGGGCGACAGGTCTTCCAGGAGCTGCCCCGTGGCGCCGTCGATCCGGTCCTTGGCGGTCCGGCCGAGCCGGTCGACGGGGGTCCAGCGGCCGTCGCGGTGCTGGGCGTCGAGCAGGGTCCGCAGCCGTGCGCTGTCCGCGTCGACGGTCGGGAGCAGATGCGGGGCCCGGGTGGTGAGCAACGGCCGCAGGACGGTGAGCAGTTCGCGGGTACCGGCGAGGTTGGCCTCGGCCGTGGCCAGTCCGGTGCCGCTGCCCTGGTCGGTGTCGCCGGTCAGCTCGAACTGGAGGGTGTTCTCCAGGATCTCGTGGGCACGCAGGGGCAGGTCGGAGGGGTCGAAGTCCTGATGCGGGAAGGCCTTCCGCAACCCGGCTACGTCGGCTGCGAGTTGCCCCGCCGGGCCCTTGAGCTCACCGGCCGGCCGACCGTGCCACAGCCCGTACTCGATCCGGTGGAAGCCGGTGAAGTCCTTGTCGTGGACCCCGCCCGGCAGCCCGTCGGGCCGGCCGTTGATCTTCTGGTCGAAGTCCTCGAAGGTGCCGTAGGCGGCGCCGAGGGCGGCGTAGGTGCGGTGCGCGGTCAGCCAGTCGGCGCGTGCCCGGTCCAGGTGCCCGCTGCGGATGTCGTCGCCAAGTGTCCGGGTCTCGGTGACGAGGGTGGCCAGGCCCCGGTCGACGTACGCCTTGTACGCCCGCAGCGGTCCCGCGAGATCCTTCGCGGAGACGGGAGCGACGGCCCTGGCACCGGCGGCGCCGGCGACCCGGACCGCCCTGGAGGTGACGGCCTTGCCGTCGGTGGGGACACAGCGCCAGGCGTACGTACCGCCCGCCACGGTGGCGACGAGGTCCCGGGTGGTGCCGGGGGCCAGGCCCTCGATCTCGCCGTAGACCGCGTTGGTGCCCGGGTCGATGAGGTACACCTCGGACGTCTGGTCGCCGGTGTTGCGCATCTGGAAGGTCTGCCGCCCCGGCTCGGGCGCGGTGAAGCCCTGACCGCAGTTCTTGGCGGAGACGGCGACCGTCTCGCCCCCGGCGGGCTTGGGGCGTGCCAGGGCGACGACGAGCCCGGCGAGAATCGCGGGCACGGCGACCACGGCGACGGGGATGAGCCAGGCGGGGCGGTGGCGGGTGGGTGCGGGAGTGTGCTTGGGCGATGGGGCCTTCGCGGGGCGGGGCTGGGGCCCCGACGGGGCCGGTGTCGCGGGCGCGGGCCCGGACGGAGCCGATGTCGCGGGCTCGGCCGTACGCGTCACGGGGGCGGCCCCGGTTGGACGCCGGTGTCACGGACGCGGGCCCGGACGGGGCCGACGTCGCGGGCGCGGGCCCGGACGGGGCCGGTGTCCCGGGTGCGGGCCGTGTCGGGCTCGGGCTCAGGGCCGGGGCAGCCCCCCGTACCCCCTCACGAACAGCGTCATCACCACGCCGAGATACCCGGCGTACCCGGCCACCTGAAGCCACGTCATCGTCGGCGTCAGGTTGAGCACGCCCTGGAGCAGGGTGCTGTACCAGGACCCGGCGTCGACGCTGCCGCTGAGGTCGACGGCGTAGGCCGCCCCGCCGGGCAGGACCCCGCCCTCCTGGAGGTCACGCAGCCCGTAGCCGAGCACGCCCGCGGCGATCACGATGAGGACGGCGCCGGTGGCGGTGAAGAAGCGGGTGAGGTTGATGGAGAGCACCCGGCGGTAGAGCCCCCAGCACAGCACCGCCGCGAGCACGAGCCCGATGCCCGCGCCGGTCAGCGGCCCGGCGGACTCGTGTGCCGTGCGGGCCGTGGTCCACAGGAACAGGGCGGTCTCCAGGCCCTCGCGCCCCACCGCCAGGAAGGAGGTGAGGACCAGCACGCCCGCGCCCATGGTCAGTGCCCCGGTGACCTTCTCCTTGATCTCGCCCGCCAGGCTGCGGGCCGAGCGGCGCATCCAGAACACCATCGCGGTCACGAAGGCGACTGCCACGATGCTCAGCCGTCCCCCCGAAGGCCTCCGTGGGCGGCGGTGGACGAGGGACGCCGCGGTGAACGTGAGGACCGCGCCGAAACTCATCGAGAGCGCGATCGCGGCCAGCAC
>KE354437.1 GCA_000415505.1 Streptomyces afghaniensis 772
CTGCGGTTTCGGGCCCGTTCCGTGGCTCGCATGGGTGGCCTCCTGCGGCGAGGGAAGAACTCCGCTTCAGCGTGCGCTGTATCCGGGGAGTCGGCTACCCAAGGAGCGCGATCGTGACCACCGGGCATCGCATCACCGTCGAGAAGAGTGACCGGCCCGTGCGGGTGGCGCACGCCGGGCAGGTCCTGGCCGAGAGCGACCGGCCCCTGGTCCTGCGCGAGACGGGCTGTCCCGACCGCTACTACATCCCGGCCGAGGACGTCCGCCTCGACCTGCTGACCCCGTCCGGCACGCGCACGTACTGCCCGTTCAAGGGCACCGCGTCCTACTGGTCCCTGCCGGACGCCGCGGACCTCGTCTGGGCGTACCCGGAGCCCAAGCCGGACGTCGCGGAGATCAAGGACCACCTGTGCTTCTACGAAGTGGAAGTGTTGTGATCGGCTGACGCACGGCCCGCCTCACCCATGAACACCGTGCCGTGCGGCAGTCTGCACTGACATGGACAAGAGGATCCTTTCGCGCGACGGCACCCGCATCGCCTACGAGAGCACCGGCCGGGGACCCGCCGTCGTCCTGGTGAGCGGTGCGATGTCGACGGGCGGCACCCTGGCGCCGCTCGCCGTGTCGCTCTCGGAGCGTTTCCAGGCCGTCGTGTACGACCGCCGGGGCCGCGGTGCCAGCGGGGACACGGCGCCGTACGCAGTGGAACGCGAGGTCGAGGACCTGGCGGCGGTGATCGAGGCGGTGGGCGGCGAGGCGTTCCTGTACGGCATCTCGTCGGGCGGGGCGCTGGTGCTGGAGGCGGCGGCGAGCGGACTGCCGGTGCGGCGGGTCGCGGTGTACGAGACGCCGTTCGCGATGTCGGAGGAGGGTGCCGAGGAGCGCGCGGAGTACACCCGGCGGCTGACTCAGGCGCTCGGTGAGGGGCGGCGCGGGGACGCGGTCGAGCTGTTCCTGCGGCTGACCGGCCTGGCCGAGGGGGTGATCCAGGGCGCCCGGCAGTCCCCCATGTGGGCCGGCATGGAGTCGATCGCCCCGAGCCTCGCCTACGACGACGCCGTCATGCGCGACGGGCGGGTCCCCCGGGACCGGCTGGCGTCGGTCGGCGTCCCCGTCCTGGCGATCGCGGGCGACGCGAGCCCCGGCTGGCTGCGCGAGGCGGCCCGGGCGATCGCGGACTCCGTCCCCGACGGGTCGTACCGCACGCTCCAGGGCCAGACGCACATGGTGGAGCCGAATGTGATGGCGCCGGTGCTGGTGGAGTTCTTCTCGCGGGGGTGAGAGGGACGGCGGCCTGTCCGCCCAGGTCAGGCCACGCCCGCCGTCGCTCGCCTGGTCGACGCGATCGTCGCCGAGCCCACCACGCGTGTGCCGTCGTACAGGACGATCGCCTGGCCGGGGGCGACGCCGCGGACCGGCTCGGCGAAGGACACCTCCAGCCGGCCGTCGACCAGCTCGGCGGTGACCTCCGTCTCGCCGCCGTGGGCGCGGAGCTGGGCCGTGTAGGTGCCCGGGCCGGTGGGGGCGACGCCGCACCAGCGCGGCTTGATCGCGGTCAGGGCGCTGACGTCCAGCGCGTCGGCCGGGCCGACCGTGACCGTGTTGGTGACCGGGGAGATGTCGAGGACGTAGCGCGGCTTGCCGTCGGGGGCCGGGGTGCCGATGCGCAGGCCCTTGCGCTGGCCGATGGTGAAGCCGTACGCGCCCTCGTGCGTGCCGAGCCGGTTGCCGGACTCGTCGACGATGTCGCCCTCGGAGCGGCCGAGCCGGTTCGCGAGGAAGCCCTGGGTGTCGCCGTCGGCGATGAAGCAGATGTCGTGCGAGTCGGGCTTCTTGGCCACCGCCAGGCCCCTGCGCTCGGCCTCGGCGCGGATCTCGTCCTTGGTGGTGACCGTGTCGCCGAGCGGGAACATCGCGTGGGCGAGCTGCCTGTCGTCCAGGACGCCGAGGACGTAACTCTGGTCCTTGGCCATGTCGGAGGCGCGGTGCAGCTCGCGGGTGCCGTCCTCGTGGACGATCACCTTGGCGTAGTGGCCCGTGCAGACCGCGTCGAAGCCCAGCGCGAGCGCCTTGTCCAGCAGCGCCGCGAACTTGATCTTCTCGTTGCAGCGCAGGCAGGGGTTGGGGGTGCGGCCGGCCTCGTACTCGGCGACGAAGTCCTCGACGACGTCCTCACGGAAGCGGTCGGCGAGGTCCCACACGTAGAAGGGGATGCCGATGACGTCCGCGGCGCGGCGGGCGTCGCGCGAGTCCTCGATGGTGCAGCAGCCCCGCGCGCCCGTGCGGAAGGACTGGGGGTTGGCGGAGAGCGCGAGGTGGACGCCGGTCACGTCGTGGCCCGCCTCGGCCGCGCGGGCGGCGGCGACGGCGGAATCGACTCCGCCGGACATGGCGGCCAGGACGCGGAGGGGACGGGAGCGCTGCGGGGTGTGAGTCATAACGCTTCCAGGGTAAGGGGGCGCGGGAACCAGGGCCGCCGGGTATCCGTTGGCGATCACATGGGGGCGAGACGAGCATCCAAGGACACGGACCGGCGCATCGGGCGGCGGGCCCTGATCGTCGGCGGGGTGGCGGCCGCCGCGGGTTCCGCGGTGCTGGCCCGGGACGAGCTGGGCCGGCTGTGGTGGCGCGTGCCGGGCGTGGAGAAGCCGCGCAAGGAGGGCGAGGTCGACTACGCGGGCGCGCGCTGGGTGGCCGCGTCGGACGCGAACTGGCGCCGTGCGGACCGGCCCGACGACTACGGGATAGACATGGTGGTCATCCATGTCACCCAGGGCAGCTTCGACAGCGCGGTGAAGGCGTTCCAGGACCCGGCGCACAAGGCGGCCTCGCACTACATCGTCCGCAAGGACGGGCACATCGCCCAGATGATCCGCGAGCTGGACGTGGCGTACCACGCGGGCAACCGCGACTACAACGAGCGCAGTGTCGGCATCGAGCACGCGGGTTTCGTGGACCGGCCGCAGGACTTCACGGACGAGATGTACGAGGCCTCGGCCCGCCTCACGGCCCGGATCTGCGCGCGCTACGACATACCCGTCGACCGCGAGCACATCATCGGCCACGTGGAGGTCCCGGGCACGGACCACACGGACCCGGGGCGGCACTGGGACTGGGACAGGTACATGCGGCTGGTGCGTGAGGCGCGTACGTCACCGGCCTGACCGGCCGAGCAGGCGGAGACGGCGGAGACGGCGGAGACTACGTCAGCCCCGCCGCCCGCGCCCGTTCCACCGCCGGGCCGATGGCCTTCGCCAAGGCCTCCACGTCGGCCTCCGTGGAGGTGTGGCCGAGGGAGAAGCGGAGGGTGCCGCGGGCCAGGTCCGGGTCGGTGCCGGTGGCGAGGAGGACGTGGCTGGGCTGGGCGACGCCGGCGGTGCAGGCCGAGCCGGTGGAGCACTCGATGCCCTGGGCGTCGAGCAGGAGCAGCAGGGAGTCGCCCTCGCAGCCGGGGAACGTGAAGTGCGCGTTGGCCGGGAGGCGCCCCTCCGGGTCCGGGTCGCCGCCGAGGATCGCGTCCGGCACGGCCTCACGGACGGCGGCGACGAGGGCGTCGCGCAGGGCGCCGATCTCGCGGGCGAACCACTCGCGCTGCTCGGCGGCCAGCCGCCCGGCGACGGCGAAGGAGGCGATGGCGGGCACGTCGAGGGTGCCGGAGCGGACGTGGCGTTCCTGGCCGCCGCCGTGCAGGACGGGTACGGGGGTGTGTTCACGGCCGAGGATGAGCGCGCCGATGCCGTACGGCCCGCCGATCTTGTGACCGGAAACCGTCATCGCGGCGAGGCCGGAGGCGGCGAAGTCCACGGGGGTCTGACCGAAGGCCTGGACGGCGTCCGAGTGCAGTGGGACACCGAACTCGGCGGCGGCGTCGGCGAGTTCGCGGATCGGCAGGATCGTCCCGATCTCGTTGTTGGCCCACATGACGGTGGCGAGGGCCACGTCGTCGGGGTTGCGGGCGATCGCCTCGCGCAGGGCGTCCGGGTGGACGCGGCCGTGGATGTCGACCGGCAGGTACTCGATGGTGGCGCCCTCGTGTTCGCCGAGCCAGTGCACGGCGTCGAGGACCGCGTGGTGCTCGACGGGGCTGGCGAGGACGCGGGTGCGGGCCGGGTCGGCGTCACGGCGTGACCAGTAAAGGCCCTTGACGGCGAGGTTGTCGGCCTCCGTGCCGCCCGAGGTGAAGACGACCTCGCTGGGGCGGGCGCCGAGGGCTTCGGCGAGGGTCTCGCGGGCCTCCTCGACGGTGCGGCGGGCCTGCCGGCCGGATGCGTGGAGGGAGGACGCGTTGCCGGTGGCACCCAGGTGGGCGGTGAGCGCCTCTGCCGCCTCCGGGAGCATCGGGGTGGTCGCGGCGTGGTCGAGGTAAGCCATGGTGAGCCCGATTCTACGGCTCCCCTCCGGCGGTCCTCAGATCAAGGTTGGCCGAACCTGAAGGGAAGTGAACCGCTTTCCCGCGCGGCTGCGGCCCGTCGTCCCCGGGCCGGCCGCGGCTCGTCGGTGAGGGACGGTCCGACGGCGGCTCAGAAGCTCCACGAGATCGTGCTGTCGGCCTGCACGAACGCGGCCAGGACCAGCAGGTCGGCGACGCCGAGACCCAGACCCAGCAACGCGCGGCCGCGGCGCTGGGTACCGCGCCACAGGGCGACGCTCGCCAGCACGATGGCGATCGGGCCGAGGAAGACGTTCAGGACGAGGAGGCCGAGCAGGCCCAGGATGAAGGACGCGACGGCCATGCCGTCGGTGTCGCGGATGCCGGTGCGGCGCGTGGCCGGAGCGGTGAGCTGCATGGTGATCGACTCCCGGTGTCGGGTCGGTGGATGGTCGGTGAGCGTGTGCGGCGTCAGTGGGCCTGGGTGTGGCGCCGGCGGCCGTGGCGCTCGCGGAGCGCGAAGATGCCGAGCCAGACGGCGATGACGACGCCCGTGGCGACGGAGAACGTGAGCGGCGCGTGGGCCACGGTGCCCAGGACGAAGCCCAGCAGCAGGAGTGCGGCGACGATGAACAGCACGGGAAACAACCCCCAGGGTTTCGGTGAACGGTTGTGGTTACAGTTGTTCACTGACTTCCCAGTCTAGCCCGTCTCATGACTTTCCAATTACAGAGAACAGTTGTTAACTGCATGGTATGAGTCACACCCTCGGCATCCGGCAGGCCCAGAAGCAGAAGACCCGGCAGGCGCTCCTGGACGCGGCTCTCGGGCTGCTGGAGGAGCAGAGTCTGAGCAGCCTGGGGCTGCGCGAGGTCACCCGCGCCGTCGGTGTCGCCCCGACGGCCTTCTACCGCCACTTCCGCTCCACGGCGGATCTGGGCGTGGCCCTGGTCGAGGAGGCGCTGGGCAGCCTGCACCCGATGATCCGGACGACGGTGTCCACGACGGGCGACAGCGAGGAACGCATCACGCGCACCATCGAGCTGATCGCCCGTCACGTCGACGGGTACCCCGCACATGTCCGGTTCATCGCCCGTGAACGACATGGCGGAGTCCAGCCGGTCCGGGAGGCCATACGGGACCAGCTCGCCCGGTTCGCCCAGGAGGTCAAGGACGAACTGGCCAAGGACCCGGTGTCCGCGGGCTGGAGCGAGGACGACCTGCTGATGCTCGCGCACCTCTACGTCGACCAGATGCTGATCACCGCGTCGCTGTTCCTGGAGGCGCTGGAGGGGCCGGAGCAGGAGCGCGAGGAGCGGACCCGGCACGTCGCGCAGGTGGCGACCCGGCAGATGCGGCTGATCGGCCTGGGCCGGCTCCACTGGCTGGACTGACCGCAGGAGAGGACGCGGCGGGACGACGGCAGGGACGACTGTCCGTCCCCGCTGCCCCCCGCCCCGCCGCACAGCGCACCTCAAGACACCCCGCCGACCAGGCGTTTCACCCCGGGGCCTCGCCGGAGCGCTGGTACAGCTCCGTGACGGAGGCGGCAGCCCGGGCCAGTTCCTCGCGCACCCGAGGGGGCGAGAGGACCTCAACCTGGTCGCCGAACACGAGCAGTTGGCGGGTCTCCGGGAGCAGTCCGTACGTCAGCCGCACGGTCGCCCACTCGCTCTCCCCGTCGTCGTCGAGGAATTCCGACGGGAGGAAGGCCGTCAGCCGCAGGAACATGTCGAGCCGGTCGCGCCGCACCCGGACGGTGACGTCCAGTCCGCTGGGCCGCTCCTCCACCTAGCGGCGCAGGCCCTCCCAGGCGTCGGCGAGTTCGACGCCCGGGCGCCGCCGTACGGGCTCGTCGAGGAGCCGGGCGGAGCGCACCCGGTCCGCCCGGAAGAGCCGGGGTTCGGCCCGCCGGTCGGCGACCAGGTACCAGACGCCGGCCTTGGCGACGAGACCGTACGGGTCGACCGTGTACGTCCGCACCTGGCGCTCTCCGCTGTGCCGGTAGCGCAGCCGCAGCCGGCGGTCGGCGAAGACCGCGTCCCGCAGCACCTCCAGGTCGACGGCCGGCTGCGGTCCGCCGCGCCAGCGGGTGGCGTCGACGAGGATGCGGCGGGAGGCCGTCTCGGCGGCCGGGCGGTGCGGAGCCGGCAGCGCGGCCATCACCTTGCGCAGCGCCGAGCCGAACGCCGCGTCCAGACCGAGCGCGGCGTGCGCGCCCTGCGCGGCCAGGACGAACAGCGCGCGCGACTCGTCGGCGGTCAGGCCCGTGACGTCCGTACGGAATCCGGCGAGCAGTTCGATGCCGCCGTGCCGTCCGCGTTCGGCGTAGACCGGGACGCCGGCGGCCGACAGGGACTCGACGTCGCGGTAGACCGTGCGGACCGACACCTCCAGCCGTTCGGCGAGTTCGCGGGCGGGGACCCGGCCGCGGGTCTGGAGGAGCAGCAGGATCGACAGCAGGCGGTCGGACTTCACGGCATCAGCATCGTGGCGGGCGAGGGCCCGGGCAAATGTTGACGGCGGCTGTCAGGTTTTCCGGCCATGCTCCTCCTGTCCACGCACTCAGGAGGAGTCTCATGACCGACGATCCCCGTCCGCTGTTCGGCCGCGCCGCGGAGCAGGCCGCCGAACTCATCGCGTCCGTCCGCGCGGAGCAGCTGGACGGCCCCACGCCGTGCACCGAGTTCGACGTGCGCACTCTGCTCAGCCATCTCACCGGCGCGACCCACCGGGTGGCCGTCGTCGCCGAGGGCGGCGACGCGGTCGCGGTACGGCCGTTCGCCGAGGGCGTGCCGGACGACGGCTGGACGGCCGCGTACGACGAGGCCAGGACCCGGGCCGTGAAGGCCTGGGCGGGCGACGACCTGCTGGACGCGGTGGTGCGCCTGCCGTTCGGCGAGATGCCCGGCCGGGCCGCCCTGTCGGCCTACGTCCTGGAGACGGTGACCCACACCTGGGACCTGTCCGAGGCCCTGGGGCATCCGCGCGAACTCGACCCGGAGCTCGCCGAGTTCGCGCTGACGGTCGCCCGGCGCATGCTGCCGGACGAACAGCGCGACGAGAACACGCCGTTCGCCACGGCCCGGCCGGTCCCCGAGGGCGCCGACGTCTACGGCAGGCTGGCGGCCTGGCTGGGGCGCGAGCCCCTCAGCCGAGCCTGACGCGCGCGAGCTGACGGGACTGCGCCACCAGCCGGTCGGCGCTGTCCCACACCTCGGCGTCCTCCTCCAGGAAGCCGCCGGCGAGGTTGCGGGTGGTGATCGACACGCGCAGCGGGCCCGGCGCCGGGCGGCAGCGGACGTGCACGGTCAGCTCGACGGTGGGCACCCAGCCCTTCAGCCCGAGTTCGAAGGCGGTGGGCGGCAGGGCGTCCACCGCCAGCAGCAGCGAGAGCGGGTCGTGGTCCCGGCCGTCCGCGAGTCCGAACCAGGCCCGCATCTCCCCCTTGCCGGACGGCTTTCCGAGGGCCCAGCCCAGGGTCGACGGGTCCAGCTTCAGCATCAGCCGGTCGGCGATGGCCGAGCTGCCGTCGACGGGGGCGGGCCCGTCCTCCGGGCCGAAGCAGTGCTCCAGCGGCGGGATCGCGGGCGGCCTGGCCGTCGTCCGGACGTCGTCGGGCAGGGTGTCCAGGTTGCCGTAGGAGGCGAGGACGCGGATGCGTTCCACCTCGCGGCCCTCGTCGTCGTACTGGAAGAGGGAGGCCTGGCCGGTCGACAGGGTCCGGCCGGTGCGGACGACGTCCGTGCGGACGACCGCAGGGCCGGGCTGGGACGCGGTCAGGTAGTGCGCCGAGATGGTGAAGGGGTCGGCGTGCGGCAGGGTGTCCGCGAGCGCGCGGCCCAGGACGGCCAGCAGATAGCCGCCGTTGACGGCGCTGATGATCGTCCAGCCGGCGGAGAGGTCGATGTCGTAGACGCCGGGCGCGCGTCGGGTGAGCGCGGTGTCGCGGTCGAACTCGCTGTCCCCGATCGTGGCCCGGACGGCCGGGGCGGAGGCTGCTTCTGGCATAGCTGAACAGTACAAGAACTAACTACTAAGCGGTAGCTTTGGTTGGTTCGGGCTTGGGTGAGGACCGGGCAATTTCTCGGTAAGTGTCCACACTCGTCCGTAAACCCGGAAGGCCGTCCTCCCCTCTGAAGAGACATGAGCCTCACCGGGACCCCGTTCCTCTACACGCTGATCGCGCTGTCGGTCGTCGCGCTAGCGCTGCCGCTCGCCCTGTGGTCGCGCGTCCGCGGCCCCCGCGCCCTGCGTGCCGCGACGCGCGCACTGATGCTGCTGTTCGCCCAGGGAACTGCCGTGGCGCTGGTCTTCACGCTGGTCAACAACGCCAACAACCTGTACGACAACTGGGCCGACCTGCTCGGCACCGGCGACCACGTGCAGCAGGCGGCCGACCTCGGCGCCGACGGCACCGGAGGCATCGCGCTGAAGCGGCTGCCCAAGGTGCGCCAGACCTTCCGGCCGGCCACCGGGCCCGGCATGCGCGCGGCCGGCGGGGTGCGCGTCACCCAGCTCAAGGGCCGGGTGTCGGGCGTGAACGCCGAGGTCTACGTCTGGCTCCCGCCGCAGTACGACGAACCGGCCTACCGGCACCACAGGTTCCCGGTCGTGGAGCTGCTGCCCGGCTACCCCGGCTCGGCGAAGGCCTGGTTCGGCTCGCTGCACGCGCACGAGCAGCTGGAGCCGCTGATGCGGGACGGGCAGGTCGCCCCGTTCATTCTGGTGGCTCCGCGCACCAATCTGCTGGCCGGGGTGGACACCGGCTGCGCCAACATCCCGGGCACGGTCAACGCCGACACCTGGCTGAGCGTCGACGTGCCGATGATGGTCATGGACAACTTCCGCGCCGAGTCCGCCCCGCGGGGCTGGGCCGTGGCCGGTTACTCGGCCGGGGCGCACTGCGCGGCGAAGCTCGCCGTCGCCCACCCCGACCGCTACCGGGCCGCCGTCAGCCTGTCCGGCTACAACGACCCGATCGGCGAACGCGACTCGCTCGCCGCGCAGACCCCCGCCCTGCGGGCCGATAACAACCCCTACCTGCTGCTGCGCGAGGCGCCCGTCCCGCCGCGCGTCTCGCTCTACCTCTCCGGCCAGCCGCACGACGGCTACGAGGCGGCCGTCGCCCTGGAACAGACCGCGAAGGCCCCGACGACCGTGCACGTCGTGTACATCCCGAAGAGCGCGGGCGGTCACACCATGGCGCTGTGGCGGCCGCAGGTGGTGCCGGCGTTCCGCTGGCTGACGGAGGTGACGGGCCGCGGCCACGTCACGGCAGGACGGGCTGCTCCTCCTCGCTCACCGTCGACCGCCGGTGCCACGCCCGCGGAGCTCGCCAGTGGAACCGCATCGCGAGCAGGCGCAGTACGAAGGCGGTGATCACCGCGAGGGCGCTGGTGAACGGGTTCAGGGCGTCGTAGCGGAGGCACAGCGCGACCAGGGCGGCGCCGACGATCGCCGGGACCGCGTACAGGTCACGGTCCCAGCGCAGCAGCGAGGGCACCTCGTTGGCGAGGACGTCCCGCAGCACACCGCCGCCCACCGCGGTGGTCAGACCCAGACCGGCGGAGGCGGTCAGGCCCAGCCCGTACTCGTACGCCTTGATCGTGCCGGCGACGCAGAACAGGCCGAGGCCGGCCGCGTCGAAGACGTTCACGGCGACCTGGATGCGCTCCACCTGCGGGTGCAGGAAGAAGACCAGGAGCGTGGCGAGCAGCGGGGTGAGGAAGTACCCCAGGTCCGTGAAGGCGGCGGGCGGTACGGCCCCGATGACCAGGTCACGGAAGAGCCCGCCGCCCAGCGCGGTGACCTCGGCGAGCACGGCGATGCCGAACACGTCGAAGTTCTTGCGCACGGCCAGCAGGGCGCCGGAGATCGCGAAGACGAAGATGCCGATCAGGTCGAGCGTGTGCTGGACGGACGGGCTGAAGAGTTGCTGGAGCACCCGAACATTTTTACCCACGGCCGAGCCCCCGCCCTGATCTGCGAGGGCGGGGGCTCGGGGGGACTCACTTCTCCACGGGGGTGGCGCCGCCGTTGTCCGCGGCGACCTCCTTGGCCGAGGACAGCAGCTTGGTGTCCTGCGGCTGCTGGTCCTCGAAGTTCTCCGGGTGGTGGCAGGCGACGCGCTGCCCGGCCCGCAGCTCCACCAGCGGCGGCTCCGTGGTCTTGCAGATCTCCGTCGCCTTCCAGCACCGGGTGTGGAAGCGGCAGCCGCTCGGCGGGGCGATCGGCGAGGGCACGTCGCCCTTGAGCAGGATGCGCTCGCTCTTGACGCCCCGGCGCTTGGGGTCCGGGATCGGCACGGCCGACAGCAGCGCCTTGGAGTACGGGTGCATCGGCGACTTGTACAGCTTGTCGCGGTCGGCCAGCTCGACGATCTTGCCGAGGTACATCACCGCGATCCGGTCCGAGACGTGCCGGACGACCGACAGGTCGTGCGCGATGATCACGTACGTCAGGCCCAGCTCCTCCTGGAGGTCGTCCAGCAGGTTCACCACCTGGGCCTGGATCGACACGTCCAGCGCGGAGACCGGCTCGTCCGCCACGACCAGCTTGGGGTTGAGTGCGAGCGCGCGGGCGATGCCGATGCGCTGGCGCTGACCGCCGGAGAACTCGTGCGGATAACGGTTGTAGTGCTCGGGGTTGAGGCCGACCACCGACAGCAGCCGCTGGACCTCCTTCTTCACCCCGCCCTCGGGATCGACGCCCTGGAGCCGGAAGGGGGCGCCGACGATGGTGCCGATGGTGTGCCGGGGGTTCAGCGAGGAGTACGGGTCCTGGAAGATCATCTGGACGTCGCGGCGCATCGGGCGCAGCTCGCCGGTCTTCAGGTGCGTGATGTCCCTGCCCTCGAACTCGACCGAGCCACCGGTCGGTTCGAGCAGCCGCGTGATCAGCCGGCCCATGGTGGACTTGCCGCAGCCCGACTCACCGACGACACCGAGCGTCTCGCCCTTGCGGACCTCGAAGTCGATGCCGTCGACGGCGCGCACCGCGCCGGTCTGCCGCTGGAGCAGGCCCTTGCGGATCGGGAAGTGCTTCTGGAGGCCGGTCACCTTCAGCAGGATCTCGCCGTCGGCGGCGGTGTCCTGGGTGAGGGTGCTCCCGCTCGTTTCCGGTGTGCTCACCGCTTTGTCGTCGCTCACAGCTTCGGCGCAATCTCTTCGGTCCAGATACGCTCCCGCTGCTCCTGCGTCATGTGGCAGGCGGCCCAGTGCGAGCCGCCGACCTCGGTCAGCTCGGGGCGGACCGTGCGGGTGACGTTGTCCTTCGGGATGTCCGCGTACGGGCAGCGCGGGTTGAAGGCGCAGCCCGACGGCAGGTTGATGAGGGAGGGCGGCGCGCCCTTGATCGGGATGAGCCGGTCGGTCTCCTCGCGGTCCATACGCGGCATCGAGCCGAGCAGGCCCCAGGTGTAGGGGTGCCGGGGCTCGGAGAACACGTCCTCGGCGGGACCGCGCTCCACGCACCGGCCGCCGTACATGACCAGCAGGTCGTCGGCCATCTCCGCGACCACACCCAGATCGTGGGTGATCATGATGACCGCGGAGCCGAACTCCTTCTGCAGATCGTGGATCAGGTCGAGGATCTGCGCCTGCACGGTGACGTCCAGGGCGGTGGTCGGCTCGTCGGCGATGAGCAGCTCGGGGTTGTTCACCAGCGCCATGGCGATCATGGCGCGCTGGCGCATACCGCCGGAGAACTCGTGCGGGTAACCGTCCACGCGCTTGGCGGGCTCGGGGATGCCGACCCGGTCCAGCATCTCGATCGCCCGCTGCCGGGCCGCCTTCTTGCTGACGTCGTTGTGGACCCGGTACGCCTCGACGATCTGGTGCCCGACCGAGTAGTAGGGGTGCATCGCCGACAGCGGGTCCTGGAAGATCATGGCCATCTTCCGGCCGCGCAGCCGCCGTACCTCGTCGGCGTCGGCCGCGATCAGCTCCTGGCCGTCCAGCCAGACCTCGCCGGAGACGTGAGCGCGCGCCGAGCGGTGCAGGCCCATCACGCCGAGCGAGGTGACGGACTTGCCGGAGCCGGACTCGCCCACGATGCCCAGGGTCTTGCCCTTGCGCACGTCGAAGCTGACGCCGTCCACCGACTTGACCAGACCGTCGTCCGTGTCGAAGTGGATGCGCAGATCGCGGACGGACAGGAACACGTCGTCCGGGACGGACGGGGCGACGGTGTCCGGTTCGCCGAGCGCGGCTTTGTCGAGCTTGCTCACGAGTACCTCACCCGGGGGTCGATGGCGGCGTACACCAGGTCGACGACGAGATTGCAGAAGACGATGAAGAACGCGGCGACCAGGGTCACGCCCATCACGATGGGCAGGTCGTTGTCCTTGATGGCCTGTACCGAGTATGCGCCGATGCCCTGCAGGGAGAACACGGTCTCGGTGAGCACCGCGGTGCCGACGAGGGTGCCGAAGTCCATGCCGAAGATGGTGACGATCGGCGTGAGCGCGGAGCGCAGGCCGTGCTTGGTGACGACCGTGGTCTCCTTCAGGCCCTTGGCCCTGGCCGTTCTGATGTAGTCCTCGCTCATCGTCTCCAGCATGCCCGCCCGGGTGAGCCGGGCGTACAGCGCGGAGAACAGGAAGGCGAGGCTGATCCAGGGAAGCAGCAGGTGCCAGGCCCATTCGGCCGGGTTCTGGGTGAAGGGGACGTAGTCGATGCTGTCCCAGATGGGGATCTCGTAGACGAAGAGCGCGTTCAACACCTGGCCGGTGAAGAAGATCGGGAGTGAGACGCCGGCGAGCGCGATGAACATGGAGATGCGGTCGATCGGCTTGCCCTTGCGCAGCGCCGAGATCACGCCGGTCGTGACACCGCTGATCAGCCAGATCGCCGCCGCACCGACGGCCAGCGAGAAGGAGACCGGGATCCGCTGCTCCAACTGCGGCCACACCTCGATGTGGCTCTTGAAGGAGTACCCGAAGCAGGGTGCGCCGCAGTGCGTCGCCTCGGGACCGAACCGGTAGTCGGCACCCGCCACGAGGCCCTTCAGGAAGTTCCAGAACTGCTCGTAGACGGGCTGATCCAGTCCCAGGTTCTTCTTGATCGCGGCGACGGACTCGGGGTTCGCGTCCTTGCCGACGTACTGGGTGGCCAACTGGTCGGCCGTCTGGCCCCCGAGACGGGGCACCAGGAAGAAGATGGCGAAGGTGACTGCGCTGACCACCAGCAGCAACAGCACCGCGCCCATGACGCGTCGGAGGATGTACGCAGCCACAGCTGTACGGCCCCGGGTGGCCGCGGCGGGATCATCCACCGCGGCCACCCGGTGCCTTCACCTGCCTTTCGAAGGATCCGGCCTGCTGGTGTTACTTGGAGGAGCTCATCAGCAGGTAGTCGTACATGCCGAGGTAGGCCTGCGTGACCGTGACGTTGGTCGCGGACTGCGGCCGGAGCAGCAGGTTCTTGCGGTAGACGACCGGCACGACCGAGGCGTTGTCGAGCACCATCTTGTCGATCTCGCCCCAGGCCTTGGTCCGGGCCGCGTCGTCGGTGTTGGCGATCGCGTCCGTCAGGGCCTTGTTGATCTTCGGGTCGTCCAGCTCCATCAGGTTGTTGCCGCCCGAGGGCTTGATGGCCGCGCCGTTGACGATCTGGTCGAGGAAGCCGTAGCCGGTCGGCCAGTCGGCACCCCACGCCATCGAGAGCATGCCGAGCTTGTTCTCGTGGACGTAGCTGGGGACACCGGCGAAGTTGGAGAAGTACTTACCGGCCGGGAACTGCTTGATCTCGACGTTGATGCCGATCTTCTTCAGCGACGCCTGGACGGCCGTGGCCTGCGCCACCTCGGCGGGGCGGTCGGAGCGGGCGGTCAGGATCGTGTTGAAGCCGTTCGGCTTGCCGCACGCCTTCAGCTCTTCCTTGGCCTTGGCCGCGTTGCCCTTGTGACCCTCGGTCGCGTAGGTGTCGAACTTGGTGTAGCCGTTGACCGACGGCGGCAGCAGCGTGGTCGCCACGTCACCCTTCGGCGTACCGCCCATGGCGTCCAGCACCGACTGCTTGTCGAGGCCCCACTGCACGGCCTTGCGGCAGTGGATGTTGTCGAACGGGGCGACCTTCAGGTTCAGCGCGATGTACTGCGTGGCGCCGGCGTACGAGCTGTCCGTCTGGCCCGCGTTCTTGCCGGCCAGCACCTTCGGCTGGGTCTGCGGCGCCACACCGGTGCCCGCCGCGTCAGCCGTGATCTTGTTGGAGAGCAGGTCGTTGTCGATCGTGACCTGGTTGACCTTGAACTTGATCGTGACCTTGTCCGGCAGCGCCTTGCGGATCGGGTCCGTCTTCGCGTCCCACTGCGGGTTGCGCACCAGGGTGGCGCCGCGGCCCTCCTCGTAGGACTGGAACTGGTACGGGCCGGAGGACACGATGTTCTGCACGTACTTCGCGCCGTTGTCCTTCGCCTTCGGCACCGGCGCCGTCTGCGAGAACGTGGCCAGGTAGTCGAAGTCGGCGAACGGCTGCTTCAGCTTGAAGACGATCGTCCGGTCGTCCGGCGTCTCGATCGACTTGATGCCCTCGGCGGACTTGTCCTTGTAAGGACCCTGGTACTTGTCGCCGCCCTCCAGGTACGACTTGAAGTACGTCGGGCCGTTGGACAGGGCCTCGGGCGCGAAGTTGGAGCGCTCGATGGCGTACTTCACGTCCTTGGACGTCACCGGGGTGCCGTCCTGGAACTTCACGCCGGCGCGCAGCTTGTACGTCCAGGTCTTGGCGTCCGGGCTGGACTTGCCGAGTCCCTCGGCGAGGTCCGGGACGACCTCCAGGCCTTCCTTGCCCGCCGCCGGTTTGAACGTGGTGAGCGTTCTGCCGTAGAGGCGGGAGAAGTTCTGCACCCAGCCGTAGTACGTGTTGCCCGGGTCGAGGGAGTCGGGCACGTCCGAGTGCTCGTACGTGACCGTCCCGCCCTTCTTGCTCGACGGGTTGACGATCGAGGTCAGCGCGGCGTCCTTCTTGCCGTTGCCTCCGTTCCCGTCGTTGTCGTCACCTCCGCCGCCACATGCGGCAGCGCCCAGCGACAGTGCCAGGACCGACGCAACGCCGGCGGTCACCCTTCTCGTCTTCACCTGAGGAAGCCCCCTCATTCGATGGATCACTTGCTGCGAGGGTCGAGGGCGTCACGCAGCCCGTCACCCAGCAGGTTGAAGGCCAGGACGGTGATGAAGATCGCCAGTCCGGGCACGAACATGTACTGCGGATCAGCCGTGTAGAGATCCACAGCGTTGCTGAGCATGCCGCCCCAGGAGGCCTGCGGCGGAGCGATACCGACACCGAGGAAGCTCAGCGCGGCCTCGAACAGGATGTTCGTCGGGATGATCAGCGTCGAGTAGACGAGGATCGGCGCGACGAGGTTCGGGAGCAGTTCCCGGAACAGGACGTACGGGCCGCGTGCCCCGAGGCTCGTGGCTGCCTCGATGAACTCCCGCTTGCGCAGGGTCATCGTCTGGGCGCGCACGATGCGGCCGATGTACGGCCAGCTGAAGAAGCCGATCACGAAGATCAGCACGCTGATGCGCAGCGACAGGCCGTCGAGACCGAAGAACCCGTCCTGCACGGAAGCCGAGATCGAGATGGCGAACAGGAGCAGCGGGAAGGCGAGGAAGGTGTCCATCAGCCTGCTGATGACACTGTCCACCCAGCCGCCGTAGTACCCGGCGATGACGCCGAGCACGGTGCCGATGCACACGGACAGCAGCGTGGCGCCGCCCGCGACCAGGAGGGAGACCCAGGAGCCGTCGATGATGCGGGCGAGCATGTCCCGGCCGTACTGGGGGTCCACGCCGAGCGGGTGGTCCCAACTCATGCCTCCCCAGCCGCCCTTGGGGGCGAGCAGCGCGGGGTCGATGAGGTCCTGGTTGAACTTGTTGGGATCGAGGTTGAAGATCCACTGGATCGGCTTGGAGAGCACCGCCATCAGCACGAGCAGGATGACGACGACGCCTCCCGCCATCGCCACCTTGTCCCGCTTGAAGCGCATCCAGGCGATCTGAGTGAGCGAGCGCCCTTCGATCTGGCTCTTCTTGACCCCGGAGAGCACGGCCTCGGGCTGTGCTCCGGCTTCCGCCCCGGTGGTCTCGATCGGTGCGGTCACGGTGCGATTGACCCCTCTCGGGCCGGCGATCGCCGAGCCCCTGGCTGCCGCTGTAGCGGTTTGTTTGTCTCGTACACAAGACCGACCCGGCCCGTGTCTTGCGGGGAGTCTTCAACGCTTTGGCGATCTGTTGCCAGACTTGGCGGTGAAAGGATGCGTAAACGTGATGCTGTCTGCGGGGTTCCGTTATCCGGACAGTGGGTAGCGGGGGTCGGACGCGCTGAGACAGGGGCATATTAGGACAGCTCCTCCCTTTTCACCCTTATCTACGCGCGGAGAGCTGAGAGCCGGTCGCGTTTGAAGGTGAGGAAAGAAGGGCTGCCGACGGCCCTCCGGGTGGGTCAGTACCGGCCCTGGACCGGGGGGTAGCCGTAGCCCGAGGCCGGGGCCTGGACAGGGGCGGTGGCGTGGGCCTCGCGGTCGTAGAAGGGGCGGGCGCTCGCGCGCAGCCACATGGCGACCGGGTCGTGCTCGTCGGACATGGCGACGGTCGAGACGGGCAGCCCGTCCGGTACGGCACCGAGGGACTGCTGCATCATCGCGCGCACGGAATCCACGGCCGGCGGCGAGGTGTCGTACACATCCAGTCCGATGGCGAGGTACGGCGCCCCCAGCGCGGGCTGCACCCAGGCCCGGCGCAGCGAGCGGACGGCCGGGGTGCGGTGGGCGTTCTGCGCGAGCAGGGCGTAGAACTGCGGGAGCTCGATGGCCGGTTCGGACAGCCGCAGCGGGCCGGCCGGCTGGCGGTCCAGGCCCGTGGCGATCCGGCGCAGGTCGAGCCAGGGAATGCCGACGCCGCCGCCGGGGGCGTGCGGGTTGAGCCAGAGGCCGTAGTGGTCGGGGTAGAGGGCGCGGGCGACGTCGACTCCGTCGACCACCTCGTAACTGCGGTTCCAGCCGCTGGCCGAGAGCTCCTGGGCGGAGGTCACACAGGGGGCGTAGCCGCAGCCGTCGACCTCCATGTTCCCGTACTGGGCGTCGGGGGAGCCCGCCTGGCCGTGCCAGAGGAGCATCCAGATCTGGCCGGAGTGCGGGGTCGCGAGCGCGCGCAGGAGTGCCTCGTAGGCGTCGTAACGCCCGGGCGTGACCTGGCGCAGCATGTGCTCGACCTGTCCGGCCGCGGCCGTGCCGCTCGCGCTCACCTTTACCGCCCCTTCGTACAACGCCTCGACCGTGACCTAGCTTAAGCCCGTCCGGGGGCTCGGGGATTGGTGCCGGTTCTGCGGCCGCGGGTCGTGGGTGGTCCTCGCGCCCACGCGGCGGAGCCGCATGATGTCACTACCCGCGCCCCGTCAGGGCATTGCCCTACCGCTGGTAGAAGGGACGGACCGTTGTGCGCAGCCAGTCCCCCACCGGGTCCTCCGCCACGTCCAGGAGGACCAGGTTGACCTGCCAGGGGGCCGGGCACCGGGTCACGGCCCGGGACAGGGCCTCCAGGGGGAGGGCCCGCAGGTCGCCTTCCCACTGGGAGAGTTCGACGCCCACGAACATCACCGGGTCCGCCGTCTCGATCGCGGCGAGGCAGCGGCGGGCGGTGAGGACGACCCCGACGGCCTCGAACTCGGCGGAGGCGGCGGCGAGGAAGTCCACCGGGTCGTCCTGCCAGTCGGGCTCGAAGAGGCGGACCCGGCCGCCGCTCGCGGGGCCGTCCAAGGGGGTCCGCCCCGCCCGGCACAGCTCGGCCACGGCGGCAGGCGGGAGCGGTATGCCGACCACACCGCCCGGGTTGACGGCTATCCCGGCGTGCGGGGGCAGGCCGCGGGCGAACTCCACCGCGGGCGCGATGGTGTACGACATGTGGGAGCCGACGACCTGGCGGAACTGCTCCTCGGAGCTGAACACCGGGACGTACGCCTGGCCCTCGATCTCGATGCCGGGCAGATCGAGGGGACCGCTCTGCGGGCCGCCGCCGTTCGGCAGGGGGACCCAGACGAAACTCCGGCCGAGCACCTCGACGATCCGCCCGCCGGCCGACGGCCCGGCGCCGAGGGAGGCCGAGAGCACCTCCTCCAGTTCGTTGCCGGGCCATCCGCCGTGCGGGTGGGTCTGCGTGTGCGCCGGGAAGTCCGCGGAGAAGTCCGCCGGGAAGTCCATCTGCCTACCGCCTGCCTGGAACCACTGCTGTGGCTCAAAAGGCTAGCGGCTCCCCGGCCGCCTGCGGTCAGCCCGTGAAGGCGATCCGGCGCAGGGTGTCCGCCGCGTCCCGGTCCACGAGGATCGCCGAGCCGCAGCCCGCGGGCAGTTCGCCCCGCTCCACGGCGTGCAGCAGGCGGGTGGTCGCCGCGCGGTGGCGCAGGAACGCGTACCGCGAGACACCGCGGCCGCGGTCGCGCTGGCCGGCCAGGGCCTCCTCGGGGGTGACGTCGAGCATGAGCAGATGCAGGGCGCCGCCCCGGCGGCGGGCCTCGCGGGCCAGCCAGCGGCGGACCCAGGCCTGGGTGCCGCAGTCGTGCACGACGACGCCCTCGCCGCTGCGCAGGGCGCGGCGCAGCCCGGCGTAGTGGGCGAGGCGGACGAGCGGGCGGTAGACCCCGTACGGCAGGAAGCGCGGCATGCGGCTGTCCCAGCGGTCGCGGGTGTCCTGGGAGTCGATGCGCCGGCCGGGCACGGTGCGCCGCATCAGCGTGGACTTGCCGCTGCCGGGCAGGCCCGTGACCACGACTAGGTCGCGGGGGCCGAAGAGCAGCGCGTGCGGGCCTCGGCCCTCGCGCTCGCGCAGATCGCGGACGACCGGCACCGGCAGCGGGCCGCAGGCCGCCCGTGCCGCAGCGGCCGGCTGCTCGGGCAGCGCGACGCCCGATGTCGTGGCGTACGCGGTGGTCCTGTTCACCGTGATCGTCCTCCCCTGGGGCCAGGTACTTCAGTCCCATCCCCGCCGAGTGTAAAGAGAAGGTAATGCCCGATGTCTCTGGTTTTAGTCCTCTTCCCGCAACAGCACTGCTACAGGTGGTGCCCCTGCCACCCCGCGACGATGCGTGCAATGATGTGCGCGCCAACTGCATACCGGCCGTTTGAATCCGCGCGGGAGAGTTCCCAGCACCGCTGACGCTGGGGCGCCGAAGGAGCAAGTCCCTCCCTTGAATCTCTCAGGCCCCGTTACCGCGCGGGCGAGGCACATCTGAAAAGCGGGCCGCCGTCCTCGGTGGCCCCACCCAAGGTGCAAGCCATGTCCTGTGTGGTCATGGCGAACCTCTCAGGTTCCGATGACAGATGGGGAGGAACGACCTCGCCCGTCATTGCCCTGGGAGACGACCGACCGTGAGCAGTACAGGAGAACTCCGCCACACCGCGCTCGATGCCCTGCATCGTTCGCTCGGCGCGACGATGACCGACTTCGCCGGCTGGGACATGCCCCTGCGCTACGGCTCCGAGCGCGACGAGCACAACGCCGTGCGCACGAAGGCCGGGCTCTTCGACCTCTCCCACATGGGCGAGATCACCGTCACCGGTCCGCAGGCCGCCGCCCTGCTCGACTTCGCCCTGGTGGGCAACATCGGCGGTGTGAAGCCGGGCCGCGCCCGCTACACCATGATCTGCCGGGCCGACGGCGGCATCCTCGACGACCTGATCGTCTACCGGCTCGCCGAGACCGAGTACCTGGTCGTCGCCAACGCCTCCAACGCCCAGGTGGTCCTGGACGCGCTGACCGAGCGCGCCGCCGGCTTCGACGCCGAGGTGCGCGACGACCGGGACGCGTACGCGCTGATCGCCGTCCAGGGCCCGGAGTCCCCCGGGATCCTGAAGTCCCTCACCGACGCCGACCTCGACGGGCTGAAGTACTACGCCGGCCTCCCCGGCACGGTCGCCGGGGTCCCGGCCCTGATCGCCCGCACCGGCTACACCGGCGAGGACGGCTTCGAGCTGTTCGTGAAGCCGGAGCACGCGGTCGAGCTGTGGCAGGCCCTGACCAAGGCCGGCGAAGGCGCCGGACTGGTCCCGTGCGGGCTGTCCTGTCGCGACACGCTGCGCCTGGAGGCGGGCATGCCGCTGTACGGGCACGAGCTGAGCACCTCCCTGACGCCCTTCGACGCCGGGCTGGGCCGGGTGGTGAAGTTCGAGAAGGAGGGCGACTTCGTGGGGCGCGACGCCCTGCGGGAGGCCGCCGCCCGCGCCGAGCAGAACCCGCCCCGCGTACTGGTCGGGCTCGTCGCCGAGGGCCGCCGGGTCCCGCGCGCCGGGTACGCGGTGGTCGCCGGCGGCGAGGTGATCGGCGAGGTCACCTCCGGCGCCCCCTCCCCCACGCTCGGCAAGCCGATCGCGATGGCCTACGTCGACGCCGCGCACGCCGCTCCCGGAACGCCCGGCGTGGCCGTGGACATCCGGGGCAGTCACGAACCGTACGAGGTCGTGGCGCTGCCGTTCTACAAGCGCCAGAAGTAGACACTGGCCGTCGGGCCGCACCGGCGGTCCCGGGCACGTCACTGCGCTCACCAGCAGTCCCCTTCATCAGCACTCCCGCGCGTACAGGAGAATCCAGGCCATGAGCAACCCCCAGCAGCTGCGTTACAGCAAGGAGCACGAGTGGCTGTCGGCCGCCGAGGACGGCGTCTCGACGGTCGGCATCACGGAGCACGCGGCCAACGCGCTCGGCGACGTGGTCTTCGTCCAGCTCCCCGAGGTCGGTGACACCGTGTCCGCGGGCGAGACCTGCGGCGAACTGGAGTCGACCAAGTCGGTGTCCGACCTCTACTCCCCCGTCTCCGGTGAGGTCACCGAGGTCAACGAGGACGTCGTGAACGACCCGTCGCTGGTGAACTCGGCCCCCTTCGAGGGCGGCTGGCTGTTCAAGGTGCGGGTCGCCGAGGAGCCGGGCGACCTGCTCTCCGCCGACGAGTACACCGCGTTCTCCGCCGGCTGAGGAGTCGTAGCCGTATGTCCGTCCTGAACACCCCCCTGCACGAGCTCGACCCGGCCGTGGCCGCCGCGGTCGACGCCGAGCTGCACCGGCAGCAGTCCACGCTCGAGATGATCGCCTCGGAGAACTTCGCTCCGGTCGCGGTCATGGAGGCGCAGGGCTCGGTCCTCACCAACAAGTACGCCGAGGGCTACCCGGGCCGCCGCTACTACGGCGGCTGCGAGCACGTCGACGTGGTCGAGCAGATCGCGATCGACCGCGTCAAGGAGCTGTTCGGCGCCGAGCACGCCAACGTGCAGCCGCACTCGGGCGCCCAGGCCAACGCCGCCGCGATGTTCGCGCTGCTCAAGCCGGGCGACACCATCATGGGTCTGAACCTCGCGCACGGCGGGCACCTGACCCACGGCATGAAGATCAACTTCTCCGGCAAGCTCTACGACGTCGTCGCCTACCACGTGGGCGAGGACGGCCGGGTCGACATGGCCGAGGTGGAGCGGCTCGCCAAGGAGTCCAAGCCGAAGCTGATCGTGGCCGGCTGGTCGGCCTACCCGCGGCAGCTGGACTTCGCCGCGTTCCGCCGGATCGCGGACGAGGTCGGCGCGTACCTGATGGTCGACATGGCGCACTTCGCCGGGCTCGTCGCGGCGGGGCTGCACCCGAACCCCGTGCCGCACGCGCACGTGGTGACCACGACCACCCACAAGACGCTGGGCGGCCCGCGCGGCGGTGTGATCCTCTCCACGGCCGAACTCGCCAAGAAGATCAACTCCGCTGTCTTCCCCGGTCAGCAGGGCGGTCCGCTGGAGCACGTGATCGCCGCCAAGGCCGTCGCGTTCAAGGTCGCGGCCTCGGAGGACTTCAAGGAGCGCCAGCGCCGTACGCTGGAGGGTGCCCGCATCCTGGCCGAGCGTCTGGTGAAGGACGACGTCCGGGCCGTGGGTGTGGACGTCCTGTCCGGCGGCACGGACGTGCACCTGGTCCTGGTCGACCTGCGCCACTCGGAGCTGGACGGCCGGCAGGCCGAGGACCGCCTCCACGAGGTGGGCATCACGGTCAACCGGAACGCGATCCCGGACGACCCGCGCCCGCCGATGGTGACGTCCGGTCTGCGAATCGGCACGCCGGCCCTGGCGACCCGGGGCTTCACGGCCGAGGACTTCGCGGAGGTCGCGGACGTCATCGCCGAGGCGCTGAAGCCGTCCTACGACGCCGAAGCCCTCAAGGCCCGGGTGAAGGCCCTGGCCGACAAGCACCCGCTGTACCCGGGTCAGACCGCATAACGAAGAAACCTTTCAGGGCGCCCCGTTCCGCGTGGGGCGGGGCGCCCTGTCCCCCTGCACCACCCCTTGCACCACCCCCGTAGTCAGGAGTCCCCGTGGCCATCTCGGTCTTCGACCTGTTCTCGATCGGCATCGGCCCGTCCAGCTCCCACACCGTCGGCCCGATGCGCGCGGCCCGGATGTTCGCCCGGCGGCTGCGCAACGAGGAGCTGCTCGCCCCGACCGCGAAGGTCCGCGCGGAGCTGTACGGCTCGCTCGGCGCCACCGGCCACGGCCACGGCACGCCCAAGGCGGTGCTGCTCGGCCTGGAGGGCGACTCGCCGCGCACGGTGGACGTGGAGACGGCCGACGAACGGGTGGAGACCATCAAGGCCGGCGGCCGGCTGAACCTGCTGGGCGAGCACCGGATCGCGTTCTCCTACGACGACGACATGGTCCTGCACCGCCGCAAGGCCCTGCCGTACCACGCCAACGGCATGACTCTCTGGGCGTACGACGCCTCGGGCGCGGAGCTGCTGACGAAGACGTACTACTCGGTCGGCGGCGGCTTCGTCGTCGACGAGGACGCGGTCGGCGCGGACCGCATCAAGCTCGACGACACCGTGCTGAAGTACCCCTTCCGCACGGGCGACGAGCTGCTGCGCATGGCCCAGGAGACCGGCCTGTCCATCTCGGCGCTGATGCTGGAGAACGAGCGGGCCTGGCGCACCGAGGAGGAGATCCGCGAGGGCCTGCTGGAGATCTGGCGCGTCATGGAGGCGTGCGTGGCACGCGGCATGTCCCGCGAGGGCATCCTGCCGGGCGGTCTCAAGGTACGCCGCCGGGCCGCGAACACCGCCCGCAAACTGCGCTCCGAGGGCGACCCGAAGGCGCTCGCCATGGAGTGGATCACCCTCTACGCGATGGCGGTCAACGAGGAGAACGCGGCCGGGGGCCGGGTCGTCACCGCACCGACGAACGGCGCGGCCGGCATCATCCCGGCCGTCCTGCACTACTACATGAACTTCGTGCCCGGCGCCGACGAGGAGGGCGTGGTCCGCTTCCTGCTCGCCGCGGGCGCGATCGGCATGCTCTTCAAGGAGAACGCGTCCATCTCCGGCGCCGAGGTCGGCTGCCAGGGCGAGGTCGGCTCCGCCTGCTCCATGGCGGCGGGCGCGCTGGCCGAGGTCCTCGGCGGCTCGCCGGAACAGGTCGAGAACGCCGCCGAGATCGGCATGGAACACAACCTCGGCCTGACCTGCGACCCGGTCGGCGGCCTGGTCCAGATCCCGTGCATCGAGCGCAACGGCATGGCCGCGGTGAAGGCCGTCACGGCCGCGCGCATGGCGATGCGCGGCGACGGCTCCCACAAGGTGTCCCTGGACAAGGTCATCAAGACGATGAAGGACACCGGCGCGGACATGTCGGTGAAGTACAAGGAGACGGCGCGGGGCGGGCTGGCGGTCAACATCATCGAGTGCTGACGGTCTCCTGGCCGTGGCCGGCGCAGAGCTCACGACCAGCGCGAGTTGGGGATTTCCAGGTCAGCCCACAGCGGCCCGTGCCATGGTGGGTAGGCACCAACTCCCCTCCCCCACCAGCACTTCAGGGAGCCCCCCATGCTGCGCGGCATCGACGTGAGCGCCTACCAGTCCAGCTCCTACGACACCGACGGCCTCTCCTTCGTCTTCGTCAAGGCGACGGAGGGGCGTTCCTACGTCAACCCCAGACTCGCCGCCCAGACGAAGCGGGCCCGCGACGCGGGTCTGGTCGTCGGCTTCTACCACTTCCTGTGGCCCGGCAACCTCACCGCCCAGGCCGAGTACTTCCTCGCCAAGGCCCCGGACCGGCCGGGGGACATCCTCGCCGTCGACTGGGAGACGACCAGCGACGGGACGCACGCGAGCAACGCGGAGAAGGACCTGTTCATCCGGAAGCTGAAGGATTTGCGGCCGGACAACCAGGTCATCCTCTACGCGAACCGCCACTTCTGGCTGAACATCGACACGACGTCCTACGCGGGCGACGCCCTGTGGATCGCCGACTACGTCAGCGCGGGCAAGCCCCGCATCAAGGCCAAATGGCGATTCCACCAGTACACCGACGACCCGCTGGACAAGAACGTGGCGGACTTCGAGAGCAAGGCGGCGCTGCGGAGGTGGGCGACGGACACCTAGGCGGACACGTCTAGGGCGGGTCCGCCTAGCCGCTGAACTCCGGCGTGCGTTCCGGGGACGCCTCCGCCAGGGCCTTGGTGACCGCCTCGACGCCGCCGCGCAGGCCGTAGACCGGGGTGTCGGGCTGCTGGCGCCAGGAGTCGTCGAGGCCGCCGGCGTCGACGGTGTCGAAGCCGAGTTCGTCGATCAGGTCGCGTACCTTGCGCTTGGCCGCCTCGTCGTCGCCGGCCACCGGGAGGGCGATGCGGTCGGGGTCGCCGGCCGGGAGCGGCCGGTCCAGGATGTCCTGGGCGTACGTGCCGTTGAAGGCCTTGATCACGGGGTGGCCGAGCTGCCGCTCGGTCCAGCGGCTCTCGGTGAGGCCCTCGTCCTCGATCGCGGCGATCCTGCCGTCCCGCTGGCGGGGGTAGTAGTTGCCGGTGTCGATGACCGCGACGCCGTCGGCCGCCTCGTCGAACAGGCCGGACGGCAGGTCCGGGACCGCCTTCAGCGGAATGGTGACGACGACGATCTCGGCGCCCCGCGGTGCCTCCTCGACCGTCACGGGTGTCGCGCCGGTCTCCTCCGCGAGGGCCGTGAGCGTGTGCGGGCCGCGGGAGTTGGCGACGTACACGTCGTGACCGAGGGCGGTGAGCCGCCGGGTCAGATTGCCGCCGATGTTGCCCGCTCCGATGATGCCGATCTTCATGTCCTCGCCTCGCCCTTCCAGGGGGTCAGGAGTTCCTGGCCAGCTTCGTGATCAGGGTCAACCTGCCGGGCGGAGCGGCTATTCCGGCTTCCGGGAAGGTGCGAACGGGTCCTCCAGTTCCCCCCGCACCACCTCCGCCGCCCCCTCCGCGTCCCCGTCCGCCACCGCCCGGACGAGTGCCTCGTGTGCCTCGTCACCGGTGTCCGGGTCGTCGGCGCGCAGGCCGGTCAGGGACAGCAGCTCGATCAGGCCCTCGCGCAGGACGGGGCTGAACTCGGCGAACAGGTCGGCGAGCACCGGGTTGTGGGCGGCGGCGATCACGGCCGCGTGGAAGGCGATGTCCGCGTCGACGAAGGCGGCGTCGTCGGCCGCACCGGCGGCGCGGCGGCCCTCCAGCGCGGCCCGGAGCGCCGTGACGTCCTCGGGGGTGCGGCGGCGCGCGGCGAGCCGGGCCGCGTGCACCTCGACCGCCATCCGGACCTCGTAGACGTCGGTCACGGCGGCCCGGCGCAGCCGGGTCGGCCAGTCCTCGACCGGCTCGGTCGCGATGACGAAGACGCCGGCGCCCTGGCGGGGCCGGACCAGCCCGGCTCCGGCGAGCGCGCGCAGCGCCTCGCGGACGGTGGAGCGGCCCACGCCCAGTTCCTTCGCCAGCGTCGTCTCACCGGGCAGCCGGGTGCCGACCGGCCAGACGCCGTCGGCGATCTGCTCGCGCAGCCGGGCGGCGGCCTGCTCGACCAGAGGGCTGGGACGGACGGCGGCTAGCGGCATCTGGTTCACCAACTTGTCTGAGGAGTGGGAGGTTTCCACTTGTCTGAGGACCTGAGTGGTGGATAGCGTACTGCGCATGATCTTCCGCGGTCTTCTTCTCGGCTGCCGCGGCGGGGCCTGACGCGACCGGCACCCCGCCGCGGGGCGCCGTGCTGCCGGTCACCGTCCGACCGAGCCGGAAGGCCACAGCCGACGATGACCACCACCCCTGCCCCGGTCTGGAACCCCCAGCGCCCGGGCCCCATGCCCTTCCACCGCTACCGCCCCTTCCAGGAGCGCGTGCACGTGCCCGCCGCGGACCGCGACTGGCCCGCCGCCCGGATCGAGCGCGCTCCCCTCTGGGTCCCCGTCGACCTGCGCGACGGCAACCAGGCCCTCGCCGAACCGATGGGCACGCCCCGCAAACGCCGCTTCTTCGACCTGCTGACCGGCATGGGCTTCAAGGAGATCGAGGTCGGCTACCCCTCGGCGAGCCGCACCGACTTCGACTTCGTACGGCACCTGGCGACCTCCGGTGCCGTACCGGACGATGTCAC
>KE354438.1 GCA_000415505.1 Streptomyces afghaniensis 772
AGACGGAGCCCGTGCAGTCATCCGTTGAAGTCGATGGCGTGGGTGCTACGACAGCTTCGCGCGTTGCGACGCCAATCCCTGTCCGCGACACTTCTTGACGTCGTCGTACGACGAGACGGTGTAGCAGACGTCCGGGGCCTGGGTGAGGCGGAAGGTGATGGTGCCGGCGCACCATTCCATGAAGCGGTCGCGCAACGCCTGCTCGTAGATGAGGAGCGCCTGGTCGCCGACCATGGTGTACACGTCGTAGCACAGCACGCCGTAGGCGAAGACGGTGCGCAGCCGCTCGAAGGAGTCGCGTGTTCCAGCCGCGACACTCTTCGCCAGGTCGCAGTCGGCGATCTGCCGCTGCTGGAACTCCGCAGCGTCCTCGGGCTTCATACGGCCGCCGAGCCCATAGGGGTTGAACGCCAGCGACAGATCGTCCGCGGCGCGCAAATCCTCAAGGGGCCGGATCTCCACGTACTTCTCCTCACGATGGGAAACGGGCCAGCATGCACCCATAGGCCCCCAGTCGGCCACCCGTTTCCCGTGGGGTGACTTCGTGAGTTCGACGCGAAGTGACTTGGAATAGCAGTTCGCCGGGGGCAGACAGGAAAGATCGCGGAAAGGCTGGCCAACGCGGGCGAGAGCATGTCAACGTAGACGACCTTGCAAGAAACACCAGGTCAGAGAGGTGATTGCCTGTGGCCGTAGCGCCAGTGGCCCCCGGTTTCTCCACCACCGTCGAAGCCCTGCGGCTGCGCGAGTGGCAGCTCGGCCCCGGCCAGCCCACGCTCGTCATGGACCAGTTCTCCGCAGAGGACTTCCACCTGATTGTGGACGACCGCGCTGACGTGCACGTCAGCTCGAAGGACGGCCGTTTCTACCTTGGCTGGTTCCCGCTCGGTCGCCCCGGCACCGACGGCGAGGGATGGAGGATCGCCGTCACCGGCACGGCCCAGGTGCCCGGCTACCACCTGTCGTTCGACACCGAGACGCCGGCCGACATCGTCGCCGCCGCCGTGGCGTGCGTGCTGGAGACCTCGCGTCGCGTGTGACCGTGTAGAGCCCACTGGTAGCCCTCACTCGGAAGACTGGCTTACTGCTGGCCTCCGGCCCGTTCCGTTGCTCCCCGTTTCCCCTCACCCCAGGAGGCTGTTCGTGACGTCCCCGGAGATGACCGTCGGTGATCTCATCGACCTGCTGTCCGCCTGCGACCGGAGTGCTCCGGTCTGCCAGGCCATGAACCCCTTCTTTCCGATGGCACACCGCCTGGCGCAGGTCGTGCAGTCCGTGGACGAGACCGGCCGGACCGTCGTCTACCTCGCCGAAGGGCGGGACGAGGACGCACAACTCGGCCATCTGCCGTCCGAGGTCGCCGTCGACCTGACGTGGCAGGGCCCCGTCCAGGCACCCCCGCGCCGCCCCCGCCGCCGTGCCGGCGGCAACTAGACCCGCACCGAGCCCTTGGAGGCGCCCCTGTACCCCGACTTCCCGCTCGACTCGTCCACTCCGCGCGGCGGCCAGCCCGCGTTCTGGGTCGGGCCCCGGCATCTGGCCGGCGACGATGGGCGCCTCTACGACGCCGTCGCCGACACGCTCTCCGGCCTGGGCTGGACGAGCCTGACGATCGTCCGCGGACGGTACGAGCCGGACGAAGCAGCGGAGGACCGCCAGGTCCTGCGCAGCACCGTCCTGCACATCAGCCCCGACGCCCTCCGCTGGGCGCAGTGGAGTCTGCCGGACGAGCCGTTCCACCTGGGCGACCTACCGATCGCCTGGCAGATCTCGGCCCGCACGGACACGAGCAGCCCGATCGCGTCGTGGTCGGCCTACTTCACCCCCGACGTCCCCGGCGAGGCCGTGGCCGACTTCCTTGTCGCGCTCGACGCCCGCGACCAACCCGCCGCGCCGCTCGCCGGCCCCGAGCTGGTCCTCGACGCCGTCGCAGCACACGGCTGGCTCCGCGACATTGACCAGCCGCAGGCGGCGGCAACGGACCCGACGTTCACCTCGCACGTCAGCCTTGGCGAGGTGCCGCCCCTCATCCAGGACGCCGACCCGCGCGCCCTGACCATCGAGGCCGACGAGGCGGGACCGGCCGGATGGCAGGCATGGGCCGAGCCCGCGCTCGGCGCCCCCTGCCTGTGGGCGGCCTCCTTCGGGGCCAGCGTCCCGCACGACCTCGTGGCTGCCTTCGCCGCATCCCTCAGCTCGACCGCACCGGTCCTGCGCCGAGTGCTGCCCGAGGCAACCCAGGAGCGCCTCCTGCGCGCGCCGGCCATCTAACGCCCCGCTCAACTCCCAACGCACGCAGCCCGGCTCCTCCCCAGGTGGAGGGCGCCGGGTTCCTTGCTTCCCGGGCTGTCCGAGCCTGGGGCCTGGCCAAGCTGCCCGCGCCGCTCAGCGGGTCGGCCAGTAACGCGCTGCTGCCCCCGACCCATGGTGGTCGGGGGCAGCAGCTGGGTGTTGGAGGGGCTAGCTCGTTGTCGTGGCCTTGGCGAGCGCCTTGTCGAGGTGGCGGTCGACGAGGGCCGGGGAGCCGGAGACGATCAGCAGCAGACTGCCGTCGCGGATCGCGGTCTGCTTGACCACGGTGCTCTTTCCTCCGGTGGAGAACGTCAGGAGCTGGCTCCACTGCTCGTCACCGAGGTTGCGGGGCGCGGGCAGCTTCTGCGAGGCCATGTCGACCGGGGTGCCGCCCGCGACGACCTGGTACGTGGGGCATCCCGTCATGGCGTCGAAGATCCGGCCGATGCCGTCAGACAGCTTGTCCGCACTGTCGCTGTACAGCTCCTCGGCGACCTCGGAGCTGCTGCCGTCGTAGGTGAAGGCGGCCTTCGCCTTGTGCGGGAAGGTGAGAGTGCCGCCGGTCGCCGCGTCACCGCCCAGCTCGCTCAGGGCGGGGCAGCCGATGACCGTGACGTCGTCGTGCTGAGTGGGGCGCTCCTGCTTGCGCAGGTAGCTGCTGCCGAGGTCGCTCTGGTCGAGCAGACGCGTCTGCAGCGTGGCCGACTTGAGCGGGGCAGCCTGCTGCGCGGCGTCTGCCGGTTTCCCGGTGCGGGTGGAGGTGTCGGTGCCGGCGGTGTCGGTGGAGCAGGCGGGCACGGCGAGGAGGGCGGCGGTGATGCCGAGGGCGGTGCTGGCGACGCGAACGCGCATGACGGAACTGACCCCTTGGTGCTAGGCGACGGGTGGTCAGTGCGGGCCCGCGGGCCCGGTGGGGTCGTAGGAGTGGAGGTCAGTGTCCGAGGTGGCGCAGGCAGTCCTCGAACGTGGCGTGCGTCGCGTCCGCCGGCCCGGAGTTCCGGTTGAACCAGGCGGTGTTGAGGCGGGTCTCCTGCTGCTGGTGGCCGACCCGGCAGCGCAGCCAGATCTGGTCGCGCGTGGAAAGGATGAGCCAGTCTCGGTATGCGCCACACTCGGAGCAGGCGACCATCTCACCGTCGAGGACGAGCGGCTGCTTCCACGGCATCATCTTGCCGTCGAGCTGGTCGTGGCTTGGTACCCGCAGCTCCGGCGGAAGGAAGTCGTCCACCACGGCGGTCGGCTCGGTGCGCTCCGGCTCGGCCGGCGGTAGCCCGAACCCGGGCGGGACCTGGTTCTGCAGCCGCGCATGCAGCTCGGCGAACTGTCGCTGCGCCTCGCTCGGCTCCTTGGCCCGGCGGCGTATCCGGTGAAATACCCTGGCGTCCTCCTTTGCCTCGTCCTACTCGCTTCATGATCGTGCCCTACGCCCCTGGCGGTTTCAATTCACAAAGATCACAGTCAGTTTTGGGCCGGTCGCAAGGTGATTCATCGCTTCCCGGGGCCGGGGCCCGCTCTGTGCGAGGTGCTTCCAGCGAGCGAGGACCGTCTACCGTGGCATGCCATGACTGTCCTCATCGTCGGCGGCAGCGGGTTCCTGGGCACCGAGTTGGTCCGCCAGGCATCTGCCGCCGGGCATCTCACCGCCGCGACCTTTGCGACCAGGCCGGTCAGCAGTCCGGAGGCCACTTGGTACGACCTGGACCTGCGGGACGGCGATCGCGTCGAGGAGGTCGTCTCCTCGCTCGCCCCCTGCATGGTCATCAACGCGAGTAGCGGCAGCGCCGATTGGGCAGCCACAGCCGAAGGTTCCGTGCGCCTGGCGATGACCGCGGCGAAGCACAACTGCCGTCTCGTTCACGTAAGCAGTGACGCCGTGTTTTCCGGCACTCGCGCCCACTACGACGAATCCTGCCTCCCCGATCCCGTAACCCCGTACGGCGCAGCGAAGGCCGCGGCGGAGACCGGCATCCGGCTGCTGGCCCCGGACGCCGCCATTGCCCGTACCTCACTGATCATCGGCGGCATCCAGTCCGAGCACGTACGCCTTGTGCACGACCTCGCGACCGATTCCCGAGCGGGATCCCTGTTCACTGACGACATCCGCTGCCCCGTTCATGTCGGTGACCTGGCCGCCGCCCTGCTGGAGCTGGCCTCCACCGACGCGCGCGGCATCCACCACCTTGCAGGTCCCGACGCCGTGAGTCGTCACGCCCTTGGTGTTCTCATCGCCCACCGCGACGGGCTCGACGCTTCCCGTCTACCGAAGGGCCTCCGGGCAGCCACCGCGCTTCCCGGCGCACTCGACGTCCGGCTCGACAGCCGCGCAACCCAGGCCAAGCTGCGTACCAGATTGCGCGGCGTCCGTGAGTTCCTCTGACATACAAGCACCGTCGCACCTGCGCGAGGCTCATCGTGTATTGCCCGGCGCCTCTTCACCGAAGCGGCGGCCAGAGGCGGTGGTGCGAGCCGATGCCGGGCGCACGGTCGTCGGGCTCTTTTTCGTGTTGTTCTCCGGTATCCCGGTAGCGTCGGCTGGCAGATCGGCCAGGCGACGAAGTCGCCACACCAGGACGTCGCTGACCGAGTCCGCGGTGTCGAGTTCGCGGCGCTCAACTGCTTGGGACAGGAGGTCCGCTGGGTCGTGGCCGGCGGCCTCGGCGTCGGTGATGGTGGCGGCCAGGGCGTACCAAGCGGGTTCGGCAAGGATCCGCTCAGCCAGCCCCGGCAGCGCCTCGCGCAGCAGTACCGTCTGCCGCTGAAACACCGGCCGGCTCAGACGCCGGCCTCGCTGGTAGAGCACGCCGAGGGGCTGGGCGGCGGCATCCTCGTAGGCGGAGCGCAGGTGCTCGGCGGCCTGACGCGCAGCAGCGACCTGCTGTGCGTGGCCCTTCTTTGCGTGCCAGTGCGCGGCGGCGATGATGAGGAAGAACAGCATGTCGATGGCCATCGCGGTGCTCGCACCATCCTCGCCTCGGCCGAGCGCAGGACCGCCGTGGACGAGGTCGCGGGCGGCCTGCCGTAGAGCGCGGTCGTGCCCACGCTCGGCACGTACGTGGGATCGGGAGGCCCGCTCGAACGCGAAGGCAGCATCCCGCAGTTCGCGGCGGGTGTGTGCAGCGGACGTCTTCGCGAGGGCATCCAAGACCTCGCCAGCCGAAGAGATGTAGGCGGCGGCGACCGCGTCGTCACCGTGCTCGATGACCGTGATCGCGGACCAGGCGGCCGACGCTGCCCGCCGACGTGCGGCAGACGGGTTGGTCGGAGCGGCGCGGCCGGGAGCACCCGTCGATGATGTCTGGTCGGCGGACCAGCGCTCGCGGATCCGCGGCAGGGACAGGTCCGGGGCCAGGCGCACTCCGGGATAGAACACGGGCTCGCCGTCCTTGTTGCGGTCGTCCGGCAGAGCCACCTTGTATCCGAGCAGGTCGCCAGAGGGAGCCTCGCGCTTACGGATCAGGAGGCCGGCGGCGGCGAGGCGGTCGAAGAACTCCGTCTCGTTTCGGGCGCCGGTCACGGCTCCGCGTACGGTCTCACGCAGCTCTTCCCGCGCGGTGCGCTCGCGGCCCTGGCGCTGGGCCTTGTGGCGCTCGGCGCTGGTGGGGCGCTTCGCTGCGGTGCCATCACCCTTGTTGAGGCGACGCAGACCCAGCTCCGCTTCGAGGGCTCGGGCCTGAGCCTGCACCCGGTTGGCGTCGTTGGCGAGGTCGGGTTTGTACCCGTCTTCGCGGACGAGGGTGGCGACGATGTGGATGTGGTCGTCGGCATGCCGGACGGCCACCCACCGGCAGCCCGCTCCCGCCTCGGGGTCGTCGATGCCGGCGGCAGCGACCATGCGGCGTGCCACGTCGCCCCATTCCTCGCCCGTGAGGATCCGGTCCTCGCCGGCGTTGCGGACGGAGAGGTGCCACACATGCCTCTTGGGCCGTTGTGACTGGTCGATGTTGTCGACGGGCTGGTCCAGGAGCTGCTGGAGCTGCTTGAGGGTTGCGGTGGCGTCGCGGCCGGGGTCGGGAGCGTTGTGGTCCCAGGAAGCGACGAGGTGGGGGTCAGTGTGCTCCTCGTACTTGCCTGGTCCGTAGAGGTAGTACAGGAGGCCAATGGTGCGCTGTCCGCGCTTCTGGATCCGGGGAACCATGGTGCTGTCCTTGACGATTGATCAACTGGGATGGGGCGTGGGAAGGGGGCGTTCCACGTGCGCTGGGCGGGAAGTGCTCACGGATGAGCTGGGTATCGCCGCTGTCCGCGCTGCTGGGAGTTCTGCTGGGTGCTGGTGCGACGGCGCTAGGGGACCGGCGGCGTTGGCGTCGGGAGTCGGTCACGCGCCTGCTGGAGCTGCGTA
Source organism: Streptomyces afghaniensis 772 (assembly GCA_000415505.1). Classification (GTDB taxonomy): domain Bacteria; phylum Actinomycetota; class Actinomycetes; order Streptomycetales; family Streptomycetaceae; genus Streptomyces; species Streptomyces afghaniensis. Next base: position 6,632 of record KE354438.1, read on the forward strand.
CGGAGCTGTACGCCGAGTACCTGGTCGCGATGGAGGACACGGGAAGAGACCTCCTGCGCGTGTTGCGGACCACGGCGGGTGAGGAACGCGAGACGGCGGCCGAGGTGGCGTTCGCCGACTTCAACCTCGGCGGCACTCGGCAGCGGATCCACGTTCTGGCTCCACTCGACGTCGTCCGGGCAGCCGACGAGATCTTCCGTGCTCTGCGACGTGCTCGTGACTACGTCGCAGCTGCGGATCCGCAGGACACCCCAGGGCTCCTCGCTATGAAGGATGAGGTCGGAAGCCTGCGCGACCGGTTCCAGGATGCTGTCCGGCGTGACGTACGCGGGCTGCTGTCTGGCAGCGCCTCGTGGTCTGCCTGAGCCGCCCGGTCAATCCTGTTCGAGCATCCTGTCGGTGACCGCTTGCACACGAGCGACTGCTCGCTGGACGGCCGAAACGACGGCGTCGAGTCCGGCGGGTTGTCCGCCGCTGTTGATGGTGCGGGCGACCTGGTTCAGGTTGTTGCCGACCTGTCCGAGATGACGGCGTGCGGCGAACAGCTCGGCTATGAGATCTCGGTGGCCTGCGATGGCCGCTGCTGTGTTCTCGGAGTCGTCGGCGGCGGCGAGGCCGGCGCGCACGAGGAAGGCGGGCAGGCTCTTGCGTGAGGTACGTGCTGCGGTGGTCAGACGATTCCACTCGTCGTCGTTGAGACGGACGTTGCAGATGCGTGCGCGCTTGTTCTTCTGGGGGGAGCGCTTACGTGTCGTGATTGGTGGAGCTGCGTTCACGCGGCTTCGCTGCTGCTTCCCCACCTCTGGCTGCGATCCGCCCTCGGTCGCTGCCTGACGGTCCAGCGCCCCCCGGTGCTGGACCACTCCCGCCACCCCTGGGGCGGGAGATGGCCAAGCTGCCTTCCCCGTCGGGGAAGAGTAGCTTGGCCGATAACTTGCTCGCCCCGAGACCGAGTTGGAGTCGGGATCAGGTTCCGGGGTGGTGCCGTTCTTGCGTGCGTTCGTCATCGGGATTCGGGCCTCGTCGAGCGGGTGCGCTGCTGGATGGTTGCGGCCAGCGCGAGGACATCGGCTGGGCTGGCAAGGACGCCGACCGGCCCTTCGGGGTGGTCCTGGACGAGCCACTGCCCGGTCGGCGTGAGGACGACGGCGTGTAGGAGTTGCCGGCGGACCAAGACGTCCGCCCAGGCATCGGCCTCGGCGGTGGTGGGCTCGGAAGAACGAGGGGGACGCGGAATCACTGCGTACCTCCTAAGCGGGGCGGTGGCCCGGCGTGGAGTCGGCCACCTTTACGGGTACGAGCTTGACCTGGAGTTTTGCCGGTTCAGCCGCACTCGGGGCAGCGCCCGACGTGGCTGTTGAGCGCGCGGGCCATTCGCTGTTTCGCCGAGGCAGCGTGCTTCGCACTGGACTTCGCCGCCGGCCTGCCCGCGTGCCGCTCGGAGTGAGCGAGCATGAATCCGATCTCTCGCTCGTACTCCGCGCGCACGGTGTCGAACTGGTGGCAGGTCTTCATCGGGCGGTGCTCCTCGTCGTCGTGATGTCCTCGTTCCGCAGCTCCTGGAGGACGAGGCCGAGTCGGTCGTTCCCGACACCTGTCAGGCCCTGGCGGCGGATGATTTCGCGCAGCTGCACCCGGGTGATCGCTCCGTTGCCGTCCCGTTCGAGCAGGGCGGGAACATGGGGGCGTACCTCCTGGACAAGCTGGCGCTCGGACTCGCCCAGCTCGCGTGCCGGGCGCTCCGTCTGCGGAGAGCGGGACCGGGCACGGTTGTCCTTGTTCTTCGTCCGGGACTTCCTGGCCGGCTTCCGACGGAGTGGGACCTTGGGTCCTCGGTCCTGGGTGGTCTCGGTCCCGGACTCGGTGGCGGTCGGTCCTCGGTCCGCGGTGCTCTCGGTCCCCGACTTTGCCATGCCCGGTCCCCGATGAGGCTTTGTGCCCTGAGCTGCTACTTCTCGCGCGTTGCGGTCGGTCCTCGTGGCCGCTGTGTCCCGCGCTGCGGCTTCTGGATCGGCGGGACCGGTCCCCGGGACCGCGCCGTCTTCAGGGGGCTTGCTCCCCGCGGTCGTTCCCGTTTCGTCGCCCTTGGTCCCCGCGCCGACCTTGGCTTCAGGGTCCGCCTCCTCGGGGACCGGTCCCCGAGGAGTCCTCGGTCCTCGGTCCGGGACCGGCTCGTCGGAACCGTCGGGACCGGGGACGGGGACCGGCACATTCGATGGCGGCTGTGCGGGGACCGTGGCCGCCGATGTGCTGCTGTGCGCCGAGGACCAGGGAGAAGGGAGCGGGACCGTGGCGAGCGCGAGCGCGTGTCGCCGGGCGGCGAGCTGGTCGAGCAGCTGTGCTCGCTGGAGCGGGTCGGTGCCGACCGAAGCCCTGCCGACCGCCTTCGACAGGCGTCGGGTCAGCCGCCGACCTCGACGGTTCCGCTGCTGCTCGGGTGTGCGCTCGGCGAGGCGGGCGGCGAGGGTGACCGCACGGGCGGTGGCCCGGTCCCGGGTGATCTGTGCGGCGTCGCGGTCTCGCGCAGCGATGCCGAGGCGAGACAGGAGACGCTCGCGTGCCTCCCGGCCCAGGATGGCGATCAGTCCTTTTGAGGCGGCACCGGGTGTGCGCAGGCGCAGTTCGATGCCCATGGCCAGGTGCCACAGCATCGCCGCCATGACTGGTCCGACGAAGGCGCGGACCGTGCCGCCGATGGGGCCGCTCTCTGCATAGGCGGGGATCACCTGCACCGTGGTGATCACCCAGACCAGCGTGCCCGGCAGGCCGGGGGCGCCCTGGACGGCGAGGTTCTGCCGCGCCATCAGCGCGGTGGCGAACAGGGCGAGTTCGGCGGCGGCGAACATGCCGGCGCGCTCGGCGGCGCCGGCCATGTCGAGGTAGTCGGCCGCGAACCGCCACGAGGTGTCGGCGCTGTAGGCGGTGCAGCCGAGGGCGGCGACAGCGGCGACCTTGACCGCCGGGCCGCCGAGACGCTTCTGCGAGCGAGATCCCCGGCGCCGGATGGTCCAGGCAGTCAGCACGAGCGCGAGGGTGGCGGGCACGACGGCGGCGAGGAGGAGAGGGAGGTCCGAAGTAGCACCGAAGGCGAGGACGGGGTGGGTCATGCTGCCTTTCCGAGAGGGGCGTGCGTCGGGGGCGACGCTGCCGGGCGGCCTGCCGGCTGCTGCGTGCCGGGAGCTGCGGACGCGGGGGTGCCCTTGGTCTTGGAGGTCTTCTTCCGCTTCTTCTTGGGGCGGGGCACGCCGTAGTTACGGTCACGGTCGAGGACCTTGTTGGCGGCTTGCCGGAGCAGGTCTCGGGCGTGCTTGTGGCTGATCTGCAGGGCGGCGGCGAGCCGGTCGGGCTGCCAGCCCCGGACGTAGGCGTGGTCGATGACGACCTGCCGCTCGGCCTCGGTCAGGTGCACGTCGCGTCCCTGGAAGAAGGCGGTCACGCGTCGGTAGTCCAGGCGCTGGTGCAGTCCGTCGTGCAGCGGGCGCCGCTCGGCTTCGGTGAGGCCGCCCCAGACGCCCTCCTTGAGGACGTTCTCCAGGGCGAAGTCCAGGCACTCGCGGCGTACGGGGCACCAGCCGCACAGCTCCTTCGCCTCTGCGATCTCCTCGTGGTCCCGGGGCCCAGGGAAGAACACGGCGTCGGCGTCTTCGACGTCCATGCCGTGGCACGCTGCGCGGGCGTGCCAGCTGGTGTCTGCGATGCCGCGCAGGCCGGTGGCCGGCGCGTCGTGGGTGGTGAAGTGGCGCAAGGCGGGTCTCCGATGTGCTGCCGCGGCGGCCGGCTAGGGCGGTGCTCGGCGGGTGCGGCGTCGGGTGCCGGCTGCGCGCGGGGCGTGCGTCGCAGCCGATGCGGGACGTGTCGGGTGGCGGTGCAGCGGACGGGTNCACGCGCCGGGTGCGCCGGTCAGGCCAGGGCGGGCTGCTGGGCCTGCTCGGTGTGCTGGGCCTGCTGGGCGGTGGCGAGGTTGAGGCGGCCGGGGTGCGGGGTGGCGCGCGGGGCGGTTCCGCGGGCTCCGCCGTCGGGGCCGATCCTTCGGCGGCGGCATGGTTCGCCGGGCTGGGCCAGGCACCACTCGCACCGCACGCTCAGGGCATCGGGCAGTCCCTGTGCGACAGCGGCCTCACGGGCTGCGCGGGCGGGTCGGTAGGGCGCGAGGGCTGCTCGGGCGGCGGGCGGTATGCAGGAGCCGACCTCCCGCAGCCGCGCCTCCAGCTTCGGGTCGACTCCGTCGCGACCGCTGGTGATTGCTCGGGCCTGCGCGGGCTGGGCGGTGCCGGCGGCGACGGCGCGGCGGGTGCCGGCCAGCTCTGCGGTCCAGGCGGCCTGGTCGTCCGGGTCGACGGACGGCGTGGGATCGGAGTGCCTCGCCAGGCGGTCGCGCCGGTAGCTCTCCCAGGGGCGGGCCACGTCCGCGGGCAGGATCTGGTACGGCGAGGTGCGGATGTGCTGGCGGGCGGCGACGCGGACGTCCCAGCCGTGCGGGGTGGCCATCGGCACGTCGCCGAGCAGCTCGTGCCACTGGGCGAGCTGGTCGCGCGCCTCGCCTTGGTCGGTGCGGATGGTGCGGGGGTCGAGTCGGCCGATGTAGGCCAGCAGGGCTGCGATTTCGCGGCGGTCCACGGTCAGCCCTCCGTTCCGGTCGGCTCGTCGAGGGCGGCAAGCAGGGCGGCGGTGTGGGCCTCCGTCCGCGTCATGCCCCCCGGTACGGCGGTGTTCTTGCCGGGCACGGCGTAGGGGTTCGGTCGGCTGGGAGCGTGCTCCCGGGCGACCCAGGAGCGCCAGTCGGCAGCCCAGGCTTCCGCCGCCCTCGGAGCATGGCCCGCCCGGTGTGCACGCCACTTCGCGTCGGCGGCCCGCAGGCCCTGCTCGCCGAGGCGATCGAGGTGTCCCTGCTGGCGGGCCCAGGTGTGGGTGGCGGAGTCGACCTGCCACTCGGCAGCCGGGAGGACGGCAGCACCACTACTGCTGTACCTCCGGTTCAAATCAGGTTCACTACGGTTCTGTGTGCCGGTAGCCGGTACATCGCTGTGCCGGTGGCCGGTACGTCGCTGTGCCGGTTTCCGCCTCGACCTGCCGGTTTCCGGTACTGCCGGATTCCGGACCCTCGCGGGGGATTCCGGCACCACACGCGGGCGGATTCCGTACCGCCGCAGAGCCGAGAGCCGAAGCCTCGCGGGGCCTGCGGGCTCGTCTGCCGCCGCCGTGTCGTTGGCCTCCTGCTCCTCCTGCTCGCGCTTGGCCTGGGCGACTGCTTCGGCGGCGAGAGGCATGCGGTAGACCGTGCTGCGCTGCGGGCCTACGAGGTCATCGAGCTGTTCCAGCTCGCCGGCCAGGAGCAGGCGCTCGACGGCTTCGCGCACCGTGGAGACCGAGGCGCGGGTGCGCTTGGCCAGGCTGGACAGCGAGGCCCAGGAGATGCACTGCTCGTCGGCCACCCGGTCGGCGATCGACAGCAGGACCAGGCGCGCGGCCCCTCGGCTGGAGCTGTGCTCCCACACCCACTCGCGGGCTTCGCTGCTCATCGGCCGCTCCAGACGAGCGGGCGGGTCCGGCTGCTCGCCGGAGCCAGGGTGGTGCGGTCCGGCTCGGGGCACTGAGGCGCCGAGGCGGTGGTGGCTGCCGCGCAGGCCAGGCGGAAGGGCCTTTTGCGCAGGGCAGGAGGCATGCGATACTCCCCTTTGCAGTATTGCCACGCTGATGCGCCCCTCGGAAGGACTCAGCGTGGTGATGGTGGGCAATCTCCGCCCTTGCCGGGGCGGGTATGCCGCTTAGCGTTCGGCGTCCGTGAGTTACCGCTCTCGGGCGCCGTCGCTGTTTGCGGACCTTCGCGGTCCGGTCCGTGCTCGCGGTCTCCTCACGTTCGTCGCCGCAGGCGGGCTGCCCGGGGACGACGAACATACGCACGGACCGGTGTCAAGATCCAGACTTGGTTCTTAAACTCTGTACTGGTTGCAGAGAGTCGCCGAACGGTCGTGTGCCGCAGCAGTCCGCACAGGGCCTGGCGGGGTCCGTCCTCGCGTCGAAGCGCACCGTTGCCGCGGTTGCCCCGTACGCCGAGAGCGTGCCATTGTGTCCGATTTGGATCGGGAGTCTGGTATTCCCCGCAGCGGAAATGTGATGTGGATGAGTTGTTTCCACGGTCGCCTCCGCGCTTTCCGATCGAATGTCAAATACGGCCTGCCAGACGTGACTTATGTCGCTGGGTGAACGTGGCTTGCGCCACGTCGCCCGGCGTACACCTGTCGGCAGAAACGGACAGGTCGACCTGAAACAGGCGGTACGCGCCACACGGAAACGTGCTGGTGGGGAAGAACTTTCCATACGTGTGATCGGCGCGTCAAACTGGTGTTTATGGCAGGGTAGGGTGGCTGAAGTTGCGAGGAAGCCCTCCCTGGAAAGGATCATGAAAGAGTGGCCGAAGGTCAGGTGAGCCCCAGGGGGCTCATGGATCGCCTAAACCGCCTGTTCGACACTGTGCACCCGCCCGATCGCGGCCCTTATAGCAACGCTGAAGTGGCCGAACTGATGGAGAAGCGAGGGCTGGGCAAGCTGTCGGGGCAGTACCTGTGGCTCTTGCGGACCGGGCAGCGCGACAACCCGACGAAGCGTCATCTCGAAGCGCTCGCAGGGTTCTTCGGCGTGGACCCCGCCTATTGGTTCGACGATGCTGTCGCCGAAAAGACCGTGCAGGAACTTGAGTTGCTCGCGCTGCTTCGCGACGCGAAGATCAAGAACGTTCTTCTTCGCCTATCCGACGTTTCCGCAGACGGGAAGGATGCCGTCCTCGGGATCGTTGAGAGCGTACGAAAATCCGAGGGGTTGCCGCCCTCAACTGGCGCGTAAACGGCCGCAGTTCAGTAAATGATCAAGGAAAGCAATGTGGTCTGCACGTAGGCTGCGCCGGCCTGACCTCTTGGCCGAGCTGAAGCTCCCGCACGTCACCAATATCCGCGACCTCAGCGACGAGGTCTCTCGCCGCACGGGACGGACGGTGGTCCTAGAGCCCCGGGAGCAGGCGCCCTCGGTGTGCGGGGCATGTGCCGTTACAGAGAGTGCCGTCCACGTTTTCTACGACCCGTGGACCAGCGTCCTGCACCAGGACCACATCATCGCCCACGAGTTCAGCCACCTACTGCTCGGCCACCACGAGAACCGACCGGTCTCCGCGCTGGCTCCGGCCTTCATCACCAGCGTGGACCCGGCCACCGTGCAGATGATGCTGGGGCGCACCAAGTACGACGAGGACGAGGAGCGAGACACCGAACTCCTCGCATCGCTGCTCCAGCACCGGATCATCGACCGGTGGCTGCGCAGCGACGAGTCCTCCGGTGACGAAGTCCAGGACCGGGTCACGCACACACTGCTGCGCCGACGAGAGGCCCGGACGTGAAGGACCTGCTCCACCCGATCAGCCTCGTCGTCGCGACGCTCGGCTTCCTCTGCCTCCTGCGGGACGTGCCCACCCGGCGCCGCGATCCCGCCTCCGCCGCGCTGGCCGCTGTCTTCCTGTTGTCAGGGCTCTCGTTCCTGTTCTCCATCACGCCGATGTGGAACTACCTCGACCGCGTGCTCGGCACCGTCAACATCTCCGTGCCCCTCGCGCAGGGCTGCGTGGTCGCGCTCCTGGCCTGCCAACAGGTGGTCCTCACCTACTGGGGATCCCCGCCCGAGGTAGCCCGCCGGCGCAGTCGCCGCTGGCTCTGGGCCGGCTTCGCGGTGATCGCCGGGCTGCTGGTGCTGTTCGCCCTGCTGACGCCCAACGCGCCGCACCCGATCGACTTCACGCTCTACTACGCGCACGACGACTGGTACGCCGCGTACCTCACCCTGTACGTCACGGCCTACACCATCGGTGAAGTCTTCCTCGCCCGCGCCTGCTGGCGCCTGGCCCGCCGCAGCACTCGCGGGTCCGTCCGCGTCGGCCTGCGCATCGTCGCCCTCGGCGCGACCGTCACCCTCGGATACAGCGCCGTCCGCATCGGCAACGTGATCGCCGGCGCCTTCGACACCTCCCTCGCGGAATGGGAGGGCTTTGCCTGGACCTGCGGCGATGCCGGCGCCATGCTCTCGCTGATCGGCTGGCTCGTGCCCACCATCAGCGACCAGGCCCAGAGCGTCCGGTACCGGATCAAGCAGTACCGCAGCTACTACGGCCTGCGCCCCCTGTGGCTGGCGTTCTACAGCGAAGCGCCCGAGATCGTGCTGCCGATCGGCCGAGTCGACCCGGCCCAGAGGCGCCGCTTCCGCCGCATCTCGATCCGGCTCTACCGCCGAGCTGTCGAGATCCGGGACGGCCGGTTCGTGATCCGCCAATACCTCGATGCCGCCGTCCGCGAGGCCAGCGAAGCCCACCACCGGGCCCGAGGACTCCACGGCCAGGAGCTGTCCGCCGCTGTCACGGCCGACCAAATCCTCGCCGGAATCGTCGCCCGGGCTGAAGGCACCCGGCTGGCGCCCGACCAGCTCACCGAGTTCGCCGACTCCGAACGCCAGACCAGCGGGCCCATGGACGACATCGACGCTCTCCTCGACGTCGCGCGCCACCTGCCCCGCCAGCCCGCACGAGCCCCCCACCTTGAGCGAGTCTCCGCATGACGAACGACCTCACCCACCAGCCCGCCCACGTCCAGCTCCAGGCCCTGGACCGCGGCGAGATCTCCAGCCGCGAACTGCTCGACCTGCACCTCGCCCAGATAGACGCCAGCCAGATCAACGCCGTCGTCACGCGCGACGACAGCGCGGCCCGCGCCGCCGCGCACGCAGCCGACGAACGCCGCGCCCGCAGCCAGAGCACCGGCGTCCTCAACGGCCTTCCCCTCACGATCAAGGACAGCTTCGAGACGGCCGGCCTGCGCACTACCAGCGGCGCCGAAGACCTCGCCGACCACGTCCCCACACGCGACGCCGACGCGGTCGCCCGGCTCCGCCACCAAGGTGCCGTCATCATGGGCAAGACCAACACCCCGGCGTACTGCCAGGACCTGCACACCGACAACGCCCTGTTCGGCCCCACGCTCAACCCACACGACCCCAAGCACACCACCGGCGGCTCCTCCGGAGGCCCCGCCGCAGCAGTCGCCGCCCACCTGACCCCCGCCGACCTCGGCAGCGACCTCGCCGGCTCCCTGCGGCTCCCCGCCCACTACTGCGGCGTCTACGGCCTGCGCCCCACCCACGGACTCATCCCAGCCCGCGGCCACATCCCCCGCCCGCCGGGATGGATCACCAGCAGCGACATGGTCACCCCCGGCCCCCTGGCCCGCCACCCCCGCGACCTCAACCTGCCTCCTCGCCGCAC
>KE354439.1 GCA_000415505.1 Streptomyces afghaniensis 772
GCCGTTCCCGACGGCCCGCGGGTGGTGGACCTGGCCTTCCGGGCCGGGGTGCCGGCGTTCGCGGAGGTGCTGGAGGGGCCGCTGGCCGAGCTGGTCGTCGAGGGGGCGACGGCGGCGGAGGAGGTACGGGAAGCGAACCGGGAGGCTTCGGAGCTCCTGGACGGGCACTTCCCGTCGCTGGAGCTGGTGTCGCACGAGCGGCTCAAGGAACTGTCGGCCCGGGCCCGGCTGATCGTCCGCACGGGCGAGGCACGGCCGTACGCGAACGTGCTGCTGCGCTGCGGCGTCTTCTTCTGAGACCTCGAATGAGACCCGGAAAGGCCGGAAAGGCCCGAAAAGGTTTCGAGGGGGCCCGGTCCGTCGACCGGGCCCCTCGGCTTTTCCCCTCCCGTCACGGAACCCCCGCGATCCCCCCAGATCCCCCTCCAGAAGTCCTGACACCAAGTACGACCCGCGAGGGGCGGGAAGGGTTGCACGGCAAAGTAAGAAATTCT
>KE354440.1 GCA_000415505.1 Streptomyces afghaniensis 772
CGGGGCGTTGCGCAGCCCGGCGGAGCGGGGTGCCGCTGCGCCCACCCGTGCCGCCCCAGCGGCACGACTGCCCGCAGCTAAGCGGCATGCAGCAGCCCGGCGGAGCGGGGTGCCGCTGCGCCCACCCGTGCCGCCCTGGGGCACCTCCCAGGCCCTTAAGGCACGTGGGGGAGCACGCATGCCCGCAGCTAGGCCGTCACGAAGTCGATCAGTTCCTCGACCCTGCCCAGCAGGGCCGG
>KE354441.1 GCA_000415505.1 Streptomyces afghaniensis 772
GGCCGTGCGGCAGGAGTCCGCTCTGCTGCGGGCGTGGGGCGTCGGTCCCGGGGAGCTGGAACGGATGCCGTTCGACCAGCGCGCCCGGCTCGCCGAGCGGCTGCGCACCGGCCGGCTCGCGCAGTGGGCCGAGCTGATCGGCCGCTTCCGGCAGATGGCCAGGGGCGAGCGCGCCCGCAAGGTGGAGAACGCCACCGGGGAACTGGTCGGCGTCACGCTCGGCGACGACCTCTCCCGGGTCATCCCCTCCGAGCTGGCGGGCCTCGGTGTGCCCGAACTGCGCGCGGTGTTCGCCGTGCGCTACGCCGCCGGTGAGCTGATGCTCTACGACAGCCAGGGGGAGCAGGCCACCGGCCGGGGCGCGGTCATCGCGTGCGTGGACACCTCGCACTCGATGTACGAGGCCGGGCCCGGCGGGATCACCCGGGAGGCGTGGGCCAAGGGGTGTGCCCTGGCGCTGCTGGACCAGGCCCGCGAGGCGGGGCGTGACTTCGTCGGCATCCTGTTCTCCGCCCCCGGCAGGATCCAGGTCTTCCGCTTCCCGGCCGGCCGGTCCGCCGGGACGGACCGGGTCCTCGACTTCGCGGAGACCTTCCTCGGCGGCGGCACCAGCTACCAGACGCCGCTGTCGGCGGCCGGAGAGCTGCTGGAGGAGGAGTTCGACGACACCGCCCGCGGGCGCGGCGACATCGTGATGATCACCGACGACGACTGCGGCGTCACCGAGGAGTGGATGCGCGGCTGGAACGACGCCAAGCGCCGGCTCGGCTTCCGGGTGTTCGGCCTGGTCGTCGGCGCCCCGCGCGTCGGCGAGGCCGGCTCGGTGCTGGAGGCGCTGTGCGACAACCTCCGCTCCGTGGAGGACCTCACCGACGTCCATGCCGCCGCCGACCTGTTCCGCGTGATCTGACCGCACCGGACTGCCGCCATCCCGGACTCCCGGGCGTCGGCGTGCCGCGCCCCGTCACGCCGAGTCGTTGAGGAGTCGGCTCAGGTGCTCGCGGCCCGGGCCCAGCAGGCCGGGCAGTTCGGGGGCCGACTCGTACCAGCGCTTCTCGTACTCCCAGCAGAGCCAGCCGTCCCAGCCGTGGCGGGAGAGGACCTCCACGCACTCGGCCAGCGGCAGGACGCCCTCGCCGAGGGGCAGCGGGGTCGTGTCCTCGGCGGAGGCGATGTCCTTGACCTGGACGTAGCCGAGGTGCGGGGAGAGGGCCGCGTAGGTCTCCGAGGGCTGTTCGCCGCCCAGCCAGGTGTGCATCACGTCCCACAGCGCGCCCACCTGGCGGTGGCCGACCAGCCCGAGGACGCGCATGGCGTCGGCGGCGGTGCGGTGCGAGTCGTGGGTCTCCAGGAGGATGCGGACGCCCAGGTCGTTCGCGTACTCGGCGGCCGTGCCCAGCCGCCGGGCGGCCGTCGCGTCGGCCTCCTCGGGGGTCTGGAGGTCCAGGTCGCCGCCGGGGAAGACCCGGATGTACGGGGCGCCGAGGTCACGGGCCAGGTCGAGGAGGGAGCGGATCTCGGCCAGGACGGGCTCGTCGTCGCCCGGGGCGGCGACCCGCGCGTAGCCCGCCAGGCCCAGGATCTCTACGCCCGACCCCTTGAACTCGGCCGCGACATCGGCCCGTTCGGCGGAACCGAGGCCGGGGTGGACCGGTTCCTCGGGGTGGGCGCGCAGCTCCACGCCGTGGTAGCCGTGCGCGGTCGCGAGGCGCAGGACGTCGGGCAGGGGCAGGCCGGGGACACCGAGGGTGGAGAACGCCAGCTTCATGTGGACGGACCCTACCCGGCACCCCTGCCGGCGACTCCCCTTGGTCACTCGGGTGTTGCGAGAAGATCCAGTCGCCAGTCCTGGCCGACCAGGTCCTGGCCGAAGGAGCGGTGCGGTTTCTCCGCGACCAGCACGAAGCCGTGGCGCTGGTAGATGCGTCGGGCCGCGGCGAGGATGTCGTTGGTCCACAGGACGACCTCGCGGTAGCCGGCCTCGCGCGCGAAGGCGACGACGGCCCCGACCAGCCGGTCCCCGATGCCCAGGCCGCGCGCGTCCGGCTCGACGAGCAGCAACCGGAGCCGGGCGGCCCCCGGCGCGTCGTCCCGAACGACCATGACGCACCCCACCGGCCGGCCGTCCAGCTCGGCGATCCACGTCCGCTCCAGATGCGGGTCGTGGTCCTCGGCGTACTCGGCGACGATCCGGGCGACCAGGCCCTCGTAGTCGAGGTTGAAGCCGTACTCGGCGGCGTACAGGGCGGCGTTGCGCTGCACGATCCAGCCGAGGTCGCCGGGGGCGGGCTCGCGCAGGACGACGTCCTCGGGGCGTGGCGCCCGGCCCTCTCCCAGGATCGTCCGGACGGTCCGCAGCGCATCGGCCAGTCGCGGCCGGTCCTCGGCGCGCACGGTGTCCAGCATCGCCCCGACCGTCTCGCGCGCCCGCTCGTCGAGGAGCGCGGCGGCCTCCCGGCCGCGTTCGGTGAGGGTGACACTGCGGCGGCGCGGATCCGTCTCGGACGGACCGCGCTCGACCAGGCCGTCCTCCTCGAACTTGTTCAGGATGCGGCTCAGGTACCCGGCGTCCAGGTGCAGCTGGGTCCGCAGGTCGGCGGCGTCCGTGCGCGGCGCGTGCGCGAGTTCGTAGAGCACGCGGGACTCGGTGAGGGTGTAGGGCGCGTAGAGGTGACGGCCGTAGTCCAGCGCGCCGATGACGTTCGTGTAGAAGCGGTTGAAGGAGCGGATGTCCTGGACGGTCATGGCCACGACCCCCGATGTTTGACTCAGTCAGAGATTCCCGTCGGGGTCGAGCCTAGACGTCCAGGACCTCCGGTACTAGCCCCCGGTGGCGGGCCGGTAGACGCACACCTGCGTGCCGGTCTTCGCGGTGGTCGTCGAGACCAGCTCCATCGGCCGCTTGCCGCCGTCGTCGGGAAAGATCGTCTTGCCGCCGCCCAGCAGCACCGGCATGACGATGAGCTGGAGCTCGTCGACCAGGCCCTCGGACAGGAGGGTGCGCACGAGCGTCGGGCTGCCCATCATCGCGAGGTCGCCACCCTCGGCCTCGTGCAGCTCCCGGATGCGGGCGACGGCCTGGTCGCCGGGGATGAGTGAGGAGTTGTTCCAGGTGAGGTCGGCCTCGCCGAGGGTGCTGGAGACGACGTACTTCTTCAGCGCGTTCATCCGGTCGGCGAACGGGTCCCCGGCCCGCTCGGGCCAGGCGCCCGCCATCGTCTGCCACGTACGCCGCCCGAACAGCAGCGCCTCGGCCCGGGCGAGCCCCGCGTCGAAGGCACCGCCCAGCACCTCCTCGTCGAAGTACGGGTGCGACCACCCACCGTGCGCGAACCCGCCGTCGGTGTCCTCCTGCGGCCCGCCCGGGGCCTGCACGACGCCGTCCAGGCTGATGAACTCGGTGATCACGATGCGCATGGGACTCACTCCGTTTTTCTCGTCAGTGCGATGACGGCACTGCAGACCCGGGTACGACACGAAACTCATCGCCGGCGGGGTCCGTACGTCACGTCACGCCCGCGGCGAACACCCCCTCGCGGCCGGCGGAAGGGGATTAGCGTCCGGGACATGGTGTCCTCGAAGGTGACGGCCGTATACGACGAACACGCCGATTGGTACAACGAGTTCATGTCACCGACCGGCGAGGGCGACTACATCCGCCGTGTCCACGCCACCCTCGGCGACCTGCTCGGGCCCGGCGACGGAAGCACCTGCCTCGACGTCTGCTGCGGCACCGGCGCCCACGCGTCCGCCGTCGCCGGCCTCGGCTGGACGCCCGTCGGCATGGACCTCTCCCGCAACCAGCTCCGCCACGCCGCCCACCGCCTGCCGGTGGCCGTCGCCGACGCGACCGCCCTGCCCCTGGCCGACGGCTCGGTGCCGGCCGCGGTGTGCGTCCTGGCCAGCACGGACGTGCCCGACTACCCGGCCGTACTCCGCGAGATCGCCCGCGTGCTGACCCCCGGCGGCCGCTTCGTCCATCTGGGAGTGCACCCGTGCTTCGTCGGCGCCTTCGCCGACCGCACAGACGCGTCGAGGACGGTCGTCGACTCCCGCTACAGCGACCGCTCCCGCACCTTCGCCTCCTGGAACGCCACGGGCGTCCGCGCCCGCCTCGGCGCCTGGCACGTCCCGCTGTCCGACCTGCTCAACGGGGCCGCGACAGCGGGGCTGCGCATCGAGCGGACGGCGGAGGCGGGGCCGGACGGGGTGCCGGATCTGTTCGGGTTCCTCGGGGTGAAGGCGTAGTTCCCCGTGTGCAGGGGCAGCGGCGCCGAGGTCAGGAAACCCGCGGCACCCCCGAAGACCCCCGCACCATCAACTCCCCCCGCACCGACGCGATCCCCCCGGGCGGCGCCTCCTCGCGCCCCATCGCGATCCGCCCGGCCCGCGCGCCGGCCTCCGCCAACGGCAGCCGCACGGTCGTCAGCGCAGGCACCGCGTCGATGCTGAACGGCAGATCGTCGAACCCGGCCACCGACACGTCCTCCGGAATCCGCAGCCCGGAGTCCCGCAGCGCCGCACACGCCCCGAGCGCGACGGAGTCGTTCGCCGCGACGACCGCCGTCAGCGACGGGTCGCGCCGCAGCAGTTCCAGCGTCGCCTCGTAGCCGGACCGCCGGTCGTACCGCCCGTGCACCGTCCACCGAGGGTCCTCCTCGATGCCGTGCGCGGCGAGTGCGGCCCGGTGCCCCTCCAGCCGGTGCCGGGTCGTCGTCCGTTCCTCCGGGCCCGCGATGTAGCCGAGCCGCCGGTGTCCGAGCCCGATCAGGTGCTCGGTGAGCTTCTGCCCGCCCCCGCGGTTGTCGAAGGTCAGCGCGATCGCCCCGGTCTCCGGCGCCGGCGGCCGCCCGCACAGCACCACCCGCGTCCCGGCGTCCGCGAGCTTGCGCACCTTCGTGTCCATCGCCGCCTGGTGCGCCGCGTCCTCGATCGCCCCGCCGGTCAGCACCACGGCCGCCGCCCGCTGCCGCTGCAACAGCGTGAGATACGTCAGCTCCCGCTCGGGAGAGCCCCCCGTGTTGCAGACCACCGCGAGCCGCTCCCCGCCCGCGCGACCGCCCGGCCCGCCGATCTCGGCCTGGATCGCGCTCGCCATGATCCCGAAGAACGGGTCGGCGATGTCGTTCACCAGGATCCCGACCAGGTCGGAGGTGGCCGCGGCCAGGGCGCTCGCGGGCCCGTTGAGCACGTAGTCCAGCTCGTCCACGGCCTTCAGCACCCGATCCCGGGTGGATGCGGCCACGGGGTAGTTCCCGTTCAGCACGCGCGACACCGTCGCGGGCGAGACCTGCGCGCGGGCCGCCACGTCCGCCAGGGTCACCGTCATCTCGTCGTCCTCCGGTCGCGCATCTAGTCGTCCGCCCTCGTACACATACAGAGTCGCCCTCGTACACATACAGACCTGTGGCCTTGGTTCCTACAGACCTGCGGCCTTCGTTCCGTTGGAACCGACGCCCTGGCTCCCATGAACCCATGGCCATGGTTCCGAGCAGACCTTAAGCCCCCGACCCCGGGTTGTTCGCCCCCTCGAACAACTCGTCCTGGTCACGGTCTTGTCCGGACCGCGGTTCAGAGGCTAGCTTCTTCATGTATAGAAAGCGCTTGCTGTACCGCTCACCAGTTCGGGCGTACGCGGCGCGACGACCGCGTACGAAGGGAACGACGTGACACGCAAGACGGTGCGGATCGCCATGAACGGCGTGACCGGGCGCATGGGCTACCGCCAGCACCTGGTCCGCTCCATCCTCGCCCTCCGTGAGCAGGGCGGCCTCGACCTCGGCGACGGCACCGTGCTGTGGCCCGAGCCGATCCTGGTCGGCCGCCGTGAGCACGCGCTCAAGGCGCTGGCCGAGCAGCACGGGCTGGAACACGTCTCGACCGACCTGGACGCGGTCCTCGCCGACGAGACCGTGGACATCTACTTCGACTCCCAGGTCACCTCCGCCCGCGAGGAGGCCCTCAAGAAGGCCATCGCGGCCGGCAAGCACATCTACACCGAGAAGCCCACGGCCACCGGCCTCGACGGCGCCCTGGCCCTCGCCCGGCTGGCGAACGAGGCCGGCATCAAGCACGGCGTCGTCCAGGACAAGCTCTTCCTCCCCGGCCTGCTCAAGCTGAAGCGCCTCATCGACGGCGGCTTCTTCGGCCGGATCCTGTCCGTGCGCGGCGAGTTCGGCTACTGGGTCTTCGAGGGCGACTGGCAGGCAGCCCAGCGTCCGTCCTGGAACTACCGGGCCGAGGACGGCGGCGGCATCGTCGTCGACATGTTCCCGCACTGGGAGTACGTCCTGCACGAGCTGTTCGGCCGCGTGAAGTCCGTCCAGGCCATCGCCACCACGCACATCCCCCAGCGCTGGGACGAGAACGGGAAGCCCTACGACGCCACCGCCGACGACGCCGCGTACGGCATCTTCGAGCTGGAGGGCGGCGCGATCGCCCAGATCAACTCCAGCTGGGCCGTGCGCGTCAACCGCGACGAGCTCGTCGAGTTCCAGGTCGACGGCACCGAAGGGTCGGCCGTCGCCGGCCTGCGCAACTGCCGCGTCCAGCACCGCTCGGCCACGCCCAAGCCGGTCTGGAACCCGGACATCCCCGCCACCGAGGTCTTCCGCGACCAGTGGCAGGAGATCCCGGACAACGCCGAGTTCGACAACGGCTTCAAGGCGCAGTGGGAGCTGTTCCTCAAGCACGTCTACGCCGACGCCCCCTACCACTGGGACCTGCTGGCCGGCGCCCGTGGTGTCCAGCTCGCCGAGCTGGGCCTGAAGTCCTCGGCCGAGGGCCGCCGTATCGACGTTCCGGAGATCCAGCCGTGACCATCCGACTCCCGGACAGCAACGGGGCGTCGCGGACCTACGAGCCGCGCACCGAACCGCTCCCGGTGACGCCCGGCACGCCCTTCACCTCCCGCACGGTCTACTCGGCGGCGCACGTCGTCGCCGACCCGTACGCGGACATCTCGCCCGACTCCCCCGCCGCGGTCGACTGGGACGCCACCCTGGCCTTCCGCCGGCACCTGTGGTCGCACGGGCTGGGCGTCGCCGAGGCGATGGACACCGCCCAGCGCGGCATGGGTCTTGACTGGGCGGGCGCGGCGGAGCTGATCCGCCGGTCGGCCGCGGAGGCGAAGTCGGTCGGCGGCCTGATCGCCTGCGGCGTGGGCACCGACCAGCTGTCGGCCACCGAGATCGGCTACCCGTACAGCCTGGCCGAGATCCGTGCCGCGTACGAGGAGCAGCTCGCGGTCGTCGAGGAGTCGGGCGCGCGGGCGATCCTGATGGCCTCCCGGGCCCTGGCGGCGGTCGCCAAGGGGCCGGAGGACTATCTGGAGGTCTACGGCCACCTGCTGCGCCAGGCGTCCGAGCCGGTGATCCTGCACTGGCTCGGCCCGATGTTCGACCCGGCGCTGGAGGGCTACTGGGGCGCGACGGACCTGGACGCCGCCACCCGCACCTTCCTGGACGTCATCGCCGCCCACCCGGACAAGGTCGACGGCATCAAGGTCTCGCTGCTGGACGCGCAGCGCGAGATCGACATCCGCCGCCGTCTGCCGCAGGGCGTGCGCTGCTACACGGGCGACGACTTCAACTACCCCGAGCTGATCGCCGGCGACGACCAGGGCTTCAGCCACGCCCTGCTGGGCATCTTCGACCCGCTGGGCCCGCTGGCGGCGGAGGCGGTCCGGGTCCTCGACACGGGGAACACGCAGGGCTTCCGCGACCTGCTGGACCCCACGGTCGGACTCTCCCGGCACCTCTTCCAGACCCCGACCCGCTTCTACAAGACGGGCGTGGTGTTCCTGGCCTGGCTGGCCGGCCACCAGTCCCACTTCACGATGGTCGGCGGCCTCCAGTCGGCCCGTTCGCTGCCGCACTTCGCGAAGGCGTACGAACTCGCCGACGGTCTGGGCCTGTTCCCCGACCCGAAGCTGGCGGAGGAGCGGATGAAGACGCTGCTGAGTGTGTACGGAGTGGACCAGTGAGCACCGCGGAGCCAGGACGCCTGGAGCGCTTCTCCATCAACCAGATGACGGTGAAGCAGCTGTCGATGCCGGAACTGGTCGCATCCTGCGGCGAGTTGGGCATCACGAACGTGGGATTGTGGCGCGAGCCGGTGCAGACCTACGGGCTGGAGGCCACGGCCAAGCTGGTCCGGGACGCGGGCCTGACGGTGACAACGCTGTGCCGGGGCGGCTTCTTCACGGCGATCGACCCGCAGGAGCGCGCTGAGGCACTGGCCGACAACCGCCGGGCCATCGACGAGGCGGCGACGCTGGGCACCGACACGCTGGTCCTGGTCTCGGGCGGACTCCCGGCGGGCTCGAAGGACCTGCACGGGGCCCGCGAACGCATCGCGGACGCCCTGTCGGAACTGGGCCCCTACGCGGAGCGGCACGGCGTCCGCCTGGCCATCGAGCCGCTGCACCCGATGTACGCCTCCGACCGCTGTGTGGTGTCGACGCTGGCCCAGGCCCTGGACCTGGCCGAACGCTTCCCGGCACACCAGGTCGGGGTCACGGTCGACACGTACCACATCTGGTGGGACGACACGGCTCCCGCGCAGATCGCCCGGGCGGGTGCGGGCGGCCGGATCCACACCTTCCAGCTCGCCGACTGGACGACTCCGCTCCCTCAGGGCGTGCTGACCGGCCGGGGCCAGATCGGTGACGGCTCGATCGACATGCGGGAGTGGCAGCGGTACGTGGAGGCCGCGGGTTACACCGGTGTCATCGAGGTCGAGCTGTTCAACGACGGGCTGTGGGCGAGGGACGGACGGGAGGTGCTGGCCGAGACGGCGGCGAGGTTCGTCGAGCACACCTCGTGAGTCGCGCCCACCTTGCGAGTCGCGCACACCTGTGATCCGTCACGGTCGTAGGCCACGCCCCCGCCGGCCTACGACCGTGCGAGGAACCCGTTCACCCGTTCCTCCAGCCGCATTCGGCACCGCGGCCATTCCGGTGCCGTCACCGAGAAGATCGCGGAGTCGCGCAGCCGCCCTTCCTCACCGGGGGCCCACGACCGGGACCAGTTGCGCAGCACGCCCTCGAAGCGGGCGCCCACGCTCTCGATGGCCGCGCGGGAACGGCTGTTGCGGGCATCGGTCTTCAGGTCCACGCGCGAGACGCCCCACTCCTCGAAGGCGTGCCGGAAGAGGAGGAGCTTCGCCTCGGCGTTCACACCCGTGCCCTGGGCGGAACGGGCGAGCCAGGTGAAGCCGACCTCGACCGCGTCGAGTCGGTCGTCCGAGAGCCAGGAACGTGGTTCCCAGTACGCCGTGGCGCCGACCGCTCGTCCCGTGGCCGTGGAGATCTGCGCGTAGGGCGCGAGCCGTCCCGTCGCCGCGCGGGCGAGTTGCGCGTCGATGTAGGCACCCACCTCGTCGGCACCCGGTACCCAGGTGAAGGCGTAGGTCTCCCGATCCTCAGTCGCCGCCGTCGCCAGCTCGGCGGCGTGCCGGTGACCCAAGGGCTCCAGGCGGACGAGGGCACCCTCCAGCACGGGTCCTTCCAGTGCGAAGCTCACGCGGGCAAGTCTTCCGTACGCGGCCCGGGCCGTCGAACGAAATACCCGGTACCCGCAGCCGGGTGCTCGGCGAGCAGTGGCCGGAAGGCGCGGCTCATCCGCCCCGTCGACCCCTGGTTCACCCCCCGTACCGACTTCGGAAATCCGGCCCGAGCCGGGAACCCGGCCCGGACTCCCGTCGTCCAATCGCAGGCCGCCGGAGAGTCACCACGGTGCGGTGTCGGCCCTCGCTGCTGGCTGCGATCGCTGACCACCCTCTCCGCCGTACCGCGGCCGGCGGCACCCGCCGCCATCGGCGCGTCCCCCTCCAACCGCGCCGGTGGCGGCCCCTGTGCGGTTAGTGTGCGTTCCCTTGACTGGCAGAAACTTCCCGGTTATTGGTGACCTTCTGGAAGTTTCCTTCAGCGGATCCCAGCGGATCACCTCCGGAAGGAGCGCACGTGCACGACACCGGCACGGGAAGCACGGGAAACACCGCACAGCCCTCCAGACGCACCGTCCTCGCCGCCACGGCCGGCGCCGCCGGTGCCCTCGCGGCCGCCGGGCCTTCGCACGCGGCCGGCGCCCCGGACGACAAGCAACTCCGCGCCCTCGTCTCGCGCATGACGCTGGAGGAGAAGGTCGGCCAGCTCTTCGTGATGCGGGTGTACGGCCACTCCGCCACCACCCCCGACCAGGCCGACGTCGACGCCAACCTGAAGGAGATCGGGGTCCGTACGGCCGCCGAGCTCGTCGCGAAGTACCGGGTCGGCGGCATCATCTACTTCGCCTGGGCGCACAACACCCGCGAGCCACATCAGATCGCCGATCTGTCCAACGGCATCCAGCGGGCCTCCCTGGAACTGCCGCGCGGACTGCCCGTGATCGTCTCCACCGACCAGGAGCACGGGATCGTCGCCCGGGTGGGCAGGCCCGCGACGCTGTTCCCGGGCGCCATGGCCGTCGGCGCGGGCGGCTCGCGGTCCGATGCCCGGACGCTGGGGCGGATCGCGGGGCGTGAGCTGCGGGCGATGGGCATCCGGCAGGACTACTCCCCCGTGGCCGACGTGAACGTCAATCCGGCCAACCCGGTCATCGGCGTACGGTCCTTCGGCGCCGACCCGCGGGCGGTGGCCGCGCTGGTGGCCGCCGAGGTCGCCGGGTACCAGGGGTCCGGGGTGGCGGCGACCGCCAAGCACTTCCCCGGGCACGGGGACACCAACGTCGACAGCCACACCGGCTTCCCGACCATCACGCACAGCCGGGAGCTGTGGGAGAAGCTGGACGCACCGCCGTTCCGGGCGGCGATCGCCGCGGGCATCGACTCCATCATGACCGCGCACCTGATGGTCCCGGCCCTCGACGACTCCGGCGACCCGGCCACCCTCTCCCGCCCGATCCTCACCGGCATTCTGCGTGAACGGCTCGGCTACGACGGGGTCGTGGTGACGGACTCCCTCGGCATGGAGGGCGTGCGGACCAAGTACGGCGACGACCGGGTGCCGGTGCTCGCGCTGAAGGCGGGCGTGGACCAGCTCCTCAACCCGCCGGACCTGGACCTCGCCTGGCACGCGGTCCTGGATGCCGTGCGCGGCGGCGAGCTGACCGAGGCACGGCTCGACGAGTCGGTCCTGCGGATCCTGCGGCTGAAGACGAAGCTGGGCCTGTTCCGTGCGCCGTACGTCAGTCAGGGCGGTGTCGACCGCACCGTCGGCACCCGGGCGCACCTGGCGGCGGCCGACCGGATCGCCGAGCGGACGACCACCCTGCTCGTCAACGAGGGGCGGCTGCTGCCGCTGTCCCGGCGGCGGTACCCCAAGCTGCTGGTGGTCGGGGCGGATCCTGCCTCGCCGTCGGGGACGACCGGGCCGCCGACCGGGGTGCTCGCCGCCGCGCTGACCGGGCTCGGGTTCACCGCCACCGCCCTGTCGACAGGGACGTCCCCGTCCGCGGCGACCATCGCCCGGGCGGTCGCGGCGGCGCGGGACGCGGACGCGGTGGTGGCGGCGACGTACAACGTCACGGCGGGCAGCGGCCAGAAGACGCTGGTCGACCAGCTCGTGGCGACGGGGAAGCCGGTCGTGGCGGTCGCGATCCGCAATCCGTACGACGTGGCCCAGCTGCCCTCCGTCCCGGCGTGCCTCGCCGCGTACTCCTGGACCGACGTCGAACTGCGGGCCGCCGCACGGGTGATCGCGGGACGGGTGGAGCCACGCGGCACACTCCCCGTGCCGGTGCAGCGGGCGGATGATCCGGAGCAGGTGCTGTACCCGATCGGGTACGGGCTGACGTACTAGACGTACGCCATGGACCGGGCGCACCACCCCCAACGTGCGCAAACCGCCCCATGTGCCTGGCGTGCGCCCCGCACCGGGCCACCGCTGTGCCAAGGCACTCGGGGGGACGGCAATGCGCGAGACACGTTCGGCGGGGGTGGTGTGGGGGCTGCTGGTGCTGGCCGGTGTGCTGTTGACCGGGTGCCAGAGTCCCCCGTCGGGTGTCGCGGAGGACGGCCGGCTGGGCGGGCCTGCCTCGGCGTCGGCCGCCGGCGGGTCGCCGCCGGTGACCCGGCCGTCCGGGTACGGGGCGGTGTTCCTCGCGGTCGACGAGTGCAGTTCGTTCGGCACGACGAGCTTCACCGAGGTGCCGTGCGCCGGTGAGCGGGCGGCGGCCCGGGTCGTGGCGCGGCACGACGGCACGGTCCGGGACGGGCCGCGCTGCCCGGCGACCACGGACTTCGTGCTGCACATCAGCGAGCAGCGGCCCTCGTCCGACGAGGACGGCGACGGGGCGGTGCCGCAGGGCTACGCCTGTATGCGCAACCTCCAGCCGCCGCACCCGGGCGACCCGGGCGGCGGGGGCGGGCCGCGCACCATCGTCGGGGACTGCGTCTACAGCTCCGGCGACGGGCAGGTCCGCGAGGCCGCGTGTGACGGGAAGGGCGGGCAGGAGCCGGAGTTCAAGGTGACCGAGGCCGTCGAAAGGCGCGCCGACTGCCCCGTCTCGACCGCCCTGTACGTCCGGCTGGGCGGCGACCGGCCCGTGGGGTGCGCCCGGCCGCTGTGAGCAGCCGGGCGCGGCAACACGGAGGAACCACCGGCCTTACGGCCGCAGCGTCATCTCACGCTGCGGGTCCCGCTTGTCCAGCTTGGCGTCGAACTTCGCCAGCGGCTTCGCCGCCGCCGGGTCGGCCTGCACCGCGCTGGAGGCGACACCGGCCCAGTCGAGGATGCGGGCGGTGGCGAGGGTCTTCTGCTCGGGCACGAGACCCGCGACGTTGGCGCCGTGGTTCATGCCGGGGGCGGTCATGACGTAGGAGTCCTTCGCGCCGTTGCCGACGCGGAAGGGCTCCGCGCCCCACGGGTCGTTCTGGCCGTAGACGAACAGCATCTGCCGGGCGTTGTGCCGGACCCAGGTGTCCACGTCCCGCATCGCCGACGGCTGGAACTTCATCGGGATGTCACGCGGGACGAAGTTCCGCGGCGGCTGGTAGCCGTAGCGGATGTACTTCTTCTCGATGTGCGGGAAGTGGATCGTCGGCGCGCCGAGCTGCGTGCCGGCCTGGTAGTAGTACGGCGTGTAGGTCGTCAGGCCCTGGTCGGCGTAGGCGGAGAAGCCGGCGATCGTGTCGACGGAGTCCCAGATCTCGTCGTCGGTGGCGTTCTTCGCGTCGGCGGGGATCTGGTCGCAGTCCTTCAGCAGGCTGTACTGCCAGAAGCCCCACACGTAGTCGAGGACGGTCGCCTCGTAGGCCTTGTCCAGGCTGCCGATGGTCTCGAAGGTGAGGTCGTTCTCCTTCGCGTAGGCCGCGTACTTCTTCTCCAGCGGCGCGCGGCGCACCAGCGCCTCGCGCTGCACGCCGTTCAGCCGGTCGCGGCACTCCTTGGTGCCGACGCCCGCGAAGAAGCGGTCGTAGGCCGAGTCCTCCTTGTTGACGACGTCGTTGGGGGCGACGTAGGCGACGACGCCGTCCATGTCGCGCGGGTAGAAGCGCTCGTAGTAGGTGGCGGTCATGCCGCCCTTCGAGCCGCCCGTGGAAATCCAGTTCTTGCCGTAGATGCCCTTCAGGGCCTTGAAGACGCGGTGCTGGTCGCTGGCCGCCTGCCAGATGTCCAGCTTGGACCAGTCGGCCGGGGCGGGGCGGGACGGCGTGAAGAAGCGGTACTCCAGGGAGACCTGGTTGCCGTCGACGATCTGGGTCGGCTCGCTGCGGCGGGGCGTCGTCGAGACGTTGTAGCCGCTGGTGAAGAAGACCGTCGGGCGGGAGACGTCCTTGTGCAGCACGGTGATGCGCTGCTGGAACGTGCCCTTCGACGGCCTGCGGTGGTCGACCGGCTGCGTGTAGTTCAGGACGAAGAAGCGGTAGCCGGTGTACGGCTTCTCCTCGACCAGGCTCATGCCCGGTATGGAGAGCAGCCTTTCCTTGATGTCAGTGGTGCTGTCGGTGCCGGTGGCCTCCGGCTCGGCGGCGGTGGCCGCTCCGGCCGTGCTCAACGTGCCTATGAGCACCGTGAGCGCCAGCAGCCATCTGAGCGCCTTGCGCATGCGCACTCCCCTGTGAGACAGATGTGCGCCGGAAGCTAGCGGATCAACTCGCCCCAGCACCAGGGGACATGGGGATAACCCTCTATGCGCCGGGCGTCAGCACAGGATCCAGCCGGAGCTGACCGAGCCCTGCCCCACCCTGCCCTTCAGCCATACGCAGCGGCGGCCGGCGTGCACCATCACCGGGCCGGCGTGGTAGGCGAACCGGCCCTCGTCGACGACCGGGCGGCTGCCGCGCGCCTGCACGCTCACCGACATCTTCCGTTTCACGCCGGGCTTCCTGGTGACGGTGACGGCGCAGACGTAGCCGCCGCGCTTGTAGACGAGCACGGTTCCGGTGGAGAAGGGCAGGGTGCGGACCTTGCGGCCGGGACAGGATGCGGAAGCGGCGGCCTGCGCCTCGCCCGGCGCCGCGACGGCCAGCAGGCCGGAGGCGGTCAGCACGGCCAGGCCGAGCGCGAACCGCCGGCGTATCGCTCCACTGTCCACTGTCGTCCTCCCGTACCGCGTCGTCCGCGACCATCGGCGTACAGGTGTACGGACGCATGACGTATGTCGCACGGTTGCGCGAGCGTTACGAAAGCGCCGCCCCGGACGCGCTCAGCGGGACGCGCCGACCGGCTCCTCCGGCTCCGCGGCGCCGATGAACGTCCGCCACAGCTCGGCGTACCGTCCGCCGCGCGCGAGCAGCTCCTCGTGCGTGCCGTCCTCGGCGACCCGGCCGTGGTCCATGACGACGACCCGGTCGGCGCGGGCGGCGGTGGTGAGGCGGTGAGCCACGACGAGGGTGGTGCGGCGGCCGGCCAGGCGGTCGGTGGCCTGGTTGACCTGCGCTTCCGTGGCCAGGTCCAGGGCGGCGGTCGCCTCGTCGAGGAGCAGGACGTCCGGGTCGACCAGCTCGGCGCGGGCCAGCGCGATCAGCTGGCGCTGTCCGGCGGAGAGGTTGCGGCCGCGCTCGGCGACCTCGTGGAGGTAGCCGCCCTCGAGCGTGGCGATCATCTCGTGCGCGCCGACCGCGCGGGCCGCCGCCTCGACCTCGGCGTCGGTGGCGTCGGGGCGGCCGTAGGCGATGGCGTCGCGGACGGTGCCCTGGAAGAGGTACGCCTCCTGCGGGACGACCCCCAGACGGTGCCGGTACGAGGTGAGGTCGAGAGTGCGCAGGTCGGTGCCGTCGACGGTGACCCGGCCGCCGGTGGGGTCGTAGAAGCGGGCCACGAGCTTGACGAGGGTCGACTTGCCCGCGCCGGTCTCGCCGACGAACGCGACGGTCTGCCCGGCGGGGATGCGCAGGTCGACCCCGCCGAGGGCCGCCTCGCCCTCACCGGCAGCGCCGTATTCGAAGTGCACGTCCTCGAAGGCGATCTCGCCGCGCAGCGACAGCACTTCGCGGGGTTCGTCGGCGGACTTCGTCGACGTCGGCTCCTGGAGCAGCTCCTGGATGCGGCCCAGCGACACGGACGCCTGCTGGTAGCCGTCGAAGACCTGGGAGAGCTGCTGCACGGGCGCGAAGAACAGGTCGATGTAGAGCAGGTACGCCACCAGCGAGCCGATCGCCAGTGTCCCGTCGTCGACCCGCGCGCCGCCCACGATCAGCACGGCCGCGGCCGCCACCGACGACAGGAACTGCACGAAGGGGAAGTACACGGAGATCAGCCACTGGCCCCGGATGCGCGCCTGACGGTAGCTGTCGCTGTGCCCGGCGAACCGCCGCCCGCCGTCCCGCTCGCGCCGGAAGGCCTGCACGATCCGCAGCCCCGACACCGACTCCTGGAGGTCGGCGTTGACCACGGAGACGCGCTCACGGGCCAGTTCGTACGCCTTCACGCTCGCCCGGCGGAAGAAGTACGTGGCGATGATCAGCGGCGGCAGTGTCGCGAAGACGACCAGCGCCAGCTCCACGTCGAGCACCAGCAGGGCGACCATGATGCCGAAGAAGGTGACGACCGAGACGAAGGCGGTGACCAGGCCCGTCTGGAGGAACGTCGACAGCGCGTCGACGTCGGTCGTCATCCGGGTCATGATCCGGCCGGTCAGCTCCCGCTCGTAGTAGTCGAGCCCGAGGCGCTGGAGCTGGGAGAAGATCTTCAGCCGGAGCGAGTACAGCACCCGCTCGCCGGTACGACCCGTCATGCGGGTCTCGCCGACCTGGGCCGCCCACTGCACGGCCACCGTCAGCAGCGCGAGCAGCGACGCCGCCCACACGGCGCCGATCGCGACCTGGGTGACGCCCGAGTCGATGCCGTGCCGGATCATGATCGGCAGCAGCAGGCCCATGCCCGCGTCGACGGCGACCAGACCGAGGCTGACCAGCAGCGGCAGTCCGAAGCCGCGCAGCAGCCGGCGCAGGCCGTAGGACTCCTCCGGCTGGACGGCCTGCTTCTCGTCGACGTCGGGGACGTCGGTGGCCGGGGGCAGCGCCTCCACCTGGGCGAGCAGCTCGGGGGTGGCGGGGCTCTCGGCGAGGGCGAGGTCCTTGCGCTCACGGTCGCCGCTCCACAGCCGTGGGGTGACCCCGCGCTCGGCGTCGAACTCGGCGTCCAGCTCGTCCCGGACGGAGGTGTCCTCCTCGGGGCAGGCCGGCTGGGTGTGGCCCGGGGAGACCGCGCCCAGCTCGTCGGGGTCGGTGAGCAGGCGGCGGTAGAGGGCGGAGCGCCGCTGGAGCTCGTCGTGGGTGCCGATGTCGGCAAGGCGGCCACCGTCCAGGACGGCGATGCGGTCGGCGAGGTTCAGGGTGGAGCGGCGGTGGGCGATCAGCAGGGTGGTGCGGCCCCGCATGACCTCCTTCAGGGCCTCGTGGATCTCGTGCTCGACCCGGGCGTCCACGGCGGAGGTGGCGTCGTCCAGGACCAGCAGGCGCGGGTCGCTGAGGATGGCGCGGGCGAGGGCGACGCGCTGGCGCTGGCCGCCGGAGAGGGTCAGGCCGTGCTCGCCGACGGTGGTGTCGTAGCCGTCGGGCAGCTCGCTGATGAACCGGTCGGCCTGGGCGGCGCGGGCGGCCTGCTCGATCTCCTCCTGGGTGGCGTCCGGGCGGCCGTAGGCGATGTTGTTGCGGACCGTTTCGGAGAAGAGGAAGGAGTCCTCCGGGACCAGTCCGATCGCGGCCCGCAGGGACTCCAGGGTGAGTTCGCGCACGTCGTGGCCGCCGACGAGGACGGCACCGTGGGTGACGTCGTAGAAGCGCGGCAGCAGCAGGGAGACCGTGGACTTGCCGGAGCCGGAGGAGCCGACGACGGCGAGGGTCTCGCCGGGGCGGATCTCGAAGGAGAGCCCGTCGAGCACAGAGCGGTCGTCGCCGTAGCCGAAGGAGACGTCGTCGAACTCGACGGTCGCGGGGGCGTCGGCGGGCAGGTCCTTGCGGCCGTCCTCGAGAGACGGCTCGGTGTCGATCAGCTCCAGGACGCGTTCGGTGCCCGCGCGGGCCTGCTGGCCGACGGTGAGCACCATGGCGAGCATGCGGACCGGGCCGACGAGCTGGGCGAGGTAGGTGGAGAAGGCGACGAACGTGCCGAGCGTGATGTGCCCGCCCACCGCGAGCCAGCCGCCGAGCGCCAGCATCGCGACCTGGCCGAGGGCGGGGACGGCCTGGAGGGCCGGGGTGTAGACGGAGTTCAGGCGGATGGTGCGCAGCCGCCCGGCGAAGAGCCTGCGGCTGACGTCCCTGAGCTTGCCGGTCTCCTGCTCCTCCTGCCCGAAGCCCTTCACCACGCGGACACCGCTGACGGCACCGTCGACCACGCCGGCGACGGCGGCGGCCTGGGCCTGGGCGTACCAGGTGGAGGGGTGCAGCCGGGTGCGGCTGCGCTTGGCGATCCACCACAGGGCGGGGGCGACGGCCAGGGCGACGAGGGTGAGCGGCAGCGACAGGGACGCCATGATCCCCAGGGAGATCAGGAACAGCAGGACGTTCCCGATGGTCATCGGGAGCATGAACAGCAGGCCCTGGATCAGCTGGAGGTCGCTGGTGGCCCGGCCGACGACCTGGCCGGTGGACAGCTCGTCCTGGCGGCGGCCGTCGAGCCGGGTGATCGTGCCGTACATCTCGGTCCGCAGGTCGTGCTGGACGTCGAGGGCGAGGCGGCCGCCGTAGTAGCGGCGGATGTACGTGAGGACGTAGACGACCAGGGCGGCGGCTATCAGGAGGCCGGCCCAGGTGGTCATGGAGCGCGTGTGGTCGCTGATGACGTCGTCGATGATCACCTTGGTGATCAGCGGCACGAGGGCCATGACGGCCATGCCGCCCAGCGAGGAGCCGAGGGCGAGTACGACGTCCTTCGGGTGGCGCCATGCATAGGCCCACAGTCGTCGTGCCCATCCCCGTTGCGGTGTCACGCGGGTGCCCTCCGATCGTCCTGGTCTGCCGGAAGGCACCAACGCCGTGGGAGGCTGTTTTCATCCCGCGGCGTGACGAGCGTTACCCCGCCCCCACCCTGGACGGTTGTTGATACTCGCCGGTATCTTTGTCTGAGCAAGCGCTTAGACATACCGAGGTCCCTGGAGGTGGCGGCGTGCGCCGTACGGTGTTCAACGAGGATCACGAGGCGTTCCGGGAGACCATCCGCGCCTTCATCGAGGCCGAGGTCGTACCGGTGTACGACGAGTGGTTCGCGGCGGGCCAGGCGCCCCGCGACTTCTACTACAAGCTCGGTGAGCTGGGCATCTTCGGGATCAACGTCCCCGAGGAGTTCGGCGGCGCGGGCCTGGAGAGCCACAAGTTCGAGGCCGTGCTCTACGAGGAGACCGCTCGCGCGGGTGTCCAGTTCGGCGGCTCCGGTGTGCACGTGCTGCTCGCCCTGCCCTACATCAAGATGCTCGCCACCGACGAGCAGAAGAAGCGCTACCTGCCGAAGTTCGTCTCCGGCGAGGAGATGTGGGCCATCGCGATGACGGAGCCGGGCACCGGTTCCGACCTCGCGGGCATGAAGTCCACCGCCAAGCTGAGTGAGGACGGCACGCACTACGTCCTCAACGGCGCCAAGACCTTCATCACCGGCGGTGTGCACGCCGACCGCGTGATCGTCTGCGCCCGGACCGCCGCCCCGACGGCCGAGGACCGCCGTCACGGCATCTCCCTCTTCGCCGTCGACACCAAGTCCGAGGGCTACTCGGTCGGCCGCAAGCTCGACAAGCTCGGCCTGAAGACCTCCGACACCGCCGAGCTGGCGTTCGTCGACGTCAAGGTGCCCGTCGAGGACCTCCTCGGCGAGGAGAACAAGGGCTTCTACTACCTCGGCCACAACCTCGCCTCCGAGCGCTGGGGCATCGCCTTCGGCGCCTACGCGCAGGCCAAGGCCGCCGTCCGGTTCGCCAAGCAGTACGTGCAGGAGCGCACGGTCTTCGGCAAGCCGGTCGCGCACTTCCAGAACACCAAGTTCGAGCTGGCCGCCTGCCAGGCCGAGGTGGACGCGGCCGAGGCCGTCGCCGACCGGGCGACCGAGGCCCTCGACGCCGGTGAGCTCACGCCCGCCGAGGCCGCCTCCGCGAAACTGTTCTGCACCGAGGTCGCCCACCGCGTCATCGACCGCTGCCTCCAGCTGCACGGCGGCTACGGCTACATGAACGAGTACCCGATCGCCCGCCTGTACGCGGACAACCGCGTCAACCGCATCTACGGCGGCACCAGCGAGATCATGAAGACGATCATCGCGAAGGACATGGGCCTGTAAGCCGACCGCAATCGGTGGCCGGTACAACAGTCACATGAGTCAGGCACTACAAGACCTCCTCGATCTGCTCGACCTGGAGCAGATCGAGGAGGACATCTTCCGTGGCCGGTCCCGGTCCGCCGTCGTCCCCCGGGTCTTCGGCGGGCAGGTCGCGGCCCAGGCGCTCGTCGCCGCCGGGCGCACGGTCCCCGAGGACCGGCCCGCGCACTCCCTCCACGCGTACTTCCTGCGCCCCGGTGACCCGGGCGCGCCCATCGTCTACACCGTCGACCGGATCCGCGACGGCCGCTCCTTCACCACCCGCCGGGTGGTCGCCGTCCAGCACGGCAAGCCGATCTTCCACCTCTCGGCGTCGTTCCAGGTGTACGAGGACGGGCTGGACCATCAGGAGCGCATGCCGGACGCGCCCGATCCCGCGACGCTGCCCACCGGTGAGGAGCGGCTGCGCGGATACGACCATCTCGACCCGACGGTCGTGGAGAGGTTCCTGGAGGCACGGGCCGCCGTCGATCTGCGCTACGTCGACGAACCGCCGTACGGGAAGTTCGGCGAGCCGCGCGAGCCGCACTCCCAGGTGTGGTTCCGGACCAACGGCAAGCTCGCCGACGATCCGCTGCTGCACGTCGTCCTCGCCACCTACGTCTCCGACATGACGCTCCTCGACTCCGTGCTGCTCGCACACGGGAGGGGCGGCTGGGCCGTCGGGGATGTCGTCGGGGCCTCCCTCGACCACGCGATGTGGTTCCACCGGCCGTTCCGCGCCGACGAGTGGCTGCTCTACGACCAGGAGTCCCCGTCCGCGTACGGCGGCCGGGGACTGGGACAGGCCCGGATCCACACGCAGGACGGGCGGCTGGCCATCACGGTGATCCAAGAGGGCGTCGTCCGCGTCCCGCGGGACGCGGGCACTAGCTGAGGCCCGCCTCCGCCAGCAGGTACGCCGTCATCGGGTCGTAGTGGCGGGGGCTGACCACGTGGTCGTCCAGGGGCACCGTCACCTGTACGGTGCCCTCCGCCTCGGCGAGGAAGAGGGCCGGGTCGTTGGAGTCGGCGTAGCCGACGGAGTCCACGCCGTGCTGTCCCGCGTAGCCCGCCCAGCCGTGGTCGGCGACGACCAGGTCGGGCAGCGGGCGGCCCTCGCGCTCCATGGCCGTCAGGATCGCCTTCATCGGCTCGCCCGAGTGGGTGTGCCACAGGGTGGCGCCGTGCTCCAGCACCGCCACGTCCGCGAACTGCATGACGTAGCCCTCCTCCGTCGTCAGCCCGTCCGGGATGACGACGATCTCGCAGCCGGCCGCGCGCAGGGCCGCCGCCGTCGCGCGGTGCACATCGAGCAGGCCGCCGGGGTGGCCGGTGGCGAAGAGGACCCGCTGCTGCCCGTCCGCAGCCTTGCGCAGCCGCCCGGCGAGCCGGTCCAGGGCCGCGACGGTCAGCTCCGGGTCGATGGTGTCCTGGCCGTACCGGTGCTCGGGGTCGTCGTTCACGCCGACCCGTTCCGCCATCACCGCGAGGACGTCCTGCTCGTCGCTCCAGCGGTCGCCGAGTTCCAGGCCGAGCCAGTAGTGCCGGTCGGCGTTCGCCAGCTTGCGGTAGTGGGAGAGGTTGTTCTCGCGGGGGGTGGCGACGTCGCCCGCGATGCGCGTCCTGACGAGGTGGTCGACGAGTTCGGCGCGGCTGGGTGTCCCGGGTATCGGCATGGCTCCCATTGTGAGGCAGCCGACTGTGTGCGGCCCTGGCGTATCGCACGCTGGGATGTGCGTCACGTACTCAGCGGGACCACGCTCACATACTCAGATCTGCCGCAGCGCGAACCAGAGTTCCATGCGGACGTCCGGGTCGTCGAGGTCCGCCTCCAGCAGGGTCGCGCACCGGGCGATGCGCTGCCGCACGGTGTTGCGGTGCACGGACAGGGCGACGGCCGTGCGGTCCCAGCTGCCGTGCAGGGAGAGCCAGGTGCGCAGGGTCTCGGGGAGCGCGGGACGGGCCGTGACGGGCGCGAGCAGGGTGCGGGCGTGGGCCGCCGCCTCGTCGGGCG
>KE354442.1 GCA_000415505.1 Streptomyces afghaniensis 772
CGTCGCCGCGGGAGCGGACTGGCTGGGCACTGCGACGCCCGACGGAGGCCCTCGCCCTGCGGGCCGCCGGGGCTGCCGGGCCGGATCATGTGCTGGCTGTGGACGCCGGGCGGGCCCTGGCGCGAGGCGATCGAGGCGGACGTCGACGTGTCCGTCAGCGGGATGTGGGCCCTGCGGGAGGTCACCGAGGCCGCCCGGCGGGCGGACCGGTCCGCGCGCGTGCAGCTCAAGGCCGACACCGGGCTCGGGCGGGGCGGCTGCCAGCCCGGTGAGGACTGGGCCGATCTGGTCCGGGAGGCGCTGCGCGCCGAGGCCGAGGGGGTCCTGCGCGTGACGGGGCTGTGGTCGCACTTCGCCTGTGCCGACGAGCCCCGGCCACCCCTCATCCGCCGCCCAGCCTCGGCCGCTTCCGGGAGATGGTCGCGTACGCCGAGGAGCGGGGCGCCCGCCCCGAGGTCCGGCACATC
>KE354443.1 GCA_000415505.1 Streptomyces afghaniensis 772
GAACTACAAGGTGGTCACCCCCAAGTGACCGGGTCCGAGACGTGTGTGCTGCGCGAGATGCGCTGGTGGGACATCGACCCCGTGCTGGAGCTGGAGCGGGACCTGTTCCCCGACGACGCCTGGTCGCGGGGCATGTTCTGGTCCGAGCTGGCCCATGCGCGCGGGCCCGAGGCGACCCGGAAGTACCTCGTGGCCGAGGCGGGGGAGCGGATCGTCGGGTACGCCGGTGTCGCCTCCTCCGGCGAGCAGGCCGACATCCAGACCATCGCCGTCACCCGGGAGTACTGGGGGACGGGGCTGGGCGGCCGGCTCCTCACCGAACTGCTGCGGGCCGCGACCGCCTTCGAGTGCGCCGAAGTGATGCTGGAGTGCCGGGTGGACAACGTCCGCGCGCAGAAGCTGTACGAGCGCTTCGGCTTCGAGGCCATCGGCTTCAGGCGCGGCTACTACCAGCCGGGGAACGTGGACGCCCTGGTGATGCGACTGACCACGAAACCCGACAGCGGCTCCGCCGCGGGTTCGGCTCCCGTACAAGGAACCCAGATCAATGACTGACTCACGCGACGAGCCTCTCGTTCTCGGCATCGAGACCTCCTGCGACGAGACCGGCGTCGGCATCGTCCGCGGCACCACGCTGCTCGCCGACGCCGTCGCCTCCAGCGTCGACGAACACGCCCGGTTCGGCGGTGTCGTGCCCGAGGTCGCCTCCCGGGCGCACCTGGAGGCGATGGTCCCGACCATCGACCGCGCGCTGAAGGAAGCGGGAGTCAGCGCCCGCGACCTCGACGGCATCGCCGTCACCGCCGGTCCCGGCCTCGCCGGTGCCCTGCTGGTCGGCGTCTCGGCGGCGAAGGCCTACGCCTACGCGCTCGGCAAGCCCCTGTACGGCGTCAACCACCTCGCCTCGCACATCTGCGTCGACCAGCTGGAGCACGGCGCGCTGCCCGAGCCGACCATGGCGCTGCTGGTGTCCGGCGGCCACTCCTCGCTGCTGCTGTCCTCGGACATCACCTCCGACGTCCGCCCGATGGGCGCGACCATCGACGACGCGGCCGGTGAGGCCTTCGACAAGATCGCCCGCGTGCTGAACCTGGGCTTCCCGGGCGGCCCGGTCATCGACCGGTACGCACGCGAGGGCGACCCGGACGCGATCGCCTTCCCGCGCGGTCTGACCGGTCCGCGCGACCCGGCCTACGACTTCTCCTTCTCCGGGCTGAAGACGGCCGTGGCCCGCTGGATCGAGGCGAAGCGGGCGGCGGGGGAGGAGGTGCCGGTGCGGGACGTGGCGGCCTCCTTCCAGGAGGCGGTCGTGGACGTGCTGACCCGCAAGGCCGTCCGGGCCTGCAAGGACGAGGGCGTCGACCACCTGATGATCGGCGGCGGGGTGGCCGCCAACTCCCGGCTGCGCGCCCTGGCTCAGGAGCGCTGCGAGGCGGCCGGGATCCGGCTGCGGGTGCCGCGGCCCAAGCTGTGCACGGACAACGGCGCGATGGTCGCCGCGCTCGGCGCCGAGATGGTGGCCCGCAACCGGGCCGCGTCGGACTGGGACCTGCCGGCGGACTCCTCGCTGCCCGTGACGGAGCCGCACGTCCCGGGCCACCACCACGGCCACGACCATGTGCACGAGATCAGCAAGGAGAACCTCTACTCGTGACGGTCGCCCTGATGTGGGAGGCGCGGGCGGTGCCCGGCCGGGGCGAGGACCTGCTGGCCTGGGCACGGGCGCAGGAGCTCCCCGGCGAACCCCTGCGCCGCGAGACCCTGCGCGCTTCCCAGGACCGGGTCCTCGTCATCACCTGGTGGGACGCCACGTACGACGCCGAGTTGCCGGAACTGCCGGAGCCAGGCGGGGAGTTGGTCACACGGGCCGTGCACCGGTGGCGGTTCGAGTCGGTGGACGCCGGCTGACCGACAGCTCCCACGGCCTGCTCGCGACGTGGCCCCGCCACAGCAGCAGGCCGTGCCCGCGCTCCCAGTGTGCGACCACAGCGGCCTTGCCCAGCGAGTCCAGGGCCGACCACAGGGGCAGCAGGACCGCCCACGGTTCCCACAGGGACAGGGGCACGGCGAACAGCAGATACAGCACGAAGAGGCGCGGGCTGAACGGCTGGTCCCGCAGGAAGCGCTCGGTGGGCAGGACCGCGCCGGACTCCTCGACGGGGACCGCCTTCTCGAAGTCCCGTACCTCGCTGAACCACTTGATCCTGGTGGCCTTGAGGAGCGTCCACACCAGGATCCAGGCGAGCACGGCGGCGGCGTAGAGTCCCAGCCGGCCGGGTTCGGACGGTGCGGAGAAGCCGTGGACCAGGCCCACGGTCGTCAGGGCGACGGCCATGGCGGCCAGGACCGAGACGACGGCCCGCAGTTCGTGGTGCACCAGCCTGTCCATGCGCCCCCGCATCCCCCGTGATCCCCCGCGCGTTGGGTCACCCCACCCCTGACACCTCCGTCTCGCACCGCAGCCGCCGGTCGGTGCCGAGCACCCGGACCGGGCCCGTGAGGGTGAGGTGGGCCGTGTGGCGTACGTCCGCGCTGGACGCCGCCAACCGTAGTTCCAGGGCGCCCGGTTCGACCACCCTGCGGCCTGAACGGTCGGTGAACGCCGACAGGTCCGTGTGGAAACGGAACAGCACCCGGGCCGCCTCCCCCGGCGCCAGCCGCACGCGCTGGTAGCCGATCAGCCGTACGTCGGGGCGGGTCACCGACGCCACCGGGTCGTGCAGATACAGCTGCACGACCTCCGCGCCCTCGCGGTCGCCGGTGTTGCGGACGGTCACCGAGACGTCGTACGTCCCGTCCGTGCCGATCTCCGCCGGCTCCTCGCCGCCCGTGCCGGCCTCCCAGGCGAACGTCGTGTACGAGCGGCCGTGCCCGAAGGCGTACAGCGGGGTCGGGTCGAGGTTGCTGACCTCGCCCGCGAGGCCGAGGGGCGGCTGGAGGTACGTCCAGGGCTGGCCGCCGGGGACCTGCGGGACGCTGACCGGGAGGCGGCCCGACGGGTTGACGCGGCCCGACAGCACTCCCGCCACCGCCGGGCCGCCCTCCTCCCCCGGGAAGAACGCCTGGACGACGGCGCCCAGGCGGCCGTGCCAGCGGCCGAGCGCGTAGGGACGGCCGGTCAGCAGCACCAGCACCACGGGGACGCCCGTGGCCACCAGCGCGTCCAGCAGCTCGCCCTGGGCGCCCGGCAGGGCGAGGTCCGTCGCGTCGCAGCCCTCGCCCGAGGTGCCGCGGCCGAACAGGCCCGCCCGGTCGCCGAGGACCGCCACGCACACGTCCGCCTCGGCGGTGCGGGCGATGGCCTCCTCGAAGCCGGAGGTGTCCGGGTCCGTCACGTCACAGCCCTGCGCGAACGTCACCTTGGCGTCGGGGAGTTCGGTGCGCAGGGCGTCGAGGACCGTCGGGATCTCGATGCCGGTCGGGACGCCGGGGTGGTGGGTGAGGACATGCGACGGGAACGAGTAGCAGCCCAGCATGGCCAGGGCGTCGGCCGCCCGGGGGCCGATCACCGCGATCCGGGTGTCGGGGGCCAGCGGGAGCAGGCCGTCGGGGTTGTCGAGCAGGACGACGGACTCCTCGGCCAGACGGCGGGCCAGGATCCGGTTGCCCGTCGAGTCGAGGTCGACCGGGGCGGCCGGCTCGGGCCTCCAGTCCTCGTCCAGCAGGCCCAGTTCGCACTTCTGGAGCAGGACGCGGCGGGCCGCGCGGTCCACGAGCTCCTCCGGGATCTCGCCCGAGCGGACCGCTTCCACCAGCGGATCGCCGTAGCACTTGAGGCTCGGCAGTTCCACGTCGATGCCGGCCTCCAGGGCCGTGTGGGCCGCCTCGGCCGGGGTGCCGGCGACCCGGTGGAGGGTCTGGAGGAAGCCGATGCCGAAGTAGTCCGCGACGACCGTGCCGGTGAAGCCCCACTCCTCGCGCAGGAGTCCGGTCAGCAGCTCGGGGTCCCCCGAGGCCGGGACGCCGTCCCGTTCCGTGTAGGCGGCCATCACCGAACGGGCCCCGCCCTCGCGCAGCGCCATCTCGAAGGGCGGGAGCGTGACGTCCGCGAACTCGCGGGTGCCGGCCCGTACCGGGGCCAGGTTGCGGGCGCCGGCCGAGGAGGCGTACCCGGCGAAGTGCTTCAGCGTGGCGACGACCCCGGCCGACTCCAGGCCCCGCACATAGGCCGTGCCGACCGTGCCGACCAGGTACGGATCCTCGCCGATCGTCTCCTCCACGCGGCCCCAGCGCGGATCGCGTACGACGTCCAGGACGGGCGCGAGGCCCTGGTGGACGCCGGCCGAGCGCAGGTCTTCGCCGATGCGGCGGGCCATCTCCTCGACCAGCGGGGGATCCCAGGTTGCGCCCCAGGCCAGCGGGACCGGGTAGGCCGTGGCCTGCCAGGCGGTGAAGCCGGCCAGGCACTCCTCGTGCGCGACCGCCGGGATGCCGAAGCGGCCGGCCTCGGTGATGCGGCGCTGGGCGCGGGCCAGTGCCTGCGCGCCCAGCGCCGGGTCCACGGGGGCGGTGCCGAAGGAGCGCGTGAGCTGGCCCAGGCCGCGGGTGATCAGTTCGGACCATGCTTCGTCGGAGTAGTCGACCGTCATGTCGTGCTGGTGCGGAGCGACTCCGTCGCCGTCCGTCGAAGCGCCCACCCACACGCCGTACAGCTGGGCGGTCTTCTCCTCCAGGGTCATCCGGGAGAGCAGGTCGTCGACGCGGGCGGTGGCGGGCAGGGCGGGGTCACGCCAGGGCGCGGTGGTCATGAAGCTCCTGTCGGGTGGACGGACGGCCCTCTCACGAACGGTGCTCACGAGCGTCTTTCACGCCCGCTTCCACGAATGTTTCGGTAAGTATGTCGAATGTTCCGGGAACCTATGGCGCCCGGGGGACTTCGTCAAGGGGGCCCGCAGGGATACGATCGCCGCCATGACATCCCCGGAGCCGGTTGAAAGCCGGACGCAAACACGGACGCAGGGGCGCAGCGCGCAGACGGCGACGCTCGCCGAGATCGCCCGTGAGGCCGGTGTGTCGGCGCCGACTGTTTCGAAGGTCCTCAACGGCCGGGCCGACGTCGCCCCCGCCACCCGGGCCCGCGTCGAGGAACTGCTGCGCGCCCACGGCTACCGGCGCCGCCGTGCCGAGGCGACCCGCTCGCCCCTGATCGACCTGGTCTTCCACGAGCTGGAGAGCGCCTGGGCGCTGGAAGTCATCCGGGGCGTGGAGAACGTGGCCCGGGACGCGGGGCTGAGCGTGGTGCTGTCGGAGAGCGCGGGGCGGCTCACCCCCGGGCGGACCTGGGCCGACCAGGTCGCCGCTCGCCGCCCGCACGGCGTGATCCTGGTCCTGTCCGGGCTCGACGAGTCCCAGCGGGCGCTGCTGACCAGCCGTGCCATCCCGTTCGTGGTGATGGACCCGGCCGGCGACCCGGGCGCCGACGTGCCCTCGATCGGCGCGACCAACTGGCAGGGCGGTCTCGCGGCCACCCGGCATCTGGTCGAGCTGGGGCACCGCAGGATCGGCGCGATCAGCGGGCCGACGCAGATGATGTGCAGCCGCGCCCGGGTCGACGGCTACCGGGCCGCGCTGGAGACGGCCGGACTGCCGGTCGACCCCGCGCTGATCGCGAACGGCGACTTCCACCACGAGGCCGGCTACCGGCTGGGCCTGGAGCTGCTGCGCCGCCCGGACCGGCCGACCGCCGTCTTCGCCGGGAACGACCTGCAGGCGCTCGGTCTGTACGAGGCCGCGCGCGAGCTGGGCCTGCGCATCCCCGAGGACCTCAGCGTGGTCGGGTTCGACGATCTGCCGCTGGCGCCCCTGGTCGGGCCGCCGCTGACGACCGTACGGCAGCCGCTGACGGAGATGGCCGAGGCGGCGGCCAAGCTGGTCCTCGACCTCGGCCGCGAGGCGGGCACCCCGGCCGCCACCCGGGTGGAGCTGGCGACCAGCCTGGTGGTGCGCAGCAGTACGTCGGCGCCCGCGGGCTGACCTGTGTTGCTGCATCGACGGGTGTTCCGGACGCCTCCACCCCTGCACGAAGCCAATCGGTTGCACCATCGAAACTTTCGGAGGCGCTCGCTCGCGGCACGACGGGTCGGTGCTTGGCGGCCTTGGGGTGAGAACGGACCGAGAAGTCTGAGAATTTCCGAAGAAAAAGCTCCCTGGGGTCCCTGCTCGTCATAATTCGGACTTACGTTCCTGCCCGTGACGGGACGTGACGGACACGGGGGCGGGAACGAGGACGCGGGCAGAGCAGTGGGCCGGCGGCCGAGAGCGCTGCGGATCGCCGGCCTCGCCCTGGCGGGTGCGCTGGTGCTGGGCATCGGCTCGGCGGGCTGGGCCTACTGGCATCTCAACGACAACATCACCAGCGTCGACATCGACAACGCGCTGGGCGACAACCGCCCGCCCAAGCCGGTGGTCACGCCGTCTCCCTCCGCCTCGGCCCTGCCCGGCGAGGCCCTCAACATCCTGGTCCTGGGGTCCGACTCGCGCAGCGGCGAGGAGAACCAGAGGCTCGGCGGCGGCGACAGCACCGGTGCCCGCTCCGACACGGCGATGGTCGTCCACCTCGACGCCGGGCGTACCAGCGCGACGGTGGTGAGCATCCCGCGCGACACCCTGGTCACCCGCCCCTCCTGCCCGCGCCCGTCCGGCGGGTCGACGGCCGTCGCCTACAACTCCATGTTCAACAACGCGTACGCGGTGGGCGGTCCGGTCTGCGCGGTGAAGACGGTCGAGTCGATGACCGACGTCCGCATGGACCACTACATCGAGATCGACTTCTCCGGCTTCGCCAAACTCGTGGACGCGCTCGGCGGCGT
Source organism: Streptomyces afghaniensis 772 (assembly GCA_000415505.1). GTDB lineage: Bacteria > Actinomycetota > Actinomycetes > Streptomycetales > Streptomycetaceae > Streptomyces > Streptomyces afghaniensis. The sequence goes on from KE354443.1 coordinate 6,810, forward strand.
CACCGTCACCACGGACGAGGACATCGCCGACGACGACAGCCATCTGCGCCTCAAGGCGGGCACCCACCACCTGGACGGCACACAGGCCCTCGCCCTGGCCCGCACCCGGCACGGCATAGGCGACGGCAGCGACCTGGGCCGCATAGGCCTCCAGCAGAAGCTGGTGAAGGCACTGCTGGACCAGATCGCCGCGCATGACCTGCTCACCGACCCGGCGAAGCTGTACCGGGTCGCGGACGCCGTGACCGCCGGCCTCACCACCGACACCGGCCTGGACTCCCTCGCCGAGCTGACCCGGCTCGGGCAGAGCCTGCAGGGCCTGTCGGCGAGCGCGGTGCGGACGGTGACCATGCCGGTGGTGCGGGCGCCGTCGGACCCCAACCGGGTGGTGGCCGAGGAGCCGGAGGCCCGGGAACTGTGGAAGTCGCTGCGCTGACCTGCGCGAACGTGCCCAGCGAAAATTCCCGGAGAAAAATCCGTCGAGCGTGTCGATCCGGCGGTCTCCCGGTCGACGCAGGGGTGAGAGCGAGGAAAGGCCTCGCTCCGCAGAGCCCCGAGGAGTCACCATGCCGCGCTTTCTCACCCTGATCCGCATCGACGAGAAGAACGCCCCCGCCGAGGGCCCGAGCCCCGAACTCCAGGAGCGCATGGGCAAGCTCCTGGAGGAGATCACCAAGGCCGGGGTCATGCTCGACACGGCCGGTCTCACCCCGACCTCGGACGGCACCCGGGTGACCTGGGAAGGCGGGCAGCTGTCCGTCACCGACGGGCCGTTCACCGAGTCCAAGGAGGTCATCGGTGGCTACTCGATCAGCCAGTGCAAGGACAAGGCCGAGGCGATCGAGTGGACCAAGCGGTTCCTGGCCCTGCACGAGGACTACTGGACGATCACCGCGGAGGTCCGGCAGATCGCCGAGGGCTGACCGGTCCTCCTTGGCCGGGCGGCGCCAGGGGTGTCTGATGGTGGGTTGTGACCCCGCAGCCCACCCCCTCCCCGGCGCCCCGGCCCGACCGGACCGCCGAGGCCATCGAGACGGTCTTCCGCATCGAGTCGCCCCGCATCATCGCCGGCGTCACCCGGGTCGTCCGGGACGTCGGCATCGCCGAGGAACTCGCGCAGGACGCGCTGGTCGCCGCGCTGGAGCGGTGGCCGCGGGACGGGGTGCCCGACAACCCGGGCGCCTGGCTCATGGCCACCGCCCGCAATCGCGCCGTCGATCTGGTCCGCCGCCGCGAGAACTACGCCCGCAAGCTGGCGGAGATCGGCCGGGACCTGTCGGCGGTGTCTCCCCCGGAGGAGCCCGCCGACCCGGACGACATCGACGACGACCTGCTCCGCCTGGTCTTCACCGCCTGCCACCCGGTCCTGTCCACCGAGGCCCGCACCGCCCTCACCCTGCGCCTCCTCGGCGGCCTGACCACGGCCGAGATCGCCCGCGCGTTCCTGGTCCCCGAGCCGACCGTCGCGCAGCGCATCGTCCGCGCCAAGCGCACCCTGGCCACGAAGAACATCGCCTTCGAGGTGCCCTACGGCCCCGACCGCGAGGCCCGCCTCGGCTCGGTCCTCGACGTCATCTACCTCGTCTTCAACGAGGGGTACGCCGCCACGGCCGGCGACGACTGGCTCCGCCCGTCCCTGTGCGAGGACGCCCTGCGCCTGGCCCGGGTGCTCTCGGCCCTCATGCCGAAGGAACCCGAAGTGCACGGCCTGACCGCGCTCCTGGAGTTCCAGGCGTCCCGCACGGCGGCGCGCACGGGCCCCTCCGGCGAACCGGTCCTCCTCAAGGACCAGAACCGCGCCCGCTGGAACCGCATGCTCATCGCCCGCGGCGTCGCCGCACTGGGCAGGGCCGAGGCCACCTCCTCCGGCGCCCCGGGCCCGTACCTCCTCCAGGCCGCCATCGCCGCCTGCCACGCGCACGCGTACACGTACGAGGAGACCGACTGGCCCCGCATCGCCACGCTGTACGGCCTCCTGGCCGCCCGTACCCCGTCCCCGGTCGTGGAGCTGAACCGCGCGGTGGCCGTCTCGATGGCCGAGGGCCCGGAGGCCGCCCTGCCCCTCATCGACGCGCTGCGCGGCGACCCCGCCCTGCGGGACTACCACCTGCTGCCCAGCGTCCGCGGTGACCTCCTCGCCCGCCTCGGCCGCACGGCGGAGGCCCGGGCGGAGTTCGAACGTGCGGCCTCCCTGACGCGGAACGAGCGGGAGCGGGAACTGCTGCTGCGGCGGGCGGCGCAGCAGTCCTGAAGGTCAGGCCGGATGCCCGATGAGCATCGCCGGCGCTCCCGCCACCCGCGTCAGGAACACCGTCGCCGCGTGCGGGCCGTGCGGCTTGACCTTCCTGCGGAGTTCCTCCGGCTCGACCGCCGAACCCCGCTTCTTCACGGTGAGGTTGCCGACCTCCCGCTCCCGCAGCAGGGCCTTCAGCTTCTTGACGTTGAAGGGGAGGTGGTCGGTGATCTCATAGGCGGTGGCGTACGGGGTCGGGTGCAGCTCGTCCGCGGTGACGTACGCGATCGTCGCGTCCAGCAGGCCGCCGTCGAGTTCCTCGGCCACCTCGGCGACCAGGTGGGCCCGGATGGCGGCGCCGTCGGGCTCGTACAGGTAACGGCCGGGCGGGCGGACCTCCGGGTCGGGCAGGCCGCGGGAGAGCAGGGTACGGGGGCCCGGCAGCAGGGTGGCCCGTACCGCCCCGGGCTCGGTGCCGAACCACAGCACCGCCTCCTTCACGTCGCCGCCGTCGGAGATCCACTCGGCCTCGGCGTCCTCGGGGACCGCCTCGTGCGGGATGCCGGGGGCGATCTTCAGCGCGGCGGTGCGAGGGGCGCGGCGGGCCGCGGACACCGCCCAGGACAGCGGCGGTGAGTACGCCTCGGGGTCGAAGATCCGGCCCCGGCCGCCGCGCCGGGCCGGATCGACGAACACGGCGTCGTGACCGGCCGTGTCCACCTCCGTGACATCCGCCTCCAGCACCTCGATCAGGCCGGCCAGCCCCAGCACCTCGGCGTTCGCCCGCGCCGCCGAGGCCGTCGCCGGGTCCCGGTCGACGGCCAGGACCCGGATCCCGGCGCGGGCCAGCGCGATCGCGTCACCGCCGATGCCGCAGCACAGGTCGGCGACCGAGGTCACGCCCGACTCCGCGAACCGCCGCGCCCGGTAGGCCGCCACACTCGCCCGGGTCGACTGCTCCACCCCGTTCGGCGTGAAGAACATCCGCGCCGCGTCCTGTGCCCCGAACTTCACCACCGCCCGCTGCCGCAGCCGCGCCTGGCCCAGCGCGGCCGACACCAGCTCGGCGGGGTGCTCGCGGCGCAACCGGGTCGCGACGGCCAGCTCCCGCGCCGGATCGGTGTCCCGCACCTCGTCGAGGAGGGCGCGGCCTTCGGGGCTGAGGAGGAGGGCGAGGTCGTTCACCGGATCATTGTGGGCCACCGGTGGTGTGGGCGGTGGAGCGGTCCGGGCTGGTGCCGGTCGGTCCGCCCGGGACGCCGGTCGGTCCGGGCCGGCACGCGGGCGGCCCGGGTCCCGCGCGGCGGGCTCCTGCTCCGTGGGCGTCCGCTGCTCCGGTGGCCCCGGGCGCGGCGCCGGCTCCGGCAACCTGGGGCGCCGCCGGAACGAGGCATCCGGCCCGGTGGTCCGTCGTGCCGCGGAGTTCGGCCCGCCCCGGACTGGGCGGCGGGCCGTGGTCCGTCTGTGTGCGCGCCGAAAAGTCGGCCCGGGTCCGGTCCGGACGGTGTGTGGGCCACTCGGTGGATGGTGCGCCGCCCGTCGCGGTGTCGAGGCCGATCCGGGAGGACCGGCTGCGAGGATCCCGCATCATGCGAGCAGTCGTACAAAATGACAAAAGCCGGGCATCTGGCGGTGTGCGGATCGGCCTCGCCGTACTCACCCTCGCCGCCATCGCCTCAGGCTGCGCGCAGGGCGACAGCGGCCGGATCCCCCCGGCCGGCGGCCAGCAGCCCCTGGACGCGCCCCGGCCCGCGCGCTCGACTCCTACGCCTCCAAACTGCGCGGCGCGCATGCCGTCCGGGTCGCCGCCGCGCAGCGCTGGGGGCTGAGGGCGGTCCCGCTGACCGCCCCGCCGGCCCCCGCGAAGAAGCCGAGGATCAGGACCCGCGAGGGCTTCGAGGTGCGCGGCCACCGCAGACTGAACCTCCCGCCCGTCTTCACCACCGTCCCCACCCGGGACAAGGTCGTCTTCCTCACCATCGACGACGGCGCGGAGAAGGACCCGGCGTTCCTGCGCATGATGACCGACCTGAAGGTCCCCTACAGCGCCTTCCTCAGCGGTTACCTGATCAAGGACGACTACCGCTACTTCGAGAAGATGCAGGACCGAGGCGTGGTCCTGAACAACCACACCCTGCGCCACCGCTACATGCGCGGCCTGTCGTACCGCGCGCAGAAACGCGAGATCTGCGGCATGCAGCGCCTCATCGAGAGGCGCTACGGCACCCGCCCGACCCTCTTCCGCCCGCCGTTCGGCAGCTACGACAGGGTGACCCTGCGCGCCGCCAAGGCCTGCGGCATCGAGTACGCCCCCCTCTGGAACGAGGAGGTCTTCGCCGACCGCTGGGAGTACCGGGAGTGGGACCGGAGGCTGCACCCGGGCGACATCGTCCTCACCCACTTCCGCGGCCGTGACCAGTGGCAGGGCACGATGCCGGACATGATCCGCCGCTTCCTGAACAAGGTCACGGCCGAGGGGTACGCGGTGGGCCGGCTGGAGGACTACCTGTGAGGCGTGGGTCGCCGGCCGCCGTGGTGTGCGCGGGAGCGATCCTGCTGGCCGGCTGCGCCGGAGCCGTCGGGGAGCGCGCGGGCGCGGACGGCCGGGGCCGGTCCCCGACACAACGTTCGAGCGACGTCCGCGGGCCGGACCCGGGCGGCCTCCCGCCCGTCGTGGACCACGTCCGCACCCACGACCGGGTGGTCTTCCTGACCTACGACGACGGCGCCGAGCGCGACCCCCGCTTCGTCGGCCTCGTCCGCGAACGGCGGCTTCCGGTCAGCATGTTCCTCACGGACAGCGTCGTAGGGCCCGGCTACGGCCACTTCGCCCGCCTCCGCGCGGTCGGCGCGTCCATCCAGAACCACACCCTCGACCACCCCGCCCTGCGCGGCCTGCCCTACGCCGGCCAGCGCGCCGAGATCTGCGGCCAGCAGCACAAGCTCCGCTCCCTCTTCGGCATCCGCCCCCGCCTCTTCCGCCCGCCCTACGGCACGTACGACACGACGACCCTGCACGCCGCCGCCGACTGCGGCATCCGGGCGGTCGTCCTCTGGCGGGCGTCCCTGGAGCCCGGCGGCACCCTGACCTACACCCGTGGCAAGCCCGGCCTGCGCCCCGGCGACATCGTCTCCGTACCGTCGGGGGAGCCCGCGTCCCCGACCCTGACGGAACGGACCGTGCGACTGCTGCGGGAGATCGAGGCGCGAGGACTGCGGGTCGGGCGGCTGGAGGACTACCTGTGATGTCTCGCCCGGCACCACATCCTGGCCGACGCGCCGCCCGGCAATTGGCACTCCGCTTGACCGAGTGCTAATCACAGTCATAGTCTCGGCTCTGGCACTCCCCACTGGAGAGTGCCAACACAGCGACGGGCAGGTCCGGCACCCGCGACGACGGATCCACCTGGTCGCCACCTCAGACAGTTAACCCCGTGAGATCTCCGAAGGGGGAGGTCGGATCGTGACGACCACCAGCTCCAAGGTTGCCATCAAGCCGCTCGAGGACCGCATCGTGGTCCAGCCGCTCGACGCCGAGCAGACCACCGCCTCTGGCCTGGTCATCCCGGACACCGCCAAGGAGAAGCCCCAGGAGGGCGTCGTCCTGGCCGTGGGCCCGGGCCGCTTCGAGGACGGCAACCGTCTTCCGCTCGACGTCTCCGTCGGCGACGTCGTGCTCTACAGCAAGTACGGCGGCACCGAGGTGAAGTACAACGGCGAGGAGTACCTCGTCCTCTCGGCCCGCGACGTGCTCGCGATCGTCGAGAAGTAATTCACCCCAAGCACATTGCTTTGAGCTGCGCCCCTGGCCCCCCGCGATCGCTAAGAAGCCGGGCGCCCGGGGCGCAGTGCCGTTAACCCTGATTCCGGAAGAGGGCTCACGCTCCCATGGCGAAGATCCTGAAGTTCGACGAGGACGCCCGTCGCGCCCTCGAGCGCGGCGTCAACAAGCTTGCCGACACGGTCAAGGTGACGATCGGCCCCAAGGGCCGCAACGTCGTCATCGACAAGAAGTTCGGCGCCCCCACCATCACCAACGACGGTGTCACGATCGCCCGCGAGGTCGAGATCGAGGACCCGTACGAGAACCTCGGCGCCCAGCTGGTCAAGGAGGTGGCGACCAAGACCAACGACATCGCGGGTGACGGTACGACCACCGCGACCGTGCTCGCCCAGGCGCTCGTGCGCGAGGGCCTGAAGAACGTCGCCGCCGGTGCCTCCCCGGCCGCCCTGAAGAAGGGCATCGACGCGGCCGTCGCCGCGATCTCCGAGGACCTGCTCGCCTCGGCCCGCCCGATCGACGAGAAGTCCGACATCGCCGCCGTCGCCGCGCTGTCCGCCCAGGACCAGCAGGTCGGCGAGCTCATCGCCGAGGCGATGGACAAGGTCGGCAAGGACGGTGTCATCACCGTCGAGGAGTCCAACACCTTCGGTCTGGAGCTGGACTTCACCGAGGGCATGGCCTTCGACAAGGGCTACCTGTCGCCGTACTTCGTGACGGACCAGGAGCGCATGGAAGCCGTTCTGGACGACCCGTACATCCTCATCACGCAGGGCAAGATCTCCGCCATCGCGGACCTGCTGCCGCTGCTGGAGAAGGTCATCCAGGCCAACGCCTCCAAGCCGCTGCTGATCATCGCCGAGGACGTCGAGGGCGAGGCCCTGTCGACCCTCGTCGTGAACAAGATCCGCGGCACCTTCAACGCCGTCGCGGTGAAGGCCCCCGGCTTCGGCGACCGCCGCAAGGCGATGCTGCAGGACCTGGCGGTCCTCACCGGCGCCACGGTCGTCTCCGAGGAGGTCGGCCTCAAGCTCGACCAGGTCGGCCTGGACGTCCTCGGCTCCGCCCGCCGCGTCACCGTCACCAAGGACGACACCACGGTCGTCGACGGCGCCGGCAACAAGGACGACGTGCAGGGCCGCGTCGCCCAGATCAAGGCCGAGATCGAGACCACCGACTCCGACTGGGACCGCGAGAAGCTCCAGGAGCGCCTCGCGAAGCTGGCCGGCGGCGTGTGCGTCATCCGTGTGGGTGCCGCCACCGAGGTCGAGCTCAAGGAGCGCAAGCACCGTCTGGAGGACGCCATCTCCGCGACCCGCGCCGCGGTCGAGGAGGGCATCGTCTCCGGTGGTGGCTCCGCCCTGGTCCACGCCGCCAAGGTCCTCGAGGGCAGCCTCGGCAAGACCGGCGACGAGGCCACCGGTGTCGCGGTCGTCCGCCGCGCCGTCGTCGAGCCGCTGCGCTGGATCGCCGAGAACGCCGGCCTGGAGGGCTACGTCATCACCTCCAAGGTCGCCGAGCTCGACAAGGGCCAGGGCTTCAACGCCGCCACCGGCGAGTACGGCGACCTGGTCAAGGCCGGCGTCATCGACCCGGTCAAGGTCACCCGCTCCGCCCTGGAGAACGCCGCCTCCATCGCCTCCCTCCTGCTCACGACCGAGACCCTGGTCGTCGAGAAGAAGGAAGAGGAGGAGCCGGCCGCCGCGGGCCACGGCCACGGCCACGCCCACTGAGGCACCGACCTCTGCGAGAAGCCCCCGCCCCGCCTCGCGCAGAACGGGGGCTTCTCCCGTATGCGGGTCCCGTCACAACTCCAGCGGGTCCAGCGCCCCGAGCTGCTGCATCAGCCCCAGCCGGTCGTACTGCCACCAGCCCTCGGCGATCTTCCCGTCCGGCGTGCACCGGTGGACGGTCGTCCCGGTCATGGTGACGTCCTTCCCGGTCGGCGGAATCCCGAGGAACTCCCCCTTGTGGTGCCCCTTCCAGGTCCACCGCGTGCACACCCGGTCGCCCTGGGCGATCTGGTCCTCGATCGTGAACGAGAAGTCGAAGCCTCCCCGCCACACCTCCACCTCGCGCCGGAACGCGTCCAGCCCGATGACGTCCTGCACATTGGAGGGATCGTGGTCGTGGTAGCCCTCGATGAACACGTCGTTGAACGGGGGCGCCGCACCCTGCCCGGGCGCCAGCTCGAAGAACCTGCGCGCGGTGGCCGAGTTCAGCTGCTCGTCCCGCACCACGTCCAGGTCCGTGAACGTCGGCGTCTCGTCGCAGAGCGCCACCATGTCCTGGAAGATCCGGTCGGTCTCCGGAAGCCCGGAGTTGCGCATCGCCTCCTCGTACGACGGGAACTCCACGATCTCGACGATGTGCGAGGAGTCGGCCCGGTCCTTGGCCACCACACTGTGCGTCGCGGTCCGCTTCCCCTTGGTCTGCTCGACCCACCTGTCCATCAGCCGGTTCATCTCGTCGAGCCGGCTGGTCCTGCATTCGATGAGCTGTACGAAGGTCATGGCCTCGCCTCCGGCCCCCCTGGGTCCGGCTGAACAGCTCCATTGTCCCCGCGAGAGCCGCTCGTCGCCTCCCGGCCCTTTGGCATCATGAGGCCATGCGCTGGTGGGGGAAGCGGGGGGAGCGGTCGGTGACCGCGGGCGGTGACATCGCGGTGGCCGTCACCGGCGATCACAACCGCATCCTGCTCACCCCGCCGGTCCGTTCGGCGTACTGGGAGCAGGTCCGCCGCATCGCCCCGCCCCGACTCGTCGACCGCGAGGAGGAGTCGGCCGAGCTGTCCGCCTTCTGCACGGCCGACTCCGGCCCGGCGTACGCCTGGTGGCGCGCGGGCGCCTGGGCCGGCAAGACGGCGCTGCTGTCGTGGTTCGCCCTGCACCCTCCGCAGGACGTACGGATCGTGCCGTTCTTCATCACGG
>KE354444.1 GCA_000415505.1 Streptomyces afghaniensis 772
GGTAGTTCCCCCCACTCCCCCACCCCACTGGAAGGGACACCATGGCATCACGCACGCTGACCAGGGTCACCAAGGCCCTGCTGGCTCCCGCCCTGGCGCTCGGCGCCACCGTCGGCCTCGCCTCCGCCCCGCCTCGGCCGCCGTCTGGAACTCCTGCGACCAGTGGGGCCAGACCAACCTGAACGGCTACACGCTCTACAACAACATCTGGGGCGGCGGCGCCGGCAGCCAGTGCATCTGGGCCAACTCCGGTACCAACTGGGGTGTCTGGGCCAACCATCCCAACACCGGCGGCATCAAGTCCTACCCGAACCAGACCAAGGCGATCAACAAGTCGATCACCTCGCTGGGCTCGCTGTCCAGCAGCTACAACGTCAGTGTCCCGTCCTCCGGCGCGTACAACACCTCGTACGACATCTGGGACACGGACCACGACTACGAGATCATGCTCTGGGTCAACAAGACCGGCCCCGTCGGCCCGATCGGAACCTCGCAGGGCAGCGTCAGTCTCGGCGGCCACTCCTGGAACGTCTTCAAGGGCACCAACGGCTCCAACGAGGTGTTCTCGTTCATCCGCACCTCCAACTCCAGCTCCGGCACCGTGAACATCCTGCCGATCCTGAAGTGGATCAAGGACACCAAGCGCTGGATGGGCAACGAGACCATCGGTGACGTCCAGTTCGGCTACGAGGTCACCTCGTCGTCCGGCGGGCTGAACTTCACCACCAACAACCTGACGGTCAGCAGCAGCTGATCCGTGGCGAGGGCCGGGGCCGGCCGTGCCGTTCAGGCGCGGTCGACCTCGGCCCGCAGCGCGTTGTACTCGGCGAACGCCGACTCGACGTCGGCGCGGCTCAGACCGTAGCGGGACAGGTCGTAGGTGTGTTTGCGGGTGCCCTTGGGGCGGGCGACGGCCGCCGGGAGACGGGCCGCGTCGGATTCGGTCCAGGGGGCGCCGACGGCCGCGTAGAGCTTCGGGGCGCCGGTTGAGGGTTCGGAGCCGAGCCAGGAGTACGGGGCGTCCACCAACTGCTCCGCGGGGATCGCGGCCCGGGCCGCGAGACCGCGCGTCATGGCGCGGCTGAGCAGGCCGAGCCAGGTGGCGCCGATGCCGGGCAGGTCGAGCGGGCGGGTGCTGACGGCCATGCCGTGCTCGATCAGCGAGCAGAACGACGCCACGACGGTGACCGGGTCGCGGTGGCACCACACGATCGTGGCGTCGGGGAACACCCTGCGCAGTGCGTCCAGGTTTTCCAGGTGCATGGGGGACTTCAGCACCCAGCGCCGCCGCGGACGGCCGTACTGGAGCACCTGGTAGACCTGCTTGAGGTACCGGTAGTCGGCGACGAAGTCCCGCTCGCAGTGCCAGTCCAGGTACTCCGGGATCCGGGCCTGGGAGAACGGCATCAGGGCGTGCGGCAGCGCGAACGTGCACTCTTCGGGGCCCTCGGCGGCCATCGCGTGGATGTCGCGGAAACGCGGCGCGAAGAGGTCCGTGCCCTGCACCAGCCGGCGTCCGGCCGTGATCGCCCTGCGGCGCTGCCGGGGCGGCAGCTCCAGGTCGGGCCCGAGCAGTTCCCACAGCAGGGGGCACCGGTGCTCGTCCGAGATCGACAGCACCGAGTGCGTGACCGTGGTGGCGGTGCGCGGCAGCCCCACGACGAACACCGGCTTCTCGATCGGCTCCCGCTCGATCTCCGGACGCTCGGCGATCAGCCGCAGGACGCGGGCCCGGTTGGCGAGGTGCCGGCGCACGTGCACCTGCGCCGACTGCCAGCCGACCGGGGTCAGCCGATCCGCCTTCGCCCACCACCCCAGCAGCGACCGGAAGCCGTCGACGAACTCCCGGTCCCCCGGCGCCTCACCGGCCTCCACCACGATGCGGTCGAAGATCCGGTCCGGGGCACGACGGGAGGCGAAGCCCGGCCGCAGCAACAGATTCGCCAGGGTGAGGGCGAGCGGTGACGTGGACACGCAGGGAACTTATCCTCTCGAACCCGCTTGCGGTGGACGAAAGTTGGCCGAACAGGCGGAAGGGGTGGCCGGAAGACCTCCATCGATCCGGCCACCCCTCCAGCCGGCGCGGCTACTCCGCTACGGGCAGCCGCGCCCCGTCCCGCAGAAACAGCGGGATGCGGTCCAGCGGGGCGTCGACCGTCACGGACCGACCGCCCTGGTACGTCTCACCCGTCCACGCGTCCGTCCAGGTGGCCCCCGCCGGGAGGTACGCCGTCCGGGCGGTGGCGCCGGCGGTGAGCACCGGGGCGACCAGCAGGTCCGGGCCGAAGAGGTAGGAGTCGTCGACCGACCAGGTGGCCTGGTCGTCCGGGAACTCCAGGAACAGCGGCCGCATCACCGGCAGGCCCTCCTCGTGCGCCTCCCGCATGACGCGCAGGACATACGGCTTCAGGCGCTCGCGCAGCCGGAGGTACTTCTCCAGGACGGCCCCGGCCTCCTCGCCGTACGACCACACCTCGTTCGGGCCGCCGGTCATCGCGGGGCCCAGCGGCATGCCCGGGTCGCGGAAGCCGTGCAGACGCATCAGCGGGGAGAGCGCGCCGAACTGGAACCAGCGGACCATCACCTCCCGGTACGCCGGGTCGTCCGGGTCGCCGCCGTGGAAGCCGCCGATGTCGGTGTTCCACCAGGGGATGCCCGACAGCGCGGTGTTGAGGCCGGCCGCGATCTGGCGGCGCAGGGTCGGGAAGTCGGTGCCGATGTCCCCGGACCACAGGGCGGCGCCGTAGCGCTGACTGCCCGCCCACGCCGAGCGGTTGAGGCTGACGACCTCCTCCTCGCCGGTGGCGACGAGGCCCTCGTAGAACGTGCGGGCGTTCTCGGCCGGGTAGATGTTGCCGACCTCCAGGCCCGGGCCGGCCCAGTAGCGCAGGTTCTCCTGGAAGCCCGGCTTCAGCTCCGGCTCGCAGGCGTCCAGCCAGAACGCCGTGATGCCGTACGGGTCGAGGTAGTTCTCCTTCACCTTCGACCACACGAACTCCCGGGCCTCCGGGTTGGTGGCGTCGTAGAAGGCCACCTGGACCGTGGACGCCACCTCCTTGTCGGGCCAGTCGGCGTGCGCCATCGGGCCGTACTGGGTGCCGATGAACCAGCCGCGCTGCTCCATGACCGGGTGGTTCTCGCTCAGCGGCGACACCGAGGGCCACACGCTCACCACCAGCTTGATGCCGAGCTCCTCCAGCTCGCGCACCATCGCCGCCGGGTCCGGCCACTCCTTCGGGTCGAACTTCCACTCACCGAGGTGCGTCCAGTGGAAGAAGTCGCAGACGATCGCCGAGATGGGCAGCCCCCGCCGCTTGTACTCCCGTGCCACCGCCATGAGCTCGTCCTGGGTGCGGTAGCGCAGCTTGCACTGCCAGAAGCCCGCCGCCCACTCCGGCAGCATCGGCGTCCGGCCGGTCACCGCGCTGTAGCGGCGCTGGGCGGCGGCCGGGTCGCCCGCCGTGATCCAGTAGTCGATCTGCCGGGCCGAGTCGGCGACCCACCGCGTGCCGTTGTGCGCCAGCTCCACACGGCCGATCGCCGGGTTGTTCCACAGCAGGGTGTAGCCGCGGCTGGAGGTCAGTACCGGGATGCCGACCTCGGCGTTGCGCTGCACCAGGTCGAGGACCAGGCCCTTCTGGTCCAGGCGCCCGTGCTGGTGCTGGCCGAGGCCGTACAGCTTCTCGTCGTCGTACGCGGCGAAGCGCTGCTCCAGGCGGTGATGGCCGTTGCCGACGGCCGTGTAGAGGCGGGAGCCGGGCCACCAGAAGTGGGCGCGGTCCTCGGCGAGCAGCTCGGCGGAATCCTCCGTCCGCAGGAAGCGGACCAGGCCCTCGGCGTTCACCTCGACGGTGAGCGTGCCGACGGTCAGCTGCCCGCGGCCCTCCTCGATCTTCACCGTGGACGGCGTCGCGGGGGCCTCGTCGAGGAGCGCGCCCGGGAGCCCTTCGAGCACCGGGCCGCCGAGCCGGGCCCGCACCCGGACCGCGTCCGGACCCCACGGCTCGATCCGTACGGTCTCCTGGCGGCCGCTCCACTCCAGCGCGCCGCCCCGCTCGCGGAACGTGCCGACGGTGGGGGAGGACTGCGCCAGACTCACCTGGGGCTGGGTTTCAGCAGGCTGATTCACGTGGCGGGCTCCTGTGCTCCTGGGGGAGTGCAGACAGAGGTGTTCAGGCAGTGGTGCGCGGACATGGGGGTGCCCTGGGAGGAGGGCGGGAGAAGGGTTGGGGTGTGCCTTACGGCCGGGTGGGCGCCGGCCCCGTGCTGCCCCGGACCGTCAGCTCGGGCGCGAGCAGCACGACCTCGTCGCTGCCCCGCCCCTCGAACTTGGCGACCAGGTGTTCCACGGCGTGCCGGCCCATCTCCTGCGCGGGGATGGCGACCGACGTGAGCCGCACCGAGGCCTGCGTCGCGACCTGATCGGGGCAGATCGCGACCACCGACACGTCCTCCGGCACGGCCCGGCCCTGCTGCCGCAGCAGGGCGAGCAGCGGCTCGACCGCCGACTCGTTCTGCACGATGATCCCCGAGGTGTCCGGGCGTTCGTCGAGGATCCGGGCGAGCGTCACCGCCATCGCGTCGTACCCGCCCTCGCACGGCCGGTGCAGCAGCCGCACGCCGAGCTCCCGGGAACGGGACCGGAGCCCGTCGAGGGTGCGCTCGGCGAAACCGGTGTGCCGCTCGTATACCGCCGGGGCCTCGCCGATGACAGCGATGTCCTGGTGCCCCTGCTTCGCCAGGTGCTCCACGCACAGCGCGCCGGTCGCCCGGAAGTCCAGATCGACACAGGTCAGACCGGTGGTGTCGGCGGGCAGCCCGATCAGCACGGACGGCTGGTCCGTCGCGCGCAGCAAGGGCAGCCGCTCGTCGTCGAGTTCGACGTCCATCAGGATCATCCCGTCGGCGAGCCCGCTCCCGGCGACGCGGCGCACCGCGTCCGGGCCCTCCTCACCGGTGAGCAGCAGCACGTCGTACCCGTGCGTCCGGGCAGCGGTCGCCACTGCGATGGCGATCTCCATCATCACGGGCACGTACATGTCCGTGCGCAGCGGGATCATCAGCGCGATGATGTTCGACCTGCTGCTGGCCAGGGCACGGGCCCCGGCGTTCGGGTGGTACCCGAGCTCGCGGATGCTCCGCTCGACCCGCTGCCGGGTGTTCGCGGAGATGGACCGCTTGCCGCTGAGGACATAGCTCACCGTGCTCGCCGAGACTCCGGCGTGCTGGGCGACCTCGGCGAGGGTGACCATCCAGCTCTCCAAGCTTTGTGAAGCGCTTCGACAATGCGCGTTGCTGATATGAGTGGGTGAGGGTGGTTCGACAGTAGCTCCAGCGGGGAGTACGTGTCCATAGGTTGTCGAAGCGCTTCGATACCGAATTCCGGACCGGCGCCGGAGGGGAGGGCCGTTCCCGGGAAGACACCCCGATGCAACACCGTCCTCAGGCCCCCGACAAGTCCGGGAGCGTTCCGCCTCATCGGCTGAACGGATGCGCGAGGACTGGTGGGAGCGTCCGGTTTCGGGTACCAACGATCCAGTAGCACTGATCGGTAACGTACGGTCCTCAACATCCCTATATGCGGCGAGGTGGCCATCATGTCCGCTTCCACCACCCCCTCTTCCCGTCCCGCCGTCACCGAGCGGGAGGCCCGTGAGGTGGCGGAGGCCGCCCGGGAACAGCACTGGCGCAAGCCCAGCTTCGCCAAGGAGCTGTTCCTCGGCCGCTTCCGGCTCGACCTCATCCACCCCCACCCCCTGCCGGCCGACGAGGCGGCCCAGCGCGGCGAGGAGTTCCTCGCCAAGCTCCGCGACTTCGTCGAGACGAAGGTCGACCCGGCCCTCATCGAGCGCGAGGCCCGCATCCCCGACGAGGTGATCGACGGGCTGAAGGACCTCGGCGCCTTCGGCATGAAGATCGACACCAAGTACGGCGGTCTCGGCCTCACGCAGGTGTACTACAACAAAGCGCTCTCCCTGGCCGGCTCCGCCAGCCCCGCGATCGGCGTGCTGCTCTCCGCACACCAGTCGATCGGCGTGCCGCAGCCGCTGAAGCTGTTCGGCACACAGGAACAGAAGGAGCGCTTCCTGCCGCGCTGCGCCCGCACGGACATCAGCGCCTTCCTGCTCACAGAGCCCGACGTCGGCTCCGACCCGGCCCGCCTCGCCACCACCGCCGTGCCCGACGGGGACGACTACGTCCTCGACGGAGTGAAGCTGTGGACCACCAACGGCGTCGTCGCCGACCTGCTGGTCGTCATGGCCCGGGTCCCGAGGAGCGAGGGCCACAAGGGCGGCATCACGGCCTTCGTCGTGGAGACGAACTCGCCGGGCGTCACCGTCGAGAACCGCAACGCCTTCATGGGCCTGCGCGGCATCGAGAACGGCGTCACCCGCTTCCACCAGGTCCGCGTCCCCGCCGCCAACCGCGTAGGCGAGGAGGGCCAGGGCCTGAAGATCGCCCTGACCACGCTCAACACCGGACGGCTCTCCCTGCCCGCCTCCTGTGTCGCGGCCGGCAAGTGGTGCCTGAAGATCGCACGCGAGTGGTCGGCGGCCCGCGAGCAGTGGGGCAAGCCCGTCGCGCACCACGAGGCGGTCGGCTCCAAGATCTCCTTCATCGCGGCCACCACCTTCGCCCTGGAGGCCGTGACGGACCTGGCCTCGCAGATGGCCGACGAGGACCGCAACGACATCCGCATCGAAGGCGCCCTCGCCAAGCTCTACGCCTCCGAGATGGCCTGGACGATGGCCGACGAACTCGTCCAGATCCGCGGCGGCCGCGGATTCGAGACGGCCGAGTCCCTCCGGGCCCGCGGCGAGCGCGGCGTCCCCGCCGAGCAGCTCCTGCGCGACCTGCGGATCAACCGCATCTTCGAGGGCTCGACGGAGATCATGCACCTCCTCATCGCCCGCGAGGCCGTCGACGCCCACCTCTCGGTCGCCGGCGACCTCATCGACCCCGGGAAGTCCCTGGGGGAGAAGGCCCGCGCAGGCGCCAACGCGGGCGTCTTCTACGCCAAGTGGCTGCCCAAGCTGGTCGCCGGCCCCGGCCAGCTCCCGGCCACCTACGGCGAGTTCAAACATGGCGTGGACCTCTCCGGGCACCTGCGCTACGTCGAGCGCACCGCCCGCAAGCTCGCCCGCTCCACCTTCTACGCCATGTCCCGCTGGCAGGGCCGGATGGAGTCCAAGCAGGGCTTCCTCGGCCGGATCGTCGACATCGGCGCCGAGCTGTTCGCCATGAGCGCGGCCTGCGTCCGGGCCGAACTCCTGCGCAGCCAGGGCGACCACGGCCGCGAGGCCTATCAG
The DNA here is from genome assembly GCA_000415505.1 of Streptomyces afghaniensis 772. Lineage (GTDB taxonomy): Bacteria > Actinomycetota > Actinomycetes > Streptomycetales > Streptomycetaceae > Streptomyces > Streptomyces afghaniensis. Next base: position 7,311 of record KE354444.1, read on the forward strand.
CTCGCCGACGTCTTCTGCCGCCAGTCCCGCATCCGGATCGAGGAGCTCTTCAACCGGCTGTGGACCAACACCGATGACCTCGACCGCAAGGTCGTCAAGGGCGTCCTGTCGGGCACGTACGAGTGGCTGGAGCGCGGCATCGTCGACCCGTCGGGCGAGGGGCCGTGGATCGCGGACGCGACACCGGGCCCGTCCCAGAAGGAGAACGTCCACCGGCCGATCCGCTGACCGGCCACCCCGGGGGCGCGGGCCGGTGTGGCGCGCGCCCCGTCGAGGGGGATGCGCTGTCCTCACACACGATGCTTACGGCAACAATGGAGGAATGAGCGACAGTCCAGCCCCCCTCGCCGATCCACACCTGGTCTACGACCCCGTAGCGGGCGACGGCCCGAAGGACGTGGTGATCCTCGGCTCCACCGGGTCCATCGGCACGCAGGCCATCGACCTCGTGCTGCGCAACCCCGACCGGTTCCGGGTCACCGGCCTGTCCGCCAACGGCGGCCGCGTCGCCCTCCTCGCCGAGCAGGCGTACCGGCTGCGGGCGCGCACGGTCGCGGTCGCCCGCGAGGACGTCGTACCGGCCCTGCGCGAGGCGCTCACCGCGCAGTACGGCACCGGCGAGCCGCTCCCCGAGATCCTCGCCGGCCCGGACGCGGCCACGCAGCTCGCGGCGTCCGACTGCCACACCGTGCTGAACGGCATCACCGGCTCCATCGGACTCGCCCCGACCCTGGCCGCCCTGGAGGCGGGCCGCACCCTCGCGCTCGCCAACAAGGAGTCGCTCATCGTGGGCGGCCCGCTGGTCAAGGCCCTCGCCAAGCCCGGGCAGATCATCCCGGTCGACTCCGAGCACGCCGCCCTCTTCCAGGCCCTGGCCGCCGGCACCCGCGCCGACGTCCGCAAGCTGGTCGTCACCGCCTCCGGCGGCCCCTTCCGCGGCCGGACCAAGGCGGAGCTGGCCCACGTCACCGTCGACGACGCCCTCGCGCACCCCACCTGGGCCATGGGCCCGGTCATCACGATCAACTCCGCGACCCTCGTCAACAAGGGCCTGGAGGTCATCGAGGCACACCTCCTCTACGACATTCCCTTCGACCGCATTGAGGTCGTCGTGCATCCCCAGTCGTATGTCCACTCGATGGTTGAGTTCACGGATGGATCGACACTGGCCCAGGCGACCCCGCCCGACATGCGCGGGCCCATCGCCATCGGCATCGGCTGGCCCGAGCGCGTCCCCGACGCCGCGCCCACCTTCGACTGGAGCAAGGCCTCGACCTGGGAGTTCTTCCCGCTCGACAACGAGGCCTTCCCGTCGGTGAACCTCGCGCGGCACGTCGGCGAGCTCGCGGGCACCGCACCGGCGGTGTTCAATGCGGCCAACGAGGAGTGCGTGGAGGCGTTCCGCCAGGGCGCGCTGCCCTTCAACGGGATCATGGAGACCGTCACCCGGGTCGTCGAGGAACACGGCACCCCGCGTACGGGAACCTCACTCACCGTGTCGGACGTCCTCGAAGCGGAGACCTGGGCGCGGACCCGGGCCCGGGAACTGGCGGCACAGACGGCGGAGGCCCGTGCATGACGACCCTGATGTTCATCCTCGGCATAGGTCTCTTCGTGGTCGGCCTGCTGTTCTCGATCGCGTGGCACGAGCTGGGGCACCTGTCCACCGCCAAGCTGTTCGGCATCCGCGTGCCGCAGTACATGGTCGGTTTCGGCCCGACCGTGTGGTCGCGCAAGAAGGGCGAGACCGAGTACGGGCTCAAGGCCATCCCCTTCGGCGGCTACATCCGCATGATCGGCATGTTCCCGCCCGGCCCCGACGGTCGGCTGGAGGTCCGCTCCACCTCCCCGTGGCGCGGCATGATCGAGGACGCCCGCTCGGCCGCGTACGAGGAGCTCAGGCCCGGCGACGAGAACCGCATGTTCTACACGCGCGCGCCCTGGAAGCGCGTGATCGTGATGTTCGCGGGGCCCTTCATGAACCTGGTCCTGGCCGTGGCGCTGTTCCTCACCATCCTGATGGGCTTCGGCATCACCCAGCAGACCACCACGGTCAGCTCCGTCTCCCAGTGCGTCATCGCGCAGAGCGAGAACCGCGACAAGTGCGAGAAGGGCGACCCGGCCAGTCCGGCCGCCGCCGCGGGCCTCAAGGCGGGCGACAAGATCGTCTCCTTCAACGGCGTCCGGACCGACGACTGGAACAAGCTGTCCGACCTGATCCGCGCCACCCCCGGCAAGGAGGTGCCGATCGTCGTCGACCGCAAGGGCCAGGACGTCACCCTGCAGGCGAAGATCGCCACCAACCAGGTCGCCAAGAAGGACTCCGGCGGACAGATCGTCGAGGGCGAGTACGTCCGGGCCGGCTTCCTCGGCTTCAGCGCCGCCACCGGCGTGGTCAAGCAGGACTTCGGCGAGTCCGTGACCTGGATGGGCGACCGGATCGGCGAGGCCGTCGACTCCCTCGCCGCCCTCCCCGGCAAGATCCCGGCCCTGTGGAACGCGGCCTTCGACGGCGCCCCGCGCGAGGCCGACTCCCCGATGGGCGTGGTCGGCGCGGCCCGCGTCGGCGGCGAGATCTTCACCCTCGACATCCCGCCGACCCAGCAGCTGGCCATGGCCCTCATGCTGGTCGCCGGCTTCAACCTCTCCCTGTTCCTGTTCAACATGCTCCCGCTGCTGCCGCTCGACGGCGGCCACATCGCGGGCGCGCTGTGGGAGTCGTTGCGCCGCAACATCGCCAAGGTGCTTCGCCGGCCGGACCCGGGGCCCTTCGACGTGGCGAAGCTCATGCCGGTCGCCTACGTGGTCGCCGGGATCTTCATCTGCTTCACGATCCTGGTCCTGATCGCGGACGTGGTTAACCCGGTGAGAATCTCCTAGTCATACGGCGTTCGAGGCGGCTCGGCACACTTTGTGCCGGGCCGCCTCCCATTGAGTGGCAATGCGACTGGGATGTGCCCGCGCCAAGGCATGTGCCGTAATCTCGAAGCTCGGAGCCCGCTGCTCACGGGACCGGACCTTGATCCACGACTTGGGGTTGCACAGCAGATGACTGCGATTTCTCTCGGCATGCCGTCCGTTCCGACCAAGCTCGCCGAGCGCCGGAAGAGCCGGCAGATCCAGGTCGGATCCGTGGCCGTCGGCGGAGACGCCCCCGTCTCGGTCCAGTCGATGACGACCACGCGTACGTCCGACATCGGCGCGACCCTCCAGCAGATCGCCGAACTCACCGCCTCCGGCTGCCAGATCGTCCGCGTCGCCTGCCCGACCCAGGACGACGCCGACGCCCTCGCCACCATCGCCCGCAAGTCGCAGATCCCGGTCATCGCCGACATCCACTTCCAGCCGAAGTACGTCTTCGCCGCGATCGAGGCCGGCTGCGCGGCGGTCCGCGTCAACCCCGGCAACATCAAGCAGTTCGACGACAAGGTCAAGGAGATCGCCAAGGCGGCCCGGGACCACGGCACGCCGATCCGCATCGGCGTCAACGCGGGCTCCCTCGACAGGCGCCTCCTCCAGAAGTACGGCAAGGCGACCCCCGAGGCCCTGGTCGAGTCGGCCCTGTGGGAGGCGTCCCTCTTCGAGGAGCACGACTTCCGGGACATCAAGATCTCCGTCAAGCACAACGACCCGGTCGTGATGATCGAGGCGTACAAGCAGCTCGCCGAGAGTTGCGACTACCCGCTGCACCTCGGCGTCACGGAGGCCGGTCCCGCCTTCCAGGGCACGATCAAGTCGGCGGTCGCCTTCGGCGCGCTGCTCAGCCAGGGCATCGGCGACACGATCCGCGTCTCGCTGAGCGCGCCCCCGGCCGAGGAAGTGAAGGTCGGCCTCCAGATCCTGGAGTCGCTGGGCCTCAAGGAGCGCGGCCTGGAGATCGTCTCCTGCCCGTCCTGCGGCCGCGCCCAGGTCGACGTCTACAAGCTGGCCGAAGAGGTCACGGCCGGCCTCACCGGCATGGAGGTCCCCCTCCGCGTCGCCGTCATGGGCTGCGTCGTCAACGGCCCCGGCGAGGCCCGCGAGGCCGACCTCGGCGTCGCCTCCGGCAACGGCAAGGGCCAGATCTTCGTCAAGGGCGAGGTCATCAAGACCGTCCCCGAGTCCAAGATCGTGGAAACTCTCATCGAGGAGGCCATGAAGCTGGCCGAGCAGATGGAGAAGGACGGCGTCACCTCCGGCGAGCCGTCGGTGGCGGTAGCGGGCTGACCGTCCGGCGACGGATCCGGCCGGGAGGGGCCGCACGCCGCCTCCCGGCCGCCGACGAGGGTGTACCGGTCCCGCCACCGTGCCGTCCCGGTCGTACGGGTTCCCGCTACAGTGCCTCCCCGTCACCGTGACCGTGCCCCCGGCCCACCCCGTCGGGCCCTGCGCGCACGCCGAGCAGTCAGCGCGGCGGAGTACGTGGTGAACAGCGACACACGTGACGCGTCCTGCCGCGCACCGCGCAGGGCCCACCTGAAACCGAGGAACAGCAGCACCTGCCGGAGCAGCACCGGGCCCGTGAGCACGGTGAGGGCCAGCACGGCGACGACCGGCGAACCGTCGAGCAGACCGACGACGAAGTGAAGCACGGCACCTCCCAGAACCGCCCGGCAGCACCGGGCACCTGAGACGAGTGCACCCCGCGCACGCCCCGCGCGGAGAAATCCCGGACGTCCGGGAACAGCTGCCGGACTGACCGATTCCGCTGGACGGCCCCGGACCGTCCCGGACACCATGGACACCTGTCCCGGACAGGCTCCGTCGAGAGGGCACCGTGGAGACGTGGCGGCACTTCCGGGCGGAGCTCGCCCGGCTCATGCGAGAGGGCGACGTCACCGTCGCACAGGTGGTCAAGGCCACCAGGCCGGCTCGGGACGTACCCGGCCCGTCCTTCACCATCGGGCGAGAGACCCTCTACGGCTACCTGAGAGACCGTGAGGCGGGCGTCGGCAACGGCGACTGGCACACCGTCGAGGCGCTGCTGCGCCGCATCGACTCCCTAGCCAGGGGCAAGGGCCGTGCCCTGGACATCGACTACGCCCACTGGGAGGAGTCCTGGCAGAACCTCCGGGACCGGCAGGGCACTTCAGGCACCCGGCAGGACAGGGAGTTCACCCCGCGCCTGTCGGCCGACACCTGGATCGGCGGCTGGGACGGCGCCGCCGATGCCGTACTGGCCTGCTCCTCGGCACAGGAGTTCGTGGTCTGGCCGGCGGGCCAGGAGCGGCTCGACGCGCTGGCGCAGGCCGTCACCAGGCTCAGCGCCGCCTGCGAACCGGAACTGGCACGGGACGCGGCGGCACGGCTCGTCGCCGGTGCCGACGCGGAGCTGGGCGAGGCGAGCCCCAAGACCCTGGCCGCACGGCACGCACTCGCGTTCTGGACCGGCCACACCCAGGACGTCCGCCGCGCCCTGGAGCTGACGACGGACCTGCACGCGGACTGCTCACGCCACCTGGGGCCGGAGCACATCCTCACCCGGCTCGCCGCCCTGCGGAGGGCCCTCTGGCTCGGACACATGGGCCGCTGGCACGAGGCGAACCGGCTCTACGCCCAGACCGCCCGGAGCGAAGCCGCGCACCCCGACCGGGACCGCACCCTCTGGCTGCTCGCCCGCTGGGGCATGGCCCGCACCGGCGGCCGGTCGGGCAACTGGATCCACGCGCACATCGAACTCGACCAGCTGCTGCCCGACATGATCACCGCCTTCGGGCCCGACGATCCGGCCGCACTGGCCGCCCGCCACTCCCATGCCTGGGCCGCCGCACGCGCGGGCGACCACGACACGGCATGCGCCCTGCTGACCCGGCTCGCCGACCAGGCTGACGCGGCCGTGGGCCCCGGCCACCCCACCAGCCTGCGCATCCGCATCTCGCTGGCCTACTGGGCGCAGCGCTGCGGCTCGGCCGAGGACGCGCTGTCCATGGCCACGGCCGTGCGGAAGCGCTGCGAGGCGCTGCTGGGCCCGGACCATCCCCTCAGCACCGAGGCCGCCGAAGTCGAGGCGCTGTGCCGGCTGGACGCCGATCCGGACACGGCGATCGACGACCTCCGGGACGTTGCCTCGCGCCGCGAGCAGCATCTCGGCCACGGGCATCCCCAGACGGTGCAGGCCTGGTCGAACTACGCGGCGGTCCGGGCCACGATCGACGGGCCTCTTCCGGTCCTCGGCCTGTTCCGCGATCTCGCCCGGGACTGCGCTCAGGCACTGGGCGAGGACCACCCCGAGACACTCCGCGTCCGGATGAACCTGGCCATCGCCACCCTCGAGACCGAGGGGGCCGTCGCGGCCCGGCCGCTGTGCGCGCGGGTCGTCGCGTCGCTCCGCAGAGTGCTGGGGGACGAGCACCCCGAAACCGTCCTGGGCAGGGAACTCCTCCAGGAGATCGACCGGGGGGAGCGGCCGGGAACGGACACGGGGCACGGCCCGCGACGGTGGGTTCACTCCAGGCACTCGTACGGCACGCACGGCGAGGGAGGCGGCGACGGGAGCGACCGTGCCTCCGTCAAGTGCGACATCGACCCCGTCTGTGGCCGCCCGACCCGGACGCCGGCACCGAGGCCACCGGCGACGGCTCCACCACGGACGGGTACGCGGTGCTGCGTGCCGTGGCGGCGCTGCCGGTGAGCACATGGAGCTACCGGGGCGAGGAGGGCGTACGGCACCTCGGTCCCATGGCCCAGGACTGGTACGCCGCCCTCGGGCTGGGAGCCGATGACCGGACCATCCACCCCATCGACGCCAACGGGGTGTCCGTCGTCGCCGTACAGGCCCTGTACCGGATGGTGCGCGGCCTCCAGGACGAGGTGAGCCGGCTCGGCAAGCGGCTCGACGACCGATGACGCCAGGTCCGCGGGCGTCCCGTCGGTCAAGGCACCGCACGCGGGCGGCACTCCCAAGCTCCGCCAGGTACAGTGCGTGGATCAGCCGACCCCTGTGTGTGAGGCCCCGCACGTGTTGACGCAGACCACCTCCCGGGTCCTCGAACCGAGCGACCTGGACGCCGCGCTCGCCATACTCGACCGCGAGCCGGTCGCCAACGCCTTCGTGACGTCCCGGGTGCAGATCGCCGGCCTCGACCCGTGGCGGCTCGGCGGAGAGATGTGGGGCTGGTACGAGGACGGCATGCTGACGTCCCTGTGCTACGCGGGCGCCAACCTCGTCCCGATCTGCGCCACTCCGCGCGCCGTCCGCGCCTTCGCCGACCGCGCCCGCCGGGCCGGCCGCCGCTGCTCCTCCATCGTCGGACCGGCCGGTTCCACCGCCGACCTGTGGCGACTGCTGGAACCCCAGTGGGGCCCGGC